>CAZSST010000001.1:0-72423 GCA_964609575.1 uncultured Candidatus Cloacimonas sp.
ACGTCGCCAACCCACTTGGGCTGTCGAGCATTGGGCTGTCGAGCTCCTGCTCGACAGAGGCAGCAAGGCTGCCTGAACCAGCAGGCTGTGCCTGCTTTGGCGACGGGGACGTCGCCAACCCAATCAAACTCTGTGCCAACTGGGACGTGGTCACCCCCATAAAATACTGACATGGAAGAACTAAATATCTACTATTGGAGTCATGGACCGCATTACCAATTCCGTGACTCCCTCGTTTTCATCACCTGGCGTCTGGCAGGCACCTTGCCTTCCCACATCCTGAAGCTGTTCCAGCAGCTGCGAAAAGCGGATAACGATCAGGATAAAGCGCATGACATAGAGCTGATGAGATCACAAAATGCCAGGCTGTTCAAGTTGTATCAGGATTATGACCTCGAACTCGCCAAGTGGGAGAATCCCGGTTTTTCTCTGAATGATGAAGCAATTGCGAAACTCATTGCTGGAGCATTTCAATATTATGCCGGCAGGAAATACGAACTGCATGCCTATTGTGTGATGAGAAATCATGTGCACCTGCTAATCAGGGCTTTGCCAGATGTGAAGGGTGAGTGTTATCTCATTTCAGACATTGTAAGATCGCTCAAGAGCTATACGGCTCACGAGACAAACAGAATTCTGCATCGAACCGGTCAGTTTTGGGATGATTTCCATTTCGACAGAATTATCCGTGACGAACGTGATTATGCCAATGTAGTGAATTACATATTGATGAACCCTGTGGCAGCAGGATTGGTGGATAAGCCGGAAAAATGGAGAGATAGTTACAGTAATCTGAGTAGGGATTTGGGATAGGGCTGTCGAGCATAGGGCTGTCGAGCTCCTGCTCGACTGAGGCAGCGGAGCTGCCTGAAACAGCAGGCTGCGCCTGCTTTGGCGACGGGGACGTCGCCAACCCAATCAAACCCTGCAGCGACGAGACGTCGCCAACCCAATCAAACCCAGAGCCAAACAGCATCAGCAACATTTGCTTACGCTGCGTCAGTATCTTCAAATTTAGAACCATCTCTGCACGCATGGCTGGTCATAAAAGGGAAAATCCAGATTTCTATCCTGCTCCCCTGGGGACAAAAAGAAAGATGGCTTCATGGCTTAGTAGCGTATGTCGAAAGGCCGTGAAGCTTTTGTTAACAGGGATTATATTTTAGCCAGTTATGGATGGTTGTGTTTCCGATGCTTTGCCTCACTATAAATCAGAACTTGCTTTTAGTAGATATATCTATGACACACATAATTCAGACCAAAGCTTCTATAGTATGGACCCAGATCAGGGTTTCGAAGCATTTCTGATTGGCGTTTTGTCACTTCAGTTGCGGCTTTTATAAATCGGTATTTTGGGATGGAGCTGGCGGATGTCCAATTCCGGCCTAAAATCAGCCCTATTTGCAATAATTACTGATTCAAAGACGTCCAGAAACGTCCAAAACAGCCGATGTCCAAATCCAAGCACAATCCGTCATACCTCCGCACCTTATAAAGCTTTATCCCCATTTGTCCAAGTGAGACTGGCTTGCATCTTTGGGTGAGAGTTTATAATATATTTATACCTCATCCCTCATATCCACCCACATCCTAGTTCCTTCCTTGAACCATCCCTCATCCTTCCCTCATCGCGATGAAGGAAGGATATAGGTTTCTAGATAGTTAGCTGAATTCATAAAGTTCTGCTTGACTTGTGAGTAACTATCAGATAGTTATGTAAATATGCATAAGAAATTGTGAATAAAATGAATAATGGATAATAACATGAAGAAAAAAATGTGGCTATGGATACTCCTGGCGCTATTGGCGGCGCTGTTTGTGTGGCGATTTGTTACCACCCAGAATAGCAAAGAAACTGAGGGCAGAAATGGCCCGCAGGCGGTGGCGGTGGAGCTTGCTCCCGTGGAGATTAAAGACCTTACCGAGATTGCCCAGTTCAGCGGTAACCTCAGCTCCGCGCACAAATACATCCTCGCTCCCAAGATTGCAGGTCAGCTTACCAAGCTGCATGTGAGCCTTGGGCAGAAAGTTAGAAAAGGGCAATTGATTGCCGAACTCGATGATGTGCTTTACGATCTGGAAGCCAAAAAGGCCGCTGCCAACGTGGAACAAGCCCAATACACCATGCAGGAAGCCTATAATACCTGGCAACAACATCGCCAGCTTCTCGAGAAAAAGTTTATCTCGCAGGACGAGTATGACAGAGTGTATACGCTATACAACATCGAAAAAGCAAAGCATCAGGCTGCTTTAAATGCATATAATACAGCCAGCTATCAACTTCAACAAACAAAGGTGACAGCCGATTGGACAGGCGGTTCAGCATATAGGGTAATCGGAGAAAAGTTCGCTGAAGAGGGGCAATTGGTAAGCGTGGGCACTCCCCTGGTGTCCGTGCTGGATATCAGTACCCTGGTGGCGGAGATTAATGTAATCGAAAGCGATTATCGCCGCATCAAGCTGGGGCAGATAGCAGTGATTAGTTCCGATTCGTGGCCGCATGAAGAATTTACGGGACGTGTGATTCGCATCGCTCCCATGCTTTCGGAAGATTCACGCCAGGCTCGGGTGGAGATAGAGATTCCCAATCCCTCAGAAAAGCTGAAGCCGGGGATGTATGCACGGATTCAGATAAATTACCAGACCAAAAAGCAGGTTACATCCATTCCCCTGGCCGCGCTTTATAAGCATAAGGGCGAGGAAGGAGTTTTTGTGGTAAACCGTGATTCGATGAATGTGAGCTTTGTGCCTGTGGAAAAAGGGATTAGCACCAATGACTTTGTGGAGATCATCGATCCACCTTTGCAGGGCGAAGTGGTTATCCTGGGTCAGGATCAGCTTGACGACGGCCGCAAGATAGTTCTACCCGGTGAGGATAAACCCGCAAAAGGCAAAGCAGGCCGTAAGCAATGAAGATCGCCCAGACCGCTGTAAATTCTCCGGTTACTACCATCATGATTGCGCTGATCGTGATCATTTTGGGGGCTATGGCCTTGATCAGGCTGCCCATCGACGCGATGCCGGACGTAACTTCGCCTACGATAAGCATTTCCACCAGCTATTCCCAGGCCAGTCCGCTGGTGATGGAAGAACTGATCACCCGCCCCATAGAGCAGGCAGTTAGCGCTGTTTCCGGAGTGGAAGAAATCTCCTCACGGTCTTCCGAAGGCAATAGCAGCGTGCAGGTGTATTTCACCTGGGGCACTGATCTCGAAGCTGCATCCAATGATATCCGCGACCGTATCGATCGCATTATCTCGCGTTTGCCAGATGAAGCCAGCCGTCCCTCGCTGCGCAAATTTGATCTGGCCGCCATGCCCGTGGTAATGATGGGTGTAGTCAGCGAGCTTGATCCCGTAACCCTGCGCACCCTGATCGACAATGAAATCAGTGCAAGGCTGGAGCGTGTAAACGGCGTGGCCAGCGTAAACATTTGGGGTGGGCTAACCCGTGAAGTGCAAATCAACATCGATCCCGCTAAGATCAATGCGCTGGGGCTATCTTTGGACAGCGTGATCAGCCGCCTTAAAGCCTCTAATATCAATCAACCCACGGGTAACATCCACCGGGGAAACTATCAGATAACGGTGCGTGTTCCCGGAGTTTTCGAGAACCTGAATGATTTGTCACAAACGGTTATTGCCACCCGTGGGGGAAGCTCCATATATCTTAAGGACATAGCTGCTGTGGAAGATGCCTCGTCTGAGGTTACCAGTGTGGTGCGCATCAATGGCAAACCGGGTATTCAAATCTCTGTGAATAAACAATCCGGCACCAATACCGTCCGCGTTGCCAAGGGCGTTTTGAAGGAAGTGGAAAACATCAATCGCAGTATCACTCAGGTGAAGATCGTTCCTTTGGTGGATCAATCTGTGTATATAAGCCGTTCCATCAATAATTTAACAAGTTCGGTGGTAATAGGGGGGCTGCTGGCTATCCTCATTCTGCTGGTGTTTCTGCGCAATATCAAAAGTACGATGGTTATTTCCACCGCTATACCTATTTCCATTATGGCCACCTTTGGCCTGCTCTATTTTAATGGCTTCACCCTGAATATGATGACCATTGGTGCGTTGGCTTTGGGGGTGGGGCAGCTTCTGGATAATTCCATCGTGGTTTTGGAGAATATCTTCCGCCAACGCGAGCTTGGTAAAAGCGCTAAGGATGCGGCGATTATTGGTGCGGACGAGGTTACCTCCCCGATTATTGCCAGTACGCTTACCACCGTGGTGGTTTTTCTGCCCATGCTTTTTATGCAGGGGATGACAGGGCTGATGTACAAGCAGCTTGCCTTTGTGGTGGTTTTTGCCTTGATATGTTCATTGGTTACCGCGCTTACTATGGTACCGATGCTCTCCAGTAAGATGCTGCACGTTAGCACCGAACCCAAGGGCAATCAGCGCAGTTTGAGATGTCGTGCCTTTCACTTTACAGGTCGCTTGTTGCACAGTATGGAAGAGATTTATGCCACAGCGCTGAACTATGCCCTGCGCCATCGCCCCAAGACCTTGCTCATCACCGGTGGCTTGATGCTTTTTGCCATTTTTATTTCCATGTTCATTGGCTCGGAGCTTATGCCAATGGCCGATGAGGGGGAAATCCGTGTGAATCTGGATATGGAAGCGGGTACCAGGCTGGAAGTAGTGGATATGCATATGAAGACCCTGGAACACAGGCTGCAAGGGATAGAGGAGATTGTAAACGTGATCACTCAGGCCGGTAGTGGAGGTTGGGCTTCCGGCTCCAATACAGGCTCGATGCGCATCCGTTTGCTTGGCAGATCACAGCGGAAGCGCAGTGATGAGGATATTGCCAATGATATTCGTACGCGCCTTAAGTCCATTCCCGGGGCTCGCATTAGAGTGCGCACGGCTTCCAGTAACCAAATGAGCCGTTTCATGGGTGGGGGAGACCGTCTGGAAATTCAAGTACGCGGTCACGATCTCGATGAATCGTATCGCCTGGCCAACAGTCTTCTAAAATCCATTGAAGGTGTGGAAGGCATTACCGATGCAAATCTTAGCCGTACTTCCGGTGCTCCTGAAGATCTTATCATCATCGATAGAACCAAGGCCGCTACGCTGGGTTTAACAGTGCAACAAATCGCCTCCGTACTGGAAACCGCCCTTTCGGGTTCAAGTGCGGGTGAATTTGTGGATAAGGGCCATGAATATCCTATGTTGCTAAAGATTAAAGATGCCGATAAACTCCCCCTGGAACAGCTTCTGAACCTTGGTGTGGTGAATTCGGAGGGACAAACTGTGGTGCTGCGCAATGTGGTGAAAGTTGAGCATGGACAAAGCTCCACGGTTATCGAAAGGCTGAATCAGGAGCGCATGATCGATATTTCCGCCAATCATAGCGGTCGCAGCCTCAGCGCTGTGGTGAAAGATATTCAGGCACGTATCGATAAAGTCCCGCTGCCATTGGGTTACAGCATCGAGATAGCCGGTGATTACAAACAGCAGCAAGAGTCATTTCGCGAAATGCTGATCGGCTTGATATTGGCTATCGTACTTATCTATATGGTTATGGCCAGCCAGTTTGAATCCCTTCGTGATCCCCTGGTAGTGATGTTTTCTGTGCCCGTGGCTTTCATCGGTGTCAGCTTCATACTTTTTTTAACGCACACTACCTTCAATATCCAAAGCTATCTGGGCATCATCATGCTGGCCGGAATTGTGGTGAATAATGCCATTTTGCTGGTGGATACCACCAATAAATTGAGGCGCAACGAGGGTATGGAGCTATATGAAGCGATTAAAATAGCCGGACGGCGGAGATTGCGTCCCATCCTGATGACGGCTATAACCACCTTGCTGGGTCTGTTACCCCTGGCATTGGGTATGGCTGAAGGCGGAGAAACCCAGGCTCCGCTTGCCAGAGCGGTTATAGGCGGACTGCTGGTATCCACGCTGATAACTTTGCTGCTAATTCCCGTGGTGTATAGCTATTTTGAAGGGAAAAGGGATAAGGGATAAGTAGCGGTAGCTTAACCGCTATGATAAAAAATGGAGCGGGCAACGGGACTCGAACCCGCGACCCTCAGCTTGGGAAGCTAATGCTCTACCAACTGAGCTATGCCCGCTCACAAAGAGTTTTGAGCCAAGTTTTGATACCTAACTTCTAACTTCTAACGCCTAACTTTTTGATCGGGGGTCTTACGTCAAGGAAAAGATCAACTAAAGCTCTTTGATGTATTTCTGTTTGGCGATAATGTCGTTGAATTTAGCCTCTGCTTCATCCAGGGCTTCTTTCGGGGTAGCGGTGCCACGCATAGCCTGTTCCAGAAAGCCTTTCAGTTCGGGGCGGGCTTCAAACCACGCAGGAATTTGGGGTTCATAAACGGCGTTTTCCAATTGGTCGTAGATACCCTGGAACTGAGGTGAATCCTTCAGGAAATTCACCAAAGCCGGATCTTGCATGGCACTGCGGCGGACGGGCATATAGCAGGTTTTGGCGCTCCATTTGGCAGTTTGAGCAGTGTCCGTGAACCATTTGATGAACTTCCATGCTCCCATTTCGCGCTTCTTGTCTCCGCTTTTAAAGATCACGATATTAGCTCCGCTTACTGCGCTTTTCTTGGTTTTATAGGTAGGCAGCGGAGCATAGCCGATATTGAAATTTATAGGTTGCTGGCGCATGTGGGTGATGGACACACTGGAGCCTTCATACATGGCCACTATGCCTGCCAGAAAGTCGTTCTGTCCCTCGTATTCACGCACCAGATAAACGCTTTTATCCTTGAAAATCATATCGGTGAGATAGCTAAGCGCTTCCACACCCTGGGGGCTATTCAATACAGGATTTCCCTGCTCATCAAGGATAGTGCCCCCGGCCTGATGCAATAGATTTACAAATTGCCATTCATTAACGTTGAAATTGGTGCCATAGTTTTCGGGCTTGCCATCTTTGTTTATATCCTTGGTCAGCTTGGTGCAATAGCTTCTAAATTCTTCCCACGTAGCAGGGAAATGATTGGGATCGAGGCCGGCCCTGTAGAAATCATCCTTATTATAGAAATAAGCACGCACGCTTTTATTGAAGGGGAAGGAGTAGATGGTGCCATCAAAGGTATTGGAAGCTAGAAACACGGGATAGATGTCGTTCAGGCTTTCTTTTTTAAAATCGGGATCTTGCTGCATTAGTTCGTCGAAGCTGCAAAGCACATCCGCCTCGATGTACTTGGAAGTCCATGATTCAAAAACCTGGGCAATATCTGGCTGTTGCTTGGCCTGAATGGAAGCCATCAGCTTTTGGGACAAGGCGGTGTAGCTGCTGATGGGATTGGCGACAACTTCCACATCGTCGTGAGTGCGGTTAAATTCCCTGATCATTTCGTTCAGCGTATCGCCTAAGGGACCGCTGAGTCCATGCCAGAATGTAACCTTTACCTTATTCGAAGTTAAAGCGCTTTTGCACCCTGCAAAGAGCACTAAAAGCAAGAGAATCAGGATATATAATCTACGCATCGTATCTCCCGTAAACGTTTAAACGTGGCATATAATCCACTGCCAAACAAAGAAGCTGAAGGGAAGGATGAAGTCAAGGAGATTTATACGCTATCAGCTATTGTCCTGATAATAAAACAGCGCTTTTTCGTTATCTGCCCAGCTGTAAGCAACTTCCCCGATGTAAATGGTGTGATCCCCACTGCGTACCTGGCTTATCACTTCGCATTCAAAATTTGCCAGAGCCTCGCTGAGTATGGGGAGCTTATGCAATCGTCCCGGGAAGAATTTAACGTCGCCCGCGGTAAATTTATCGATATCACGGCCGGAATTGGATCCGCAAAGAGTTAGCAATGGCTTTAGCTCCGGAGAGGGAAATACCAGGTTAAAATAGCGATTCATCTCCAGGCAATCATGCGAAAAACGATTGTGCCCTATGGAAATGGCAAACATGGGGGGCTGAATGGAGGTGCGCATAAACCACTCAATAGTGATGAGATTGAAGTTATCATCGGCTTTCTGGGTAACCGCCAGTGCTACTTTAGCCGGTAAATGCACATGGCCATAAGCGGCTGGTAAATCACATTGTTTCATCATGTTCTCAGTTCCTTGAGTCGGAAAGCTGTAAGCCCGAAGTCGTAAGCCGGTACTTGGGACTTACGACTTCCCGACTTACGACTTTGTGACTTTATTTCATAAGGATCATTTTCTTTTTCAGGCTGCCCTGAGCGGTGGAAAGGCGGTAATAGTAAACACCGCTGGCAACGGGACGATTATGCTTGTCCACTCCGTTCCAAACCAGGCTGTGCGAACCGGAAGGTAAAAGCTCATCCACCAGCGTATTCACCAATTGTCCTTTCACATTGAAGATTTCCAGCTTGGCGGGGCCTTGCTGAGGCAGATTGAAGGATAGAGTGGTAGTGGGATTGAAGGGATTTGGGAAATTGGAATTCAATACCAAACGCTCGGACGCGGGAAGCACGGGATCATCGCTGCCCACTACTCCGGTTAGCCTTACTTCATCGATATACCAGCCTTCTCCGGCCACAGCACCATCGCTGCCAAAAACCCATCTGAAGCGGGCTGTGCCATTAACGTTTCCCAGGGGGAAGATGGCCTGGGTCCAATCGAAGCTTCCAGAATACACATAAGTATTTACTGCCAATGGAGCTACGGGATTGTTATAAATCCGATAGGGATAGCCACCCACGGGGGTGATTTGCGTCCAGGGGCCATTATTCAAGCTCATTTGCACCATGCCGCCATCCCAGGCATAGGCAGGGTTGCTATGCGTTTCGGCATCCATCCAATGATAGAATTCCAATTGGCAATCGGGACTTACGATCATTTCGGGGCTAACCATGGCGCCATAACCAAGGCTGGCATAGTTCCCAGTTCCTGTGGCGCCAAATTTCATAGCATAGGTTCCATTCTGAGTGTAATTGCGTCCCAAATCCCGATGCCATTGATTGGTGAAATCTGTATCCAAATCCATTACTTCAAAACCCTGTAAATCGGGCTCGAATCCATAGCTGGACATACCTACATAGATAACGAAGCTGCCTTCCAGAGTGTTGCCATTTTCCGCGCTAAGCACGTAGGTGATGGTGGCAATCCCCGGTGAAGGGGCAAATTCGGAGATATTGATGGTAATGGCATCGTCGTAATTGATGGTGCTATCAAATCCCACCGGCGGCAGAGATAGTTCATAGGCAGAGAGATTGGCCCAGGTGCAATCTGAGAATAACAGCATCATGGGCGCATAGGCATTGCCGCTGCCAGAATTATTGATGCTGAAAGAGATGGTGGAATTATCCCCAGGATTGATTGTAAATGTAGGATTATTAATACTATAGCTAAGCAGCTCCAGCTCCGGGGCATTGAGAATCAGGAAGGAATTGGTAACGGCGCTGTAAGTATCATAACTTGCTGTAAAAACAAGTCCGGCGCGGCTGAGATCTTCATAACTACCGGTGATGGCAATTTGAAGTACTCCGCTGAATGCCAGGGAATCACCCGCAGCTAAAGCCGGCAAGGCTACACTGGGAGTAAGCACATTGATATTGGGCGAGGTGGAGCTAAGGCTGATGCTGCCGGGAGCGGTGAGATCAAGCATACCTACATTCTTGGCGTAGAAATTGATATTAACCGTTTCGCCGGTGTGATAAAGATGATCGGCATCCACATATTCGATGTTATTGCATACCACATAAGGCATTTGCGCAGCTGTAGCAGTGGCACTGCCTTCAAAGGCGTAGAAATTTGGAGCAGTAAGGTAATATTGATAATCCCCGGGGATCAGGGCATCCAAAAGCGAGATATTAACCGTTCCGCCAGCATCGGCAACGCCCTGATAGATGATCTCCCCGGCATATTTAAGCGTGAAGGCCGCGCCGGGAGCATTGGTGCTAAGCTGATAATTATTCACTCCTACCATTAGCGCCGGAGCAAGATTGGCCACAATACTTTGTGGCGTATCTGTCCATACCATCATCGCCGGATCACCAAGCAGATTGGTTTCGTAGGTAACCCAATACATCACCGAGGAATTGGCGATAAAGGGAATGTTGTCGATTTTGCTATCCACGAGGGTGTAGCCGAGATCAAAGATGTT
The DNA here is from genome assembly GCA_964609575.1 of uncultured Candidatus Cloacimonas sp. Taxonomy (GTDB): domain Bacteria; phylum Cloacimonadota; class Cloacimonadia; order Cloacimonadales; family Cloacimonadaceae; genus Cloacimonas. The sequence continues at coordinate 10,066 of CAZSST010000001.1, forward strand.
TTCGCCGAATATGGCATCATTATACTGACGGTGAATATACTGCGAAGCGCCGTCTGTACTTCCCTGCATTCCCCAGCCGTAGCGTGAATGGGCAATCATACCCACCGCGGTGGTGGGAACATTGGTCATCCTTTCGGCAATGCAATCGCTGGTGTAGCTGCCGGGATTGGTTTCACGGTTGTCAAAAGCACCCGAATAGCAGCCCTGGGTGAAGTATATACCAAAATTATGATTGGAGCCGTTATTGGTTATGGTGCTGGCACTTACCTGATTGTTGCTGAGGCGCATGGTGTAATTGGTATTGGAGTGGCCAAGATGATTTACGAAGTTGGGGCCATTGCTCAGCAACGGGCGAATGTCATTGGCATCCCAGCTGTCTGCGGCACCGTAAGTGCGATCGTATAAAGTGGTGATATTCCAGGTGGTGGGGACGCCAACCGTGGTGTAACCATGGGCGGAGCTTCCTCCGATCATTTCATCCATATAGTCGCCACCCCAGGTGGGGCCATCCCAAAGCCATTCGCCGGCAAAGAACGCACTTTTTAGCTCAGCTTCAACTGGTACAATCAGATAACTCTGCACTTTATTCAGGAAATTGGCGATTTCTTCGTCGGTATTATAGCAGTATCTGCCGATGGCAATTTCCGGAGCCAGATCGGCTTCATACATTTCGCCCCAATAGTTGTCGCCATCGTCATTCCAGCTTCCATCCAGGCAACTGTAATACATGTCGGCAGGGATATCCGCATCAGACTCGCCACCCTGGCCCATGTTAACGTAAAAACCGCGATGCGGAATAACGTCGGTATCCGCAGCTAAAAGTACATAGCGCAGGGGATTGGCGGTGTAATATTGAACAATGTAGTTGCGTAATTTGGCTTGGGTATCGGCTCCCGTGCTGGTAGCGGTGATTTCGGCCATGGTTTTTAGCTCAACAGCTTTGCCACGGCTTTCGTAGAGTGCTTTCAGGGGCAGCCAGTTATTATATTTGGCGGCATCCACCACGATCAGATATTCAAAACCGGTTTCACGGTTTCGCCAGGAAGGAATGGCAGCAGCGTTATCCACGGATTGGCTTAGTCGCTTGGCAACAAAACTATCGTTCTTAAGCAGGTTCATGGCTTCCAGAGACCTTGTCCCCGGCTGATAATCCACGGTAACTCTAATCTGGCGATAATACACCAGTTCATTCTTGGTGGGGTGATATTCAAAGGGACTAACCGCAGCAAAGGCAATGGGATGTCCATTAAGGAAGTGAGTAACCACACCATTGTCAAGCTCTTGAGGATAGGGCAACGCCGAGTGGTAAATCTCCGCGTTAGGCTCCACCGCAGGTTCTGTAAGCATGTGTGAGAAAGGATATTGCGGTTGAATGGGAGCAACAGGGCTCTCCAGAGTATAGGACACCGGAGCACTGCGCTCCACGCTTATTTTTACAGCTTCATTGCCATCGGGAAGCAACAGCCTTACGCCTTTCCACGGCAAATCGGGCTGGCCGGGAGTTCCATAGCCAGAGGCATCGGGCAAATTAATCACGGTATATTCGCCGCGGGTTTTGATCTCAGGCGTGCCAAGATCGTAGCTGTAGCTAACTCCTGCACTCAGGAGCGTTGTTATCAGTATTAAAAGTACCGGTATGAGAGTGCGTTTCATGTGTCCACCCTTATAAGAGATTTATTATTACTACTGCATGCAAAGCTTGTTCCAATAATAGGTAAAAATACAATGTTCCCAAATAGCTGTCCATGGGATGCCCATGCAACCACTGGGCCGATGCCCGGTGATCGCACCAGCTTCGCAAGATCAGGTTCCATACATCCTCATAAGCTCAACCCAAGGTACTACTTAACAAGCTCCTGAGAAATTCATTGGAGCTTATTCGGTGTTAACTAACAGGAAAGTTGAATCAATGTATTAAAGCTGTTACCGGGGCGCAGAAATCGCCTCTGTAGGACAGCCATGATAATCACTATTATTACCGTTTTTACAGATTCCGCAATTGATACATAGGTCTTTATCGATAATGGCTTTCCCATCCACCAAAGTAATTGCTTTTGTAGGGCATACTTGTGTGCAAAGGCCGCAGCCGATGCAGGTTTCAGTATCTACATGGTATGCTTGCTTTTTAGATTTGGCGGGAGTGGTGGTCTTGGTTTGGGGGACAGTTGGTTTTAGAAGTTGGGTAGGTTCGGAGGCTATTTGAGCGGATTCTGGTTTATTTGTATCGACTGGAGCTACGCTCAATTCTTGGGGTGGAAGGGGAGAGGATTTGGAGGGTACAAACCTAAAGCCATCCACGCAACGTCGGCAACCGATACATTTAGTGGAATCGATTACCGCTTTACTCCCATGCATGGAAATTGCCTTTACAGGGCATACAGTAAAGCTTCTTCGCGGGGGGCCAAAGATGTTATATGCTTGCACGGCAAGTACTCCGGCTAAAAGTATCAAGAGGATGGTTCTGGATATTGCTTTCACGCTAATCTTCCTTTTTGCAACAAAATGTACCTGGTTTGGGGCACTTGCACGCGCATAGATAACAATGGATGCATTCCGGGGATTGCACGTATTCTTCCGCGGCGATATCGATATTCATGGGGCAACAAGCCGAACAGATTCCGCAATCTACGCAGCGTTCCAGATTCCTTAGAATCTTTCTGCGTTTAAGGCCAAAGAGCTTGCCCAAGGCCTGAAAGGCATTCATCAGAGCTGCGAAGGGACATAAAAAGCGGCACCAGAACCGATTTAAAAAAAAGGCTGGAAGCACTACCAGCAATAGCATTACTGCCAAACCCGGAGCAAGCATGCGGATCAATAGCGACAACGCATAAATAGGGCAGAGGCGTATGTAAATATATCCAATACCGATATATGACAATATAGAAGTGATGATAAGGATGAAATACTTAAGCTTATTAAATTTATTTTCATAGATATAGCTGAGCGTTTGCTTCTTGCGATGCTTCAGGGAGCGCAGACTGAAAATGGCTTCCTGCATAGTTCCCAGCGGACACACATAGGCACAGAATTCACGGCCGCGAAAGATGGTGATAATCAAAACCAGGAGGCTTACCAAAATGGTGATGCCAAAGATACCTGCGGCAGCCGTAAAGATTCCTGCTTTGCCCAGCCCAAAACACACGGTGGCATATAGGCAAAGCGCATGAATACTGCTTTTGGCGGCTAAGACAACCACTAAAAGCCAGATGATAAACACAAGCATGAAAACGGCTTGCGTGATATGGCGCTTAAGCTGCAGGGGATGAAGCTTATTTGGCATTGCTATCCCTCAGCATGGCGTGGCGTTGCACTGTGCTAAGCGTATCTAAAGCAGGATTATAGCCGCGTAAAAGCTCATCTTCATAGGTGGGGAGATTGGCTTGGTAAAACACTCCTAAATAAACCTCGTCTTTCGCTTGGGCGAGTTCGCGGGCTTGTTCAAGGCTTTGGGGTACAGTTTCCAATAGCTTGATATGTGAATTAAGATATTGATAGGAGTTATTATACGAAATGCAGGGCTGCATCACTTCGATGAACGAAAAGCCATGGTGATTCACCGCTTTTACTATTAGATCGCTTAGCTGCTCGGGCCTGGCGCTGTAACCCCGGGCCAGAAAAGTAGCTCCCGCTTCAGCTAAGAGCGAGATGGGATTAAAGGGTCTTTCGATACTGCCCTGGGGAGTGGATAATCCCTTGAAACCCATGGCGCTTAGAGGGGAAAACTGACCTGTGGTGAGGCCATAGGTGCCGTTGTTATGAAGGATGAGGGTGATGTCCACATTGCGTTTGGCCGCAAAGAGAGTATGCTCCAGTCCTTCTCCCAGGCTGTCACCGTCACCGCCAAAGCTGATTACTTTCAGAGTGGGATTGGCCAGCTTGATGCCCTGCGCGGTGGATACTCCACGTCCATGCAAGCAGTACATACCGCTTAAATTAAGGTAATCAAAGATTTTACCATGGCAGCCGATACCGGTGGTAATGATCAGTGAGGATAGGGGTAGGCCGCTGACCACCAGGCTTTCCACTGCTTTCTTGAAAGAATTGAGGATGCCAAAATTGCCACAACCGGGGCACCAGCTATTCTCTTTTGAAGTTCCCAAATCACGCATTCAGGGCTTCCTCCATTATCTTTGCCAGTTCAAATGGATCGTAGGGACGGCCATCGTAACGCAGGATACTACGCTTGATCTTTAAATTCATATTTTGCTTAAGGTAGGTGCTGAGATTGGCGTTGCTGCTGTGTTCCACAGTGATGATAGTCTCAGCGGCATAAGCTTGTAACTCTTTATCGGGGAAGGGGTAAAGGTAAAGCAGGCTGACGATGTGAAAGGGAACTGGGCAATGCTTCTGTGCCTCGCGTAATTCCAGCACCGTGGAGCCATAGGCAAAAACCGGAGTACCTTTATCGCCATAAACTGCGATACGGGGGTAGCGTTCAGTAGCGGCGTACATACTGGTGTACTTTCGGTTACGCTTGTCCTTCATGGCCACGATGTCGGCAGCTTTGTCAGTGCGAATTCCCGATTCAAGATGCTCGTGGGATGTCCATTTTATCACTTTGTCATCTTGTCCCAAAGCGGCAAGAGGGGATACTCCGTCGGCGGAGAATTCATAACGCAGATAATTGGCCTGGTCTGTCTGGGGAGAATGTTCGTCTGAAGCCGGTAGAACTGGCTCTGTAACGATATTCATGCTACTTTCGCTAAGGTGTTTATCAGATAACAAGATCACCGGATTTTGAAATTCCCAAGCCAGGCTAAGCAATTCTGCCGCAATGCGAAAAGCGCTTTCAGGACTGTCCGGAGCAGCCACGATCTTACCCAAATCGCCATGACCCTGGTGAATGGCAAAAAGCAAATCTTCCTGGGCAGTGTAGGTGGAAACCCCTGTGGCAGGTCCGGGACGAGAAACCAATATAAAAAGCAGGGGTACTTCCGCCATGGCAGCCAGAGAAAATGCTTCCTGCATCAGGGCAAAGCCACCACCGCTGCTTCCCACAGCACTTTTAGCTCCGGTAAGGGCAGAACCGATGGCCATGTTTGCCGCTGCCAATTCACTTTCTGCATGAATGGCAAAAACTTTGTGGGTGTTTTGCTTTAGGGCCAGATAGTGCAATATGGAGGAAGCAGGGGTCATGGGATAGGCGTAGTAAAAATCCAATCCAGCAGACCATGCACCCAAGGCGATGGCCTGGTTTCCCGAAAGAAAGCGTGGGGAAGGAGAGGAGGCATTGTCCAGTGAGAGTTTGCCACGGTTATGAAGATCGCTTTGGCAGGCCAGCTCATAAATAGCCAGAGCATATTTGGAATTAAGCTCTTGATCTCTTTTAAACTCTTTATAAATAGTATCGTTAAGCAACTCAGCATCCCAGCCAAACCAGGCGAAGGCAATACTCAACGCCGCCATGGAAACATTGGCCGGAGTTACGTATATCTGCTTCATCAGAGTGCTCATGGGAAAGCCCAGAGCTTGGGTAGCTACCACCTCCACTTCATCTGAGTTATATGCATGATAGCAAAATCCGCCGTGGTCCAAATCCCTGGCATGCAGTTCGTAACTGCGTTTATCAAAAGAAATAACCAATTGCGCCTGTTGGTAAGCGCAATAAACCGGATTTTGGCCATAACTAACGTTGCTGAAGTTATGGCCACCCTTGATAAGGCTTTGATAATCATCCTGCTGATAGACGTATAAACCGTGGCGCAGCAACTGGTTGGCCAGAACCTGCGCTGCTTTCTTTACGCCTTCACCGGCTTTACCGCCGATTAAAACAGTGTAAACGCTATTCATTCCTGAGGGTGTCGCCCTTTAATGAACCTTCGTAATAGCCGATATCATAGGAAAGCTTGGAACGCACTTCATTGAAGATATTCTGTACTTCCTGGGGTTTATTGTATTCACGGGCGAATTCGATGCCCAATTCGGCAAAATACTGCTGATCTGGGAAATACAATAGTCCATTACGCAGGTAAGCCATTACCTTCTCAGGATAATTATCCACAAGATAGGCAAGTACATAGCTGATATAAATCTTCCAGCCGTCGGGATGGGGAACGATGGTATTCTTGATGAAATCATCCAGCTTGTTCCACTGTCCCGTGCCGGGATAATAATGCGTGTAAAACTCGGTGAGTTTGATCTCGCTATCGATGAATTTGCGGGCTTTATCCACATAGGACAGGGCTTTATCATACTGCTTGGTGTCATTGAAATAATTGGCGGCACGTACATAACCAGAGCCGTAGTTCATCACCAAACGGGTCATATTGTCATCTTTAAAAACCCTGCTGTCGCCAATGGAGCGATATTGGTATACCTTGTCGATATTAGTAAGCAAACGATTGATGTCCACTTGCGCATCACCCTTTGTGGATACAACGCGGGCCACCATACCTTCATTGCGGGTGTAATCCTCAAAATTGATGAAGCTTTCGCAGGTAACGGCAAAGTAGATGGGGCGTTTGCCGTAGTTATCCTTGATAATCTGCATCGTGGCGATATCGCTAACGCGGTAGAAAGGTTCATTTTGACGCCAATCTGCGGTTCGGGGGATTTGCATGGAAAAGCCCATTTCAGGTTTGGCAGGAGGCCCCGGAATTGTTAGCGTTTCATCAAGTTCCGAGATGCCAAGCCCATCCAATTGGTCATCCGGGATCGAGAAGAGAATTCCTTCCTTATCCCTGATCTGGCGGATGTACCAGGCAGTATTTAAGAGCGATAAATTGGCTATGGAAACGTCTTTGCGGATGCCTTTCAGATACTTGTTCTTATATTCCATTGCCCTGGCTATGGCTGCTTGTGATTCTTCGGTAGGATAAACGTCTTTGGCTTTGTGCATCACCTCTTTGGCGTGGGGATCAGCAACTGCCTGAGCGTACCAGAGGGGGAAAGTGTCGTTGTCGCCATTGGTGAAGATGATGGCATTTTCTTCCACGGAATTAAGGAAATTTAGGCCATAATCCAAAGCGATAAACTCTTGAGAACGGTCGTGAATGCGATATTGATTTACCATATTTCCTAAGGGAAGCAAGCACATAAAGATGATTAAGACCGCTTGCAGGACTTTGCTCTCGGATAATTTGAGTAAGCCTAAAGCCCCGATTCCAAGCCAGATGGCCCACATATTGTAAGCTACCACAAAGAAATAATCACGGTCGCGTACTTCAGCATTGGAAAGATTCATTACAAATACCATCACAATGGTGGTAAGCAACATGATGATAAAGAAATAACGAAAGCTGTGCTTGTTCAAACGAAAATGAACGATAGCGCCGAACAAACCCAGAAAAGCCACGAAGAAATTGCCCAGGGAGTGTTTAATCTCAGAAGCGATGGGCAATAGCTTGATGGGAGTGTCGTATTGGAACCATTGCATGCCAAAGTAACGCAGGAAGTGATGTCCCAATTGATCGCCAAAGAAGCTGCCCCGTCGTTCCACGAAGCTGGTATTGCCATATTGTTTGCGCAGAACATAGTCTTTGAACATGGAGAGCGTACTGGGATGGCCTTCATTGATGAAAGGGCGGTCGGCAGCCCGGATCATCAGATAGAGGTGTGAAGACAAGCCCACCAGAACCAGAATGAGCCCCAAGCTCCAAATGCGTTTATCCACTACGTCGCGAAGTTCAAAGAAAACGATGAAAAAAGCAACCAGGGCAAAGCCCCATTTATCAAAATCATCGATGGCCAAGCCTTTGCCAATGGCACCTAAAATGAAGTAACCAGCCAGCATTGCCAGAGTGTAGCCGATAACTTTAGGCCAGAAATTGCTGCCCTTGATGCTCTTTAAAATCAACGGGTAAAAAACGATGAAGAGCATGGCCGGGGCGATTTGCAGTGCGGTTTGATGCACGCAGAACCCTACGAAGAAGAGATACACTATCAAGAGCAACATATTCTGATGGGAAAAATCATCAGATTTTTGAACCCACAGCAGGGTAAGCCAGATGATGAGATTCACGAAGAACACCAGGCCGGAATATACTTCAGCTTCGATGGCATTCATCCAGAATGTGAAGCCAAAGGCAGTGTATAAAGCGGCAATTATGCCTGCGAATGCTGCATCACGAGCCTTGATTTTGAACATACTAACCAACTGCACGGTGATAAGATAGGTTAGCATCACAGCCAGAGCGCTGGCCAGGCAAGAAATGAAGGCCGTGATAATGGCATGCGAAGCAAAATTACCAAAAAGGGCTACCATGGCTCTGCCGAACACTATGTAGAAAGGATTTCCCGGAGGATGGGGTACTCCCAGAATACTGCTGCATGTGGCATATTCTCCGCTATCCCAAAAAGACATAGTGCGGGCCTGGGTGAGCATATAGATAACCAGAGTAAAGAGAAACAGCCCCAACGCGATAAGACGATTGTACCTGGCTGGCACGATGGTCTGGGGCTTATAGTTACTGATCTCAATTACTTGCTTGGGTGCAGGTTTACTATATTCCTTGGTGGGGATTTTCTTTAGCTTGGTTTGCTGGGCTTTCATTTGCTTGATGCTTGATTCATTCACTTTCTACACTCCTAAATTAGTCTTTCAAGCCGGCTTTGGCATAGCTGGCGATAATCTGTTTTTGGGCAAGGAAGAAGATCACCAAAATTGGTACGATACTAAAGGTGGAAGCAGCCATCAGCAGCGTTGTTTGCGTAGAAGCTTCCTGATTGAAATAGCTTAGCCCTACCTGCAGTACTCGCAGTTCGGGGCGGTTCGTCATCACTAATGGCCACATAAAGCTGTTCCAACTTCCTATCAGCGAAAACACCGAGGCTGTGGCGATGATGGATTTGGACAAGGGTAATACCACTTTCCACAGCATCCCAAAGGTACTGCAACCATCTATGGCCGCAGCATCGAACAGCTCTTGGGGCAAAGATTTGAAGTGCTGGCGGAAAAGGAAGATGGTGAAGATATTCACACACCAGGGAATAATCAAAGCGGAGTATGTATCCAGCCAATGAAATTTGTCCAATAGCACGTATGAGGAAATAAGATAGATCGGTTCGGGAACCATCATCATACTCAGGAACAAATAGAAGAAGAAATCCCTGCCAAAAAAGCGCATTCTGGCAAAAGCATAGGCCGCCAGAATGGACGTTATCAATACTCCAATCAGCGAGATAAAGCTAACGTACAGCGTATTGGCAAAGTAGATGGCAAAGGGAACCTTTTGGAATGCTTTACGGAAATTACCCCACTGGAAACTGGGGATTTTTTTAACCAGTTTTATCTGGCTGGAGGGGACTTCCTTATATTCTTCAACAATCTTGCCGTCTTTATCTAGAATATGGATAATGCTATTTGCACCTTGTTCCTGAACCAGTAGCACCCGATGCTTCACATTCCCTTCCGTCCATACATGGTATTTTTCTTTGGGTATAAAAGTGGATTCGTGTTTATTGAATTCCGATTGTGTCATTAATGAAGTGGAGAGCATCCATATAAAGGGGATAATCATCATCAGTCCAAAAACAGTAAGCACTGAGTAGATGATGGTCATGCGCGTTTCTTCGTTCATCTCTCCTCCTAATAATTCACGTGCTTTTCAATGCGGCGTTGCATGATGGTAAGTCCCAAAATAAGCAGGAACAGCGCCAAGGCCACGGCACTGGCATAGCCCATGTCCAGGGTATCGAAGCCCTTTTCATAGATGTAATATACAATCAGTTTCGTAGTATTCAGCGGCCCCCCCTTATCCGTCATCAAATAGATTTGCGCAAAGGCCTGGAAGCTGACAATCGTGGTCATAATCAGCACATAGAAGGTTGTGGGTGAGATGAGGGGCAGGGTGATCTTGAAAAACTGCTTGATTTTGCTGGCTCCATCCACTTCCGCAGCCTCATAATAGGTTTTGGAGATGTTTTGCAATCCCGAAAGATAGATAATAGTATTGTATCCCAGCCCTTTCCACACAGTCATGATGATGATTCCAAACAGAGCTTGCGATGGACCATGTAGCAGTTTGGGAAGGCTGATCCCTATTCCCGAAAAGAAGATTTCAAAAATCCCCCGTGATTCGGAAAGCCATTTTTGTGGTTCCACGCCTATCCAGCCCAACATGGTATTCATCAGTCCGGTTTGCTCATTAAAGATGATTTTCCACACGATAGATACGGCTACCAGAGAGGTAACATAGGGCATGAAATACACAGTGCGGAAAAGGCCTTTCAGACCTTTGATCTGATTCAGCATCACCGCAAAGAGCAGAGAAAAAATGATGCTGGCAGGTACAACCATCACTGCATACCAAAAGGTGTTTCCCATCGATTGCCAGAATACATCGTCCTTAATCATATTGGCATAGTTTAGCAGCCCGATGAATTTCCCGGTGCCTTTTATGGACCAATCGTAAAAACTGATGATAAAGGACATTACGATAGGGATCAGCCTGAAGGCAAAAAGCAGCACAAAGGCCGGGAGAATATAGAGATAGGGTGAAATCTTCCACTGTGTTTTCATGTTTTGCTCCCACTATTATCTGGCTTGGCAGCGCTTCGGTATTGGGTGTGGTCCAATCCAAGCTGGACGCATTTTCGATAGATGTTTTCTCTGGTGATGCCGGAAAGCTTGGCTGCCTGGCTTAGGTTTCCCCGGCATTGGCTTAAAAGACTTTTCATATAGTTCAGCGAGAATTCCTTTTTGGCCAGATTCCAATCGCTTAGCCCATTTACATAGTGCTTGCCGTTGCCAAAAGTACCTTGGATGTTTTCGGGCAGGTCTTCCGGCTGGATTACATTGTGCTCTGCCAAAATCACCGCATGTTCAATGGCATTGCGCAATTGCCGGATGTTTCCTTTCCATTCGTAGTTTAGTAGTATGGAAAGTACTCCCGGAGACAGCTTCAGCACTTTCTTTTTGTATTTGGCGCAGAATTCCTGGGTGAAAGTATTGGCTAGAATTTTGATATCATCCTTACGTTCGCGGAGCGGGGGGATGTGCAGGCGGATCACGTTCAGACGGTAATAAAGGTCTTCGCGAAATCTACCGTGTTCCACAGCTTCACGGATGTCCTTATTAGTAGCGGCGATTATTCTTACATCAGTGTGAATATCGTGATCTCCACCCACCTGACGGAAACTGCCAGTTTCCAGCACTTTAAGAAGTTTAACCTGGAATGCCAGGGATGTTTCCGTTATTTCATCCAAAAACAGAGTACCACCATTGGCTTCCTGGAAATAGCCTATTTTATCGCGAAAGGCATCCGTGAAAGCGCCACGCTTGTGTCCGAAAAGCAAGCTTTCCAAAAGGGTTTCGGTAAGGCTGCCGCAGTTTACGGAAACGAAATTACGGCTTTTACGCAGACTGTTGCGGTGAATCAATTCTGCGAAAACACCTTTGCCAACGCCAGTTTCGCCGGTAATCAGGGCAATCGTATCCAGCTTGGCGATCTTTTTGATCTTATGCAGCAAAGCTTGCACCGGAAGCGAATTACCGATCACCATGTCTGTTTCCAGTTCTTTTTGCAGCATGGCGTTCAGTCTTTCGTTTTCCGCGATCAGCCATTGATTCTGAAGAATTTTATCCACCTTGATGTTAATCAGGTCCAAATTCCTAATTGGCTTCACCAGATATTCGCTGGCTCCCATTTTCATGGCTGCAATGGCAGTTTCGATGGAAGATTGTCCGCTGATGGCAACTACCGCAGTGAAGGGATAGTCTCTGGATATTTCCTCAATCAAATCCAAACCGTTTTCCCCAGGGAGGATAAGATCAACTATGGCAATATGATAACGATTCTCTTCCAGCAATTTTCGTGCTTCTTTCAGGCTGTAGGCTGTATCCGCCAGATACTTTCCCTGTAACTGCTGTTTGATAAGCAACGCAGTATCTTTGCTGTCATCCACAATTAAGATATTGGCCGAAACTGGCTCGCTCATCAGAGGGTTACTTCCACCAGCAGTGTGTGGTTAGGAGGTTTTGGCAAGCAGCAGTTAGCTTTTATTCCCTGGTGGTTTAAGCAGAAATCTCTGATAGCGAGTTCCTGCTTTTCCGTCAGCTTGGGAAGCTTAACCTCAAAACGTAATAAGTTTCTTTCGTGAAATCCCATCATTAGTTCCATAGATTCGTCTGGAAACAGGGAAGCTATTTCCAATAGTAGTTCTTCCGTAAAAATGCTGAGCTCTTGCCCTGAAAAGGTGCAGTAAAGTTCAGGATCAATATCGGGGATACTAATTTTGAAACGGCGCTTTATTGTTAAAATATTCTTTAGCAAGCAAAGCTCTGCTTCCAGCCATGGGTAAACAGGTTGGATTATGGTTTCCTCCGTAATCGCGCTTAGGCTGTCTAAAAGCTGCTGCAACTGATCATCGAGGTTTATTCCCGCATTGTAAATCTGCTTTCTGGCACTATCCGTAACCGGTTGTTGCGCATAGCCGATAACCACATTCAGCGGGGTTCGCAGATTGTGGATGAGGCCTTCCAGCAGGTGCAGGGGAATAGCTTTCATTTAGCAGTGTGTCTTTTGAAATTCCAACAGTCCGGCTCTGAAAATCTGCATCGCCTTGCACAGATCATCTTTACACAAAATATAGGCCAGGCGTAGCTCGTCCCTTCCCATGCCAGGAGTGGCATAAAATCCTTCCGCGGGAGCGGCCATTACGGTTTCGCCATTTACCTGGAAGTCTTTCAGCAGCCAAATGATAAATTCCTCGGCATCGGCAATGGGGAGCTTGGCCACGATGTAAAAAGCGCCTTCAGGTTTTTTGCAGATGATTCCAGGGATCATTTCCAGCTCTGCCATCACCAGATCGCGACGGGCTTTATATTCGGAGCGCATAGCTTCAAAATAGCTGTCTGGCAACGTTATGCATGCATTGGCCGCCAATTGATCCACCGTGGGAGGGCAAAGCCTGGCCTGGGCAAATTTTAACGCTGCACCCATCAAATCTTTATTTTTGGAAACAATACAGCCAATTCTGGCTCCGCAGGCGCTATATCTTTTGGAAACGCTGTCCACCAGGATGGCATTTTTATCAAAATCAGGCACTTCCATCACGCTGGTATGTACAGCACCATCATAGACAAATTCACGGTACACTTCGTCCGAAATCAGGAAAAGATTGTGTTTCCTGGCAATGGCAGCAATCCTGAAAATCTCGTCACGATGATAAACTGTGCCAGTGGGATTGCCCGGATTACACAGCATGATGGCTTTGGTTGTGGAGCTAATCAGCGCTTCGATTTTATCGGTAGCGGGAAGCGCAAAGCCTGTTTCCGCATAGGTTGTAAGCGGCACCAGCTTTACTCCGGCCATGGTGGCAAATCCATTGTAATTGGTATAAAAGGGTTCGGGAACGATTATCTCATCATCCACATCACCCACCACCATCATCGCGAAGGTTATCGCTTCACTTCCCGCGGTGGTAACGATGATATTATTGGTTTCCAATTCGATGCCCTGATGCCGGTAATATTTCACCAGTCCTTCACGGTAAATTTCCAGGCCCTGAGAGGGACCATAGGCTAAAACCTTGTCTGAAAATTCATGATATACCTGGATCATTTCCTGAGGAGTTTCGATATCCGGTTGCCCGATATTTAGATGATACACTTTTATACCCTTTTCCTTGGCTGCAAGTGCATAGGGCATCAACTTGCGAATCGGAGATGCCTGGATCTCCAACGCCCGCTTTGATAGGTTCATAGTTCTTTCCTTATAATAGATATTTCTCTTTAAGTGCCGATAATTACAAGTGCAAAAAAAAGACAAGCAAAATCTTTAATACTGCCCCAATTTTACAACACCAGAGAGGGGGAGGGCAACGCTTTGGGAATATCATTATGCGTTACATAGAGCTCACACATCATTCCCATGCACTGGCATGGGGGTTGCATGGGGATTGCATGGAAAGGTAGTAAGGAAGATAGACAAGAAGTACTGGCCTTCAGCAAGGAATAAAGGTTGGGTTACACTCATCAGCCGTTCCACCCCTTCAGTATCCAAAGCGCTTCAATTCTCCAGCGCTTCCACCGCCTCATCCACAGGCAATACTCTTAGCCCCAGGTTATGTACATAATCCATAATTTCGCCGAAGGTATCAGAATCGCAATTTGAGCCATAGGGATTTGTTGCTCCCTCAATTTCATGAAAGCCAATGATGATCAGTTCTTCATGAGCGGCGATGCCACGCTGGATGCGAGCTTTTATCACACTGGAATTCCATCCGGATTGATAAGGCAGATAACCGAGCCCCAGGCGATCAAGAGGGACGTGCATCGGGGTATCCATGGAACCTCTGATATTGCGATAATACTCGGCAATGATGGGAAAATACTCCAAAGGGCATTCCCCAAAGGGCAGAGCGAAAGAACGGGGATACAAATCCCAGGCATAAAGGCTGTCATAATCGGTAATAATGGCTTGGCGAGCTTCCGGATAGGTTAGATTCACCAAGTTTTCGTGATTTATGGTATGCCCACCGATTTCCCAGGCGTAATCTGCATAAAGGGATTGCAATTCATTTTTCAGCATGTAATTGGGCCTGTGCAGTTTTCCCGAATTTACAAAACAGGTGCCGCGAAAACCATATTGCTGCATTATAGGCAGGGCAACGCGATAAACACCTTCGTGCTGATCGTCAAAAGTGAAACAAATAATGGGATCATCGGCACCTGATATACTTACAAAGCGGCATGAAGCCAGCAGCAAGAACAGCACAAAGGCAAGCAAAAACCTTTTAAAAGCCAAAGTTCAGCTCCGCTGTCAGTCCGGCCTGATGGAGATTGGAGTTCTCACCACTGATGAGGTATCGGTAGTAAACTCCCAAATGCTGCTTTAACACGGGAATCCATCTAAGATTGATGTATGGGATAATCTGACTATCATCCTTCAGATAATCGAGCCTGCTACCAGCGGAAATGATGCACTTGCCAAGCTTTTTTCCCAGGGCTGTATCCAGGCTGGTATGTGAAGTTCCATTTGGATTAAGCTCTTTGTAAATTCCTTGCAGATATAAGCTGTAATTCGGGCCAATACTGTTATTTGCTTCAAAATGGAAGAAAGGACTGAAGGAAGCAGCGCGCTCTTTATAATCGGGATAATAGGCCCCGGCAGCAGTGGAAGATATCTCCAGGCCGGATGCGTGGTAATAAAAATGCGCAGCTCCAATAAACACCGGTTGATGCCAGTGAGTATCGAAGGTTTGAATCTCCTGAACCAAAGTTACTGAGCCATTGTTTCTTAGAACGGGGATATCTTCGCTAACGCGGCCAATGGCCTGACTATTCAGATTTCCGCCGATTTCCAGATTTACATCGATCCGTGAAGGATATTCCACAAAGATACCATTGAAGCGATTTGGTAAAAAGAGATACTCATCCATATCGGGATTGATATCTACAGTGGGATGAAGCTGGAAACCCCTGGCGTAACCGCTGGGCTTGATAAGGCCACCGAAATTGAACTTTGAGCCATGATAACTGAGCCGGGCTTTGTGCACTTCCATATATGTTTGCAAAAAATTAGCCCTGCTGCGTATTTCTATATCCACGCCAAACTCGTGGTAGCGAAGCGAATCCACACCTAACGAAAGGCGATAGAAATCACTATAGGCAAGCTCTTTGGTAGCTTGCTGGGGTGCATAACTGAAGCAATTGGCAGAAACCCATCTCAGGTTCAAGGGAATCTCGATCGCCACCATCAGGCATGGAAACAGTAGTATTGCAGCCAATAAAGGCAATGATCGAGAGTGCTTCATGAGCGTAAGCCAATCAGTTTGAAATATTTACTCCGCTATGCAAGATTTGCCGGATGGAGCCGATGAGGCCTTCGATGCTTACTTGATGATCGCTGGCCAGCCATTGCCACAAAACCATATCCATCGACCCTACTAAAAGGTATGCCAAAGCTTCGGGATCGATTTTCTTGATCTGTTTTTTGCTAACTGCCTTGGTAGTGATCTCCTTCACATAATCAACATATTGATGCAGGGGATTGTAGCCGGGATTGCGCATTGTGAAACTTTCGCTTTGACGGGCTTCCACGGTAATAAAACGAGCGATATAGGGCTTTTCATTTACCAGTTCGATATGATGCTGGAAAAACGCAACTAATCTTTCCATGGGGTCTGAGATGGATTTGGTGGATTCGATGATGGCTTTTATCTCTGTATCGATTATTTCTTTCATGCATTGCTGAAGTAGATCATCTTTACTTTCAAAATACACATAAACAGTTCCCAAAGCAACTCTGGCTTTTTTAGCCACGTCGGCTATGGTAGCCAGGTGTGAACCCTTTCGGGCAAAAACTTCAATAGCCGCTTCCAGTATGAGCTCCCGCTTGTTTTGTCTACCCGCGGGACGATTTCCCTTTGTTTGCCTTTTCATACATTTCTCCATTTCATTTGAACCATTTTGACCAAAAAAACAAAGAGGGTTAAGCTGTCAATGGAATTTCGATTGACATAAAACTGGATGTAAAATTTTAATCGCGATCATCAAGGTAATGATTACTTCTTCCCAGAAAGAAAAATATTAGATGAGGAAATGATAAAAATGGCAAAGCTTCTGCTCTGCATTAGCGGTGGCATCGCTGCCTATAAGGCCATTGACCTGGCCAGACAGTTATATAAGGCCGGACATGAAGTACGCTGTGTACTAACGGCCAATGCCTGTGAATTCGTTAGCCCTTTAAGTTTTGAAGTGGTAACAGGTAATTCTGCGGAAACACAGCTTTTCGGCAATAAAGACCGCATCATTCATATCAGTCTTGCAGATTGGGCAGATTTAGTAGTAGTGGCCCCTGCCACAGCGAATATAATGGCCAAAGCAGTACAGGGGATTGCGGACGACCTGCTTTCTTCCTTGCTTTTGGCACATACAAAGCCTGTGTTGTTCGTGCCTGCCATGAATGTGCATATGTATAAATCTGTTCCAAATCAGGAAAACATGGAAACCCTGAAAAAACGCGGGCATCACGTACTGGAACCCGCTACAGGACTGCTTGCCTGTGGATACGAAGGAAAGGGAAAATATCCTCCCAATGAGGAGATAAGCTATGCCATTCACACATTTTTGGACTACCGAGAAGACCTGAAAGGAATAAAAGTACTACTTACTGCCGGGGCTACACAGGAAGCAATTGATCCCATGCGCTTTATCAGCAATCACTCCAGCGGAAAAATGGGTTTGGCACTGGCCCGGGCATTGGCTTTGCGTGGAGCAGAAGTATGCCTGGTGTATGGAAGCATTAGCGAAGAAATCCCCTATTACTTGAAGGAAGCAGTGTGCACTATCACCGCTACGGAAATGGAGAAAGCAATCATGAAGCGCTTTCCTGAATATGATTGGATAATAAAATGCGCCGCAGTGGCAGATTACATGCCCCAAAAATATGAACAGGATAAACTTCCAAAAACACAGCAGATGCAGCTTTCATTGGTGGCCACTCCTGATATATTGAAACAACTGGGGGAAAAAAGAACGGCTAAACAAAAGCTGATTGGTTTTGCTGCTGTTTCCGGAGACATTGTACCTACTGCCCTGAAGAAATTGAAACATAAGAAACTGGATATGATTTGTGGTAATAACACTGGCGTAGCTGGAAAAGACGTTACCGAGATAATCGTGATGGGAAAACTGAAGCAGGCCAAGCCTTTGGATATAGACCCCGAGTATAGTACTGCATGCTATTCTGGCAATAAATTCAATGTGGCTCATAAAATAATCGACGCCATTAAAACCTTATGAAACTAATGCTGGTCACCGGTGCCAATGGTCAGATAGGTAACTTTCTGGCCAGGCAGTATTATGAAGAAGGATACGCTTTGGCATTGCTTTATCATAAGCGGGATGATCGTTTACAAGATTTGAGTAATATTCCCCGGATCTATATGGAAGCGGTTGATCTGATTGACATAGCAGCGCTAAAGCAAAGCTTGGAAAGAATTGCAGCCCTTTTTGGAACAAGCCCGGAAATACTTATTCACACCGCTGCGGTCCGCAGTTATGATGCCATGCCCTTGTATAATAGCGATCCGGAGCTATTCGCGAAGATTATGGACGCCAATGTAGTTGCCGCTTATAATATTCTGCGGGTAGTATTACCTTTTATGAAGGAAAAGAGCTATGGCCGGGTAATAATGTTTGGCAGCGACGTTACGCATAGCGGTTTAAAATGTGGCTCTGCCTACGCTGCGGCTAAAAGTGCGATAGTATCTTTGGTGAAAAGTACGGCCCTGGAAATGGCTGATTACGGAGTTATGATTAATGCCATCTCTCCGGGACCGGTGGAAACAGCGCTGGAAGAAGATTACCATGGTGAGTATCTGAGATTCCGGCAGCAGTATTTTGATGAACACAAAGCCAAAGCACCCACAGGAAGATTGATCCAGCGTGGAGAGATCAAGAAAATGACTGATCTTTTAATCAGTCCTGAGATAATGAATTTAACCGGTGAAGAATTACTGATCCGGGGAGGATTAACATGAAATTGCGAACTGCAATACTAAGCATAATAATAATGATAATGGTGATTCCCTTGTTCTCAGTACCTTTCATGGACGGAGAAAAGCTTACCTTTGACGTGAAATATGGAATTATTAATGCAGCTGAAGCATCCCTGGAAGCCAAGTCTGCCACTTATCAGGGAAAACCGGTGTGGCAATTGACCACTAACGCCAAAACTCATCCCTTTTTTGATAAGGTGTTTAAAGTAAGAGACAAAGTGGAATCGTGGTGGGATAAGGAAACCCTTTTACCTTATAAATTCTCTAAAAACCTGCAAGAGGGTGGTTACCGGCAGCACCGTGTGCATATATATAATCACAGCAAGAAAAGCTCCACATATCAGAAGTGGCATTTCAAAGACAGCTATTTCGAAAACAAAGAAATCGCCATCCCAGCTAATACCCAGGATATTCTGAGTGCTTTCTACACGGTTAGGGCCCAAAATCTGGAAGTGGGGAAAGCGGTGCGGGTGCATATTACTGCAGACGGACGTTCCATGAATACCGAGATATTGGTGCATCGCCGTGAAAAACGCAAAACGATCTTTGGGGATGTGAATTGTCTGGTGATTGAACCAAAACTGAAAGGGGAAGCGGTGTTTAAGCAAAGCGGCAGAATCCTTATCTGGCTAACCGATGATCAATATAAAATCCCTGTACGCCTGGAAAGTAAGATTACCTTTGGGAGCTTTGTAGCAACCTTAAGAAGTGCCAAACAGGTACCGCTAAGCATCAAGCCATGAGTGTTGATCTGCGGTCTTTGAAAGCCTACGATTATGAGCTTCCTAAGGAGCTTATTGCCCAAAAACCCCTTGAAAAAAGAAGCTCATCACGCTTACTGCATTTAAATAAACAGACTGGTGAACTCAGGCACATGGTGTTTTCAGATATCGCGGCCTTGCTTCATCCGGGAGATTTGATGGTGGTGAATAGCAGCAAGGTTTTTCCGGCCAGGCTCTTTGGGAAAAAAGAAAACGGTACCAAAATAGAACTACTGCTCTTGAATGAGCTGGCCACTGGTAAATGGCAGTGTCTGGTATCGCCCGGGAAAAGGGTTAAAACAGCGCAGTGGCTGAGTTTTTCGCCTACTCTGAAAGGATTTATCAGTATCGGCGATCCTGAGGGCTTGCGAGAGATAACATTTGAACCCATAGATGCATTATGGCAAGAGATATACCATCTTGGCCATGTACCCTTACCGCCATATATCGAAAGAAACGATACCAGGGAAGACAGCATACGTTACCAAACCGTATTTGCCCGTGAAGTTGGTTCGGTAGCAGCTCCCACAGCCGGATTACACTTCGATGAAGCATTGCTGAAAAGCATCAAAGATAAGGGAGTGGAGATAGTGGATGTTACTCTTCATGTGGGTATTGGTACTTTTCGGCCCGTTAAAACCCAAGACATCACGGCCCACACAATGCATAAGGAACTTGCCGCCATCTCAGCATCCACAGCCCTGGCGATAGATAAAGCCAAGGCCGAAGGACGACGCATTGTCTGCGTTGGCACCACCAGCGTCCGCACTGTGGAGAGTTTTTATGGTGAATCCAGTATCAGTTCTGGAACCAAATGGACGGATATTTTTATCTATCCTGGCTATGAATTCAAGGTGCCTGATGCCATCATCACCAATTTTCATTTGCCCCAATCTACGCTTTTGATGATGATCTCTGCTTTTGCAGGGCATGATTTGATCATGAAGGCCTATCAAGAAGCAGTTTTGGCCAAGTATCGGTTTTTCAGCTATGGTGATGCCATGTTCATTGAGGCTTAGCATGCGGAATTACTTCTACTATGAGCAATCCGATAATACCATGGTTGAGTATCAGAAACTGAAAGAGCTATATGATGTACCTATTGCCCTGCGTGCCGGAACACAACGCAGTGGTATTGGCAGGGCAGATCATATCTGGCTTTCTCCTTATGGAGGGCTGTGGTTTTCATTTGATATTCATCTGTCCTTTTCCCTGCCATCGTTTGCCCTGTATGCAGGTGCCTGTCTTCATAAGTGTTTGATTAGCTTGTTTTCCGCTCTGGAAGGACATTTAACCTTGAAGTGGACTAATGATCTGATGTACGATGATAAAAAGCTGGGGGGGATTCTCTGCCGTTATAATCAACGTAATTCTCTCTATCAAATCGGGGTGGGCATCAATACCAATAATGCCATCGATCCTGATCTGGGAAAGTTTGGGGCGGTTGCCCTGGGCAATATATTGAATTTCAAGATATCCAATGAATGCCTTTGCCGCATGCTGATAACAGAGATGGAAGAGAACTTGATTAAGGATGATAGCGAGCTTTCATTTCTCACCTACTGCAATGATAATCTCTTTGGAAAGGGGAGATGGGCAGTGGTGGAAATGGGGGGATTGAAAACCAACGCTGAAATTCTGGGTATCGACGCCAGCGGGGCACTTATGATTCGCAGGGAAATGGGTGAGTATAATCGTATCCATACAGGATCAATCCTATATTTCCTTGAGCCCGCCAAGGTCTGAGAGATCATGGAATCAAAATGGTTTTTCTTGACAGAAGAGACAGTTTGAAAACTTATGCCAAAAATAGATAATTCATGCGCCAAACATGGAGGAACAATGAATAAATGGTTGACTGTTGCGATAGTGCTACTTCTCGTGTTAACGGGATGTGCTTCCAATCGCAAAGCCTCTGAAACTGAAACAAAAGCTGCAACTGAACCCTACACGGGAATCGTAACCAAGGTTGCGATATTACCCTTGAAAGCTATGGATTCACAAAGCCGCTATATCCAAAAGATTTTAACGGTGCGCGATCTGGATATCGCCTTTGCCAGTCATCCTGCCTATGATCTTATGAACATGGATGAGGTGGCAGGCCAGTTTAAACTATCCGGATATCGTGATGTGGATGATTTGGAAACTGAGGAAATGACCGAGCTTGCCGAGATGACCCAATGTGATGTGCTGGCCATGGCTAATATCACCACTCTACGCAGTGATTCCTATTCTATCGCCATGCGTCTTTTCAGCGCTCGCACTCAAGAACTGATACAATTGAATTTCAATGTCAGCAAGTTCAAAGAAGAACGCTGGAAAACCTTGGAAACAGAAGTCTTGGCTAAGATAGACGAATTCGTCTCGAACGAAGTTGACAAGATTTTCAATGTTGCCACAAACTACTATTCCAGCGGTAATTATCCCGAAGCTGAGAAGAACCTTAAAATGGCATTGGGACTAAATTCCGAGCTCAAAGATGCTCATTATTACCTCGGTGCTACCTATGCCAAAATGGGAAAAAGTGATGATGCCATCCGCGAATTGAATCTTAATTTGGAGAAAGATAAAACTCACCAACAATCTCTGTATCTGCTCATGGAAATGTATGAACAGAAACAGCAACCGCTGAAGCGCCTGGAAGTGATGGAAAAGCTTGCTGCTCTCAACGAAGACGAAGAGATGTGGCTGGCTATCGGTAATCTGTATGTAGAGAACAAAAACATTAGTAAAGCTGAAGCAGCCCTGGGCGAAGCCATCAAGCTTGATCCCAATTTCGCCGTGGCCCGTTCACGCTTGGCCTTCCTCTTATATGAAGAAGGACGTTATGCTGATGCCATTCCGCACTTGGAATATGCTTTTGACAGATTCCCTGATAACGATCTTATTTCACGCCGCCTGGCAGTAAGCTATCAGCGCACCAACAGAGTTGCGGATGCCATTGCCAAATACGAAACTGCTATAAGGAACAATCCCAGTAATCCTCAGCCATATCTAAGCGTAGTTTCGCTGTATCGTATGCAGGCCAATGACGCTACCGATCCCAAACTGGCTGCCGAATTCAATGCCAAAGCCCTGGCGATGATGAATCAATTGATAAAAGCTCAGCCGGACAATGCTCTGGCTTATCTGAATCTTGCCGGAATCTACCTGGCTCAAAGCAATTTCGCCCAGGCGGAAACTAATTCCAATCTGGCTTTGCAAAAAGACTCCAGCCTCTATCTGCCCTTCGTGTATCTTGGCACCATCGCGCAGAATAAGGGAACGAATGACTATAACCGCTTTGCAGAACTGGAACAACAAGCTGCCAAAGCCGTGGGTAAAAAAGCCAACACTCTGAAAAAAGACCGTGATAATGCCCGGTTATCGGCAAATGCCAATTTCCGTAAGGCGGCCGAATATTTCAATCAAGCAAAATCAAGAGCCACTGAAGACGAGACCATTGCTGATATCAACAACCGCCTTAATAGAGTAAATTCTCTCATCAGCCAATCTTCCGGTTATTGATATCGTCCCCTTCCCTTTCACAAGCCCGGAGTAGTTCCGGGCTTTTTTATTGATCTTGTTTATGAAAGGGGGGCATAAAGCGCAAACACTCTTTATCCCAAATCACTGGTCAGAAGATAACCATGCAACGCCCATGCAAAGGCCTGGGAATCGCATGGGAATCACCTGGTGAAGATATATGGGGGTGATCGTATGGCTTTTCAGCGATAAAGATAAGGGCAAAGCTATGGCAAGGCCTTGCATAACAAGCAATAATGAGCTTAGTTACTGTATAAAAACGCTTTTGGCCTGGCTATGGAAACCCTGCACAATTCATTTGACAGCAAGTCCCTTCCCAAAAATATGCCCAAAAGAGGTAAGCAGTGAAGACAAAGATTATTATCAAAGGTGCCAGTGAGCATAACTTAAAGAACATAGATTTGGAATTGCCCCGGAATGAGCTCATCGTGTTCACCGGTGTATCCGGTTCGGGAAAATCGTCTTTGGCGTTTGATACACTATATGCAGAAGGACAAAGACGTTATGTGGAGTCGTTATCGGCCTATGCCCGTCAGTTTTTGGGTCAAATGGAGAAACCGAAGGTAGATTACATTGAGGGCTTGTCTCCAGCCATTGCCATTGAACAGAAATCCGCGAGCAAAAATCCCCGCTCCACGGTTGGTACTATCACAGAGATATATGACTATCTGCGAGTGCTTTATGCCCGTATTGGCAAACAATATTGTCATAGTTGCGGACGTCCCGTGGGATCGCTAACTATAGACCAGATGGTGGAGCATTTACTGGAAAATCCGGAAGGGACAAAGCTGCAGATCGTTGCTCCCCTGGTGCAGAATCGTAAGGGTGAGCACAAAGATGAACTGGAACAGCTTCGCCAGGAAGGCTTTGTCCGCGTGATAATCAATGGCAAGATGCGCAGTTTGGATGAAGAGATCATTCTGGACAAAAAAAGTAAGCATAATATTGAGGTGGTAATAGATCGTATCGTGATTAAGCCGGGTATCGAAAGTAGATTGAGCGATTCGCTGGAACTGGCCTTGAAACTTGCTGAAGGAACCGTGAAAATCATCAACGGAGAAGAACTTACACCAGATAACACCATCATCCTTTCGTCGCAGAATTCCTGCCCCAATTGCAATATCGGTTTTGAGGAGTTATCCCCCCAAAGCTTTTCATTCAATAGCCCCATTGGTGCTTGTCCCACTTGTAATGGGTTAGGATATAAACTGGAATTTGATCCTGATCTGGTGGTTGCAAATCCCGAACTAAGCATAATGGAAGGCGCAGTGGCAGCTTGGGGAAGGCTGGAGATCAAACAGCAGAGCTGGACACTGAACACCATCCGCAATCTGGCTCATGCCTATAAATTTTCTTTGAACACGCCGTGGTATCAATTACCGGAGCTGGTGAAGCAGCTTGTTCTGTACGGTTCAAAAGGGCGAAAATTCAAGATTGCCTGGCAGAATGAACGTGGCAGCGGTGAATTCATGATGCGTTTCGAAGGCGTTATCCCCCAATTGGAACGCCGTATGCACGAAACCACCTCCGAGGAAATGCGACGCTATTACATGCAGTATATCAGCGATAAACCCTGCCCTGATTGCGAAGGGAAAAAGCTGAAACCATCATCACTGGCTGTAAAGATAGATAAATACAATATCGGCGAACTTACTTCGCTAAGCATCCATCAGGCTCATGCTTTCTTTTCCAGGCTGGACCTGAAGGGTAATCGCAAAATCATCGCTGAAGAAGTATTAAAAGAAATAAAAAATCGCTTGGGCTTCCTGCTGAGCGTGGGCTTACATTATCTTACTCTGGATCGTCGTTCGCCAACTCTTTCCGGTGGTGAAGCGCAACGCATCAGACTTGCCAGCCAGATTGGCAGTCAACTTGTAGGGGTAATGTACATCCTTGATGAACCCAGTATTGGTCTTCATCAGCGGGATAATGCCAAGCTGCTGAACATGCTGCTGCAACTTCGTGATCTGGGAAATTCGGTGATCGTGGTGGAGCATGACGAAGACACCATGCGCGGTGCGGATAGAATCGTGGATTTTGGACCCAAAGCAGGGATCTTCGGTGGAGAGATAGTAGCCATCGGGAATGTGGACGAACTGATAAAGCATCCCACTTCGCTTACAGGGGCTTATCTTTCCGGACGTAAAAAAATTCCTATTCCTGAAATGCGCATTAAACCCGATGCCCGGGTGATAGGGATTAGAAACGCCAGACATAATAACTTAAAAAACCTCAATATCGATATCCCCATTGGCATGTTCGTTTGTGTAACCGGAGTTTCGGGAAGCGGTAAAAGCAGCTTGATCAATCAAACGCTGTATCCCTATCTGCACAATCATTTTTTCCGCACTACACACAAAGTGGGGAGTGTGGATGCCATTACCGGAATCGAACACATTGATAAGATTATCGCTATCGATCAACAACCTATCGGAAGAACGCCCCGCTCCAATCCCTGTACCTATATCAAGCTCTTTGATCCCATTCGCAATCTCTTTTCCGAACTCCCCGCTTCCAAAATCAGGGGCTATAAACCGGGACGCTTTTCTTTTAATGTAAAGGGTGGACGCTGCGAAGCCTGCGAAGGTGCCGGAGTGAAGCAAATCGAAATGCATTTTATGGCCGATATCTTCGTTACCTGTGAAGTATGCAAGGGCAAAAGATACAATCAGGAAACCCTTTCTGTGCGCTACAAGGGCAAAAACATCGCTGAAGTTCTGGATATGGACGTACAGGAGGCAGTTGATTTCTTCGAAGCCGTTCCTTCCATCCGCCAGAAGCTCTTAACCTTGCAAGAAGTGGGCATGGATTACATCAAGATCGGCCAGCCTTCCACTACTCTTTCCGGTGGGGAAGCGCAGCGCATAAAGCTTTCTCGCGAACTCAGCAAAGTATCCACCGGTAATACGTTATACCTGCTGGATGAACCTACCACGGGCCTGCATTTTGAAGATATCAATCGCCTCTTGCAAGTACTGAAAAAACTGGTGGCGATGGGGAATACCGTTGTGGTTATTGAGCACAATCTGGATATGATCAAAAGCGCTGATTGGATTATCGATCTTGGCCCGGAAGGTGGAGATGAAGGTGGAAAGGTGATATTTACAGGTACCCCTGAAGATATCATCAAGCGTACTGATTCGGCTACCGGTATCCATCTGAAGCAGCATTACGAACGTGAAATGCCAGTATCCAAGCCCAAGAAGGCTGCTAAAAGCAATAAAATCCTGAAAGAATGAGTCTGCATCGCTTCACCTACTCACCATTAACTGCCGGCACACATCAAGTTGGCCTGGCGGGGGATTTCTCTGCCTGGAAGATCATTCCCATGCAAGACTTGGGAGGTATCTTTCAGCACGTCCTGGAAATTCCGGTAGGGAAATATCATTACAAGCTTATCGTGGATGGCGTTTGGCTGCACGACGCTAATTGTCCCCATAAGGTGCCCGATCCTTATGGTGGCTTCAATTCTGTGCTCATTGTTTATCCCGAAAACCAAGCCCGATTGCAGTGGGATAATCTGCCGGAACGCTTTCTGCATACTCCCATATCGGAGTTTATCGCCATTATTCGCAGTGGTCAGTTTAGCGGAGAATTACGTTTTTCCTGGCCAGCACACATGGCGGATAAGGTTTGGCTGTTGCACCGGGAAAAACGTTATGCACTGCCAAGAATTGGGGGAACCGCTATCAGCGATGTGTTTCACCTTCTGCTGAACGAAGCGAATCACGAAATTGATTTCCATCCCGAATTTACTTTTGTGATTGAGATAAGTTATAAGCAGCAAAGCCTGTTCCTCGATTCCCATGGTTTGCAT
The DNA here is from genome assembly GCA_964609575.1 of uncultured Candidatus Cloacimonas sp. GTDB lineage: Bacteria > Cloacimonadota > Cloacimonadia > Cloacimonadales > Cloacimonadaceae > Cloacimonas. The sequence goes on from CAZSST010000001.1 coordinate 36,613, forward strand.
AAACAGGCCCAAAGTGAGGCTCCGCTAAAAATAGATTTTGCCAGGCAGGAAATCTTTGCCGTTCCGGACTGGGTGGGGAAGAGTGTTATTTATCAGATATTTCCTGATCGCTTCTGTAATGGTGATCCCACCAAGAATCCCGATTTTAGCGAATGGTACTATCATGATTGCAAAACACCTCCAGCGAAAGGAGAATACCTTCCTCCCGAACAGGAGTATTATCACTTCGTGGATGATTGGGAAGATGTTTCCGGGCTTACTCAAAGCCCCTTTCTGCCTATGGGAAAGCCGGACTGGTGGTCTTTTTATGGCGGCGACATCTCCGGAGTGCAAAGCAAGCTGGATTATCTGAAAGACTTGGGAATCAATATTCTCTATTTCAATCCCCTTTGGCAGGCTAAGTCTAATCATAAATACGATTCTGCTGATTATCACAGCATCGATCCCCATTTGGCCACCACCCAAGAGATGATAGATTTTGTGCATAAGGCACATCAGCAAGGCATTAGAATAATCCTCGACGTAGCCTTTAACCATACCGGAGAGACCTTTTGGGCCTTCCGCGATGGCGTGGAAAAAGGGACAGCTTCGCCCTACTGGAATTGGTATGATTGGTTCAAATGGCCTTTGCCCAAGCCCTTACCCCCGTATTTCAAACCCAAAGAATATTATCAGTGCTGGTGGGGGATTAAGGATATGCCCGATCTGAACTATGATCTATCCCGTCCCCATCCCGATGAAAATGCTGTTCGCGATATCAGGGAGGCCTTACCCAATTGGCCTTTGGTAGATTATTTGCTAAACGCAGTGCGGTGGTGGCTGCTAGATATCGGTATCGATGGTTTCAGGCTGGATGTTCCAGACGAAGTGCCATTCTGGTTTTGGGAGCTCTTTCGCCGCGAAGTGAAAACTGCCCGTCCCGATGCCTGGATAGTAGGCGAAATCTGGCATCACGCCGAAGATTGGATTTCAGCAAGATACTTCGATTCCGTAATGAATTATGCCTGCTTCAAAAATCCCGTGATGGATTACTTTATCCTCGGCCAGATAAGTAAAAGGGAGTTTACCGCCCAGATCGAAACTGGCCTGGCTCTCTATCCCTGGCATTCGCTACAGGCCATGATGAACCTCTTGGGTAGCCATGACACTCAAAGGCTTTTCACCCTGGCTAAGGGAAATGTCGCCCGGATCAAACTGGCACTGATCTTTCAAATGTGTTTCATTGGCGCTCCGCACATCTATTACGGCGATGAAATTGCCCTTCAGGGAGCCAAAGACCCCGATAATCGTCGTCCTTTCAATTGGAAATATCTTGATAATCCCACTCTCTGTGAACATCGTGAATTCTATAAAACCCTTATAAAGCTGCGTAGTGAACATCCTGCATTATCTGAGGGAAGCTTCAGGTTTATAAACACCAAAAGCAGCTTGCTTTGCTTTCAGCGTCAGGATCGTAACGAGATTCTCACCATTTACATCAATACAGATAGTGAAGCTCAGATATTAAGCTCTCTATGTGGAAAAGAAATCCTCTTTGGTAGCCTGGAAGCAGATCATCAGATGCTTTCTGCATACTCGGCGATTATTATCCGCGAACGCACACTCTCCGGGTAGGGATTATTAAGTTACTAAATAGTTTGCCCTTATCCGGATCATTATCCTGCCAATAATTCATAGCATACATGCGATATGTTACGCATATCGATAAGCGAAATACAATTCAATATGCATAGATAACTAGCAGACATATATTCTTATAAGTAACATAGCAGCAGAAAAGTCTTGACAGATATTAGCCTATCAATTTTCATTCCCGCATACTAAGAACATTGGAAAATTATGAAGAAAGTAAGTAAAAAACTGCTTGCTACCTTTCTGGGGCTTCAGCTCATGGTTGTGATGCCCATTATCGCAGAATCGGTAACAAGCCCCGAATCGGAAGCTATTGCCCTCGTTCAAAGCGAGCTGGTGATAGATTCACTGCAAACTCAGGAGCCTCCGGGAGCTCCACCTGGCGAAACCATGGTCGCTACCTATTATGGGAAGCGATTCCATGGACATAAAACGGCAAGTGGCGAAAGATACGATCACTATGCCCTGTCCTGTGCACACAAAGAACTCCCCTTTCAAACCCTCTTAAAAGTTACCAATCCCCAAAACGGCAAGTCTGTAAACGTTCGCGTGAACGATCGTGGTCCCTTCACCCCAGGCAGAGATCTCGATCTATCCTATGCTGCTGCCAAAGAAATCGATATGCTGGCTGCGGGAGTGATCCCAGTGGAAGTCCAAATCATTACCGAGGAATATTCCGACTCCACGTTTGCCGCCCGCTAAGAAGATATCCATCCTTATTCATCACCACTTTTGAATAAAGATAGTATCTCCATGAAAGAAGAAAGCCTTCCCCTAAAATATTCATCCCGGGTTCTAAAAGCCCGCACCAAAGGCATTCCGATGCTTGCCCTGGAATCCACGGTGCTAACCCATGGCCTGCCTTATCCGCAAAATCTGGATGTTTTATCCCGCTTGGAAAGCCTTTGCCGGGATAATGGTGCCGAGCCTGCCACCATCATTGTTTTGGATGGAGCAGTGCATATTGGCATGGATGATTGCGATCTTGCCCGATTACGGGAAATAATGCAAAAAGGGGATAAATTGGAAAAGCTGGGACGCCGCGATCTTCCAACTGCCCTGGTAAAAGGCCAAAGCGGCGGGACCACCGTTTCAGCCACGATGCTTTTAGCGCAGCGAGCGGGGATTAAAGTATTTGCCACTGGGGGTATCGGCGGCGTGCATCGCGGATGGGAAAGCAGTATGGATATCTCCAACGACCTTAAAACTCTATCCGAAATACCCGTTATTGTAGTCTCCGCGGGATGCAAAGCCATTCTGGATATAGGAGCCACTCTGGAATACCTGGAAACCCTGGGTGTGCCTGTAATGGGCTGGCAGGTAACTGATTTCCCTGCCTTCTATTCACGCCATTCCGGTCACAAAATTGATAGTGTTTATAACGCTGCGCAAGTGGCGGAAATATATAGAACTACTCTCTCCTGGGAGCGCAATCCCGGGGGCATTTTAATCGCCAATCCCATCCCCAGTGAAGCTGAGATTCCTGCTGCTGAGATTGCCGTGTATATCGAAGCTGCCATCGCAGATGCAGCCAGGCTCGGAATCTCTGGCAAGGCTACCACGCCTTTTCTGCTGGATGCTTTGGCAAAATCCACTCAAGGCTTATCCGTGAAGGCCAATCTGGCCCTCTTGGAAAATAATGTGATGATTGGCGCACAAATCGCCAGGGAGCTAATGTGAAGATATATATGTCCATTGATATGGAAGGCATACCCGGAACCTTTAACTGGGAACAGGAAAAGACAGATAGAGCAGCGGTTAAGCGCAACATGCAAAACCATGTGGAAGATGCGCTCTTTGCGATTTTAAACAGCCCTCAGGCCGGGGATATTGAAGAGGTCGTGATCGCTGATTCTCATTCCGCGGGCGATAATCTGGACTATAGTATCACCGCGCTGGATAAGAGAATTTCGCTTATCAGTGGGGGCCCGCGCCCCGCATACATGATGCCCGCTTTTTCCCGTGATTTTTCGCAAGTGTATCTTTTGGGGTATCATGCCGGAACCGGCGCGCTTTTTGGAAACATGGATCATAGCTATTCCAATAGCCGCATTCAAAAGATCTGGATAAATGGGGAACGCATGAATGAAGCCCTCATCAATGCGGCCTACGCGGGTTATCATGGGGTTCCCGTAGCCGTGGTAAGCGGGGACAAAACTCTGGGCGAAGAACTACAAAAATTCATGCCCTGGCTTCAGTATGTGTGCACCAAAGAAGCGGTGGCAAAGTTCGCTGCCAAAAACTATTCTCCTTTGCACATTAAACCTATGCTTCAGGAAGCTATACATAAGTCACTATCAAGCAATGCTATCCCCTTGTATTCGTTTAGCAGCCCTATCACCCTAAAAATCGAATTTCATTCCACCGCCATGACCGACGTGGCTTGTCTGATGCCCCATACTAAAAGGCTGGATGGCCGCACTGTGGAGTATATCGATAACGATTATGCTGTGATCTTTGAAGCTATTATGGCACTGGTAACCCTGGCCTCTACTGTGGGAATCTAAACGCCCTTTCCATACTCAATCGCTTCCCTCTACCAACCAGGAACCATCCAAGAACATTCCCTCATCGCGATAAGGGAGGGATGCCGGAAGCACTAGTGTAGAATGAACAACTCGACTTCTCGACCTCTCAACCTCTCGACTTACCGACCTCACCCATGGTCACTGAGATTGATCTTGCGAGATTTAAAGCCATAACCCAGAACATCATACACATCGGTGAGGATCATAAAGGCGTCGGGATCGATCTCTTTTACGATATCGGTAAGCTGAGGAACCTGCCGACGGTTCAGCACTACCCACAGCACGCGGATGTCCCTTTGGTTAAAGCCGCTCATACCATTGAGGTAGGTAACGCCCCGATCCAGTTTCTCAAAGATTTCACCGCGGATTTCATCCACTTCATCCGAAATAATATACGCACCTTTAATGTAGGGGAGACCTTCGCTGGCAAGGTCGGTAATTTTGGTGGTAATAAAAAGATTTATGTAGCCCCAGATGAGGAGTTTGGGATCGCGAAGCACCAAGGCTACAAGCAGGATAATTCCTGTTTCCACAATGTAATAGCCCATGCCGATGGAGATATTGGCTTTTTGTTTGATGAGAGCCACAGGGATGTCGGTGCCGCCAGTGGAACCTCTGAAACGGAAGATAAGCCCCAAGCCCAATCCCAGTAAAACACTTCCGGCCACAGCACTAAGCAGCATATCCTGGGGGCCCAGCATGGCATAAACGGTGTGCCCATCATAGAAATAGGTATATGGAGTGAGGTCGGGAATAAATCCCACTTTATGCAACACGGGAAAGCTGAGCAGATCGGTCATGGAAGCGCTTACCAGCATGCCGTAGAGGCTTTTGCTTCCGAATGATCTGCCGATAAAGACAAAGCTGATAATGAAAAGGGGGATATTGATGAGGATCATGGACACACCATTGGGGATGCCCATTAGCAGTTTGATGATCTGGGATAAACCGCCCACTCCACCCGGAGCCATATTATAAGGCAGCAAAAACCATGAATAACCCATGGCAAAAAACACTGAGGCGAAGATTATTCCGCCGAAATGAACAAGTTCTCTTTTTATCCTTTGGCTTCTGGACATGTTTCTCACTTTCGTAACTCCTATTGCTTGACGAAAATCACCGTTCTTTTTTCCTGACAATCTGAAAAAAATGCAAGGACAATCTTATGATCATAGATATCAGGCTTAATGGCGCAAAACACAGTTTGATCGAGTTGGAGAAAGCACAATCGATCCGCAAGATCATCAAAGGCACCGATATAGACCGGGACAAGGTATTGAGCTATAAAATAAATCATCGCGAATATGTCAATGAAGATTATACCCCGGAAGCGGATACTCTGGTAAATTGCATCACGATCCTGCACCCCGAAGGAAGCAGGATTTTCCAGGATTCGGCGATCTTCATCATGGGCAAGGCGATTTATAATATGCTGGGAAATGAACACGCCATGGTGGTGGAACATTCCATCGGCGACGGGGTGTATTGCGAAGTATTCAATACCGAGCGCTTCACAGAGCAGGATTGCTCCCGGCTAAAACAGGAAATGCTGCAAATCGTGGAAAGCGACCTGCCCATCGACAGAATAGAGGTGAAAACCGATGAAGCGATAGATATCTTCAGCTCCATGGGACGCAAGGATGTGGTGAAAAACCTGAAGTATAACTACCAGGAATCGGTGTTTATCTATCGCTGTGGGAAATATTACGATCGCTATATCCGCACCTTGGCCGATAGTACCAGCATGATAAAGAATTTTGATATCCTTTATCAAGCTCCGGGCTTTATATTACGGTTCCCATCTGATGACAGCGGAGAGCCCTTAAAGCCATTTACTTTATCACGTAATGTATTTGGACTTCATCAGGAACATGATAAATGGCTGGATATCTTACGCGTGCACAACATCATGGATATCAATAAGCTTACCGATAATTATGAGATATCGCAGTTTATACTGGTGGAGGAAGCGCTGCACGAAAAAAAGATCGCGGAGATTGCAGCAGATATTGTTACCCATAAGGACGTACGGTTGATTCTGATTGCCGGGCCTTCCTCTTCGGGCAAAACCACATTTGCCAAGCGGCTTAGTGTGCAACTGCAGGCCTGCAAAATGAAGCCTATCGTGATTGGGATGGATGATTATTTTATCAATCGGGATAAAACGGCGCGTAAACCCAACGGGGATTATGATTTTGAATCGATTTATGCCATGGATCTGGAATATCTGAATATGCAGCTTAATCAGTTGCTGGATGGAGAACAGGTGGAGCTTCCCCAATACGATTTCTCGCGGGGACTTCGCAGACGCAGCAATACCTATGTGAAGCTGGGCAAGGATAGCATTATTGTGATGGAAGGGATTCATGGCCTTAATGACACGCTTACCTCGGAAGTTCCTGCCAATCGCAAGGTGCGCGTGTATATCTCTGCCTTAAATCAGCTTAATGTGGATAATCACAATCGTATTCCCACCACCGATTGCCGCTTGCTACGTCGCATTATCCGCGATCACCAGTATCGGGGATATAGTGCGGAAGAAACTCTCAGCCGCTGGAAAGATGTTCGCGAAGGTGAGGAAAAGAATATCTTTCCATTTCAGGAAAATGCCGATTATATGTTCAATAGCAGTCTTACCTACGAACTGGGAGTGCTACGCAAGCATGCCTGGAAACTGCTGCACAACGTGTCGCCCGTTACTCCATCCTATATGGAAGCCCAGCGTTTGATCCATCTGCTTTCGCATGTGAAGGACATTTCGGATTCGCTGGTGCCCTATAATTCCATCATTCGCGAATTCACTAATGGAAGCATCTTTCGCTATTAAATTATGAAAATCATCAATATCCTGGCGGAGGATGTCCGCAATAAAATCGCTGCCGGTGAGGTTATAGAACGTCCGGCATCCGTTGTAAAAGAACTGGTGGAAAATGCCCTCGATGCAGGGGCCACGGCTATAACAGTGGTAATTGAAAATGGTGGTAAAGACCTTATTCGAGTGATTGATAATGGCCGGGGGATGAGCAAAGACGATGCGCTGCTGGCTTTTGAGCGCCATGCCACCAGCAAAATCAAAACTGTGGAGGACATTATTCACATTGCCTCTCTGGGTTTCAGAGGGGAGGCTTTGCCCTCGATCGCCTCGGTTTCCAGCTTGAATATGATCACCCGCAGCGCTGAAGATGAGATGGCCAGCACTATTGAGATCAATTCCGGCAGGCTAATGAACGTAAGCTTCACTTCGGCCAATACCGGAACGGCGATAACGGTGCGAGGTCTATTTAAATCGCTGCCAGCCCGCAGGAAATTCCTGCGCACGGCCAATGTGGAAGCTCGCTATATTCTTAAATACATACACTATCAGGCATTGGTATATCCCGGAGTTAGTTTCAAACTGGTGATGGATGGCCGCGAAAAATTGAACTACATTGCCACCGACAACTTGCAGCAGCGCATGACGGAAATCTTTGGCAGTTCATTCTTTAGCAATGACATCATCCAGGTGGAAGGTAGCCAGAGTGATTACCATGTGTCCGGCTACATCTTTGGGCTGGAAGAGCATGCGGATAATCTTATCGACGCGCAGTACGTATTCATAAATGGCCGTTTTATAAATGATAAAACGGTGAAGCACAGTATTAAAACGGCGTATGAACCCTTTATCCTGAAATCACGGGTGTGGCAGAAAGGCAGCACTCCGCCCTACATAATCTTTCTGCACATTCCTCCGGAACAGATCGACGTAAATGTACATCCCGCCAAGATGGAAGTACGTTTTCGAGAAAACAATGTGGTGCATGGCCTGATTCTGGAAACCCTGAGACGGGCTTTAAAAAGGTATGAAGAAGATATATTTGCCTCTGCGCGGCTGAAGTTTCAAGCCTTCAGTCCTCCTCAACCCGCTACTCCTCTGGAACGGGATATCTTTATAAAAAGCGTGGAAGTTCCCCGCTATTCTGAGTATAAAAAGGAATTCGGCAATCTGTATCAGGACGATCTGTTTAGAAATGAACCGGAAAAAGCTCCCCAAGCTGTGCCAATCTTTAATGCTGCCAAGGAAGATAGCGAGCAGGAAGAGATTTTTACTGATCAGCCCAATGATCAGGTTGCTATTCCCCTGCTTTTGAAAAACGAAGAGGATTACATCAATCCCTGGCAGCTTCACAATACCTATATCTTTATCCAGGTGGAAGATGGCTTGGTGATCATCGATCAACATGCGGCGCATGAACGCATTATCTATGAAAAGCTTATTCATCGCACCGGGGGTGCTCCCGCTGTGAGGCAAAAGCTTATTGTACCTATTGTTATTGATATCCCTCCCTATATTGCTGCGGAGATTAAAGAGCTCATCGAAAGCAATTTGGAACTATTGGAGAAGATAGGATTTGTGCTGAAACAGTTTAGCGGTGATACTCTGGTAATTGACGAAATACCTGCGGAAGTAGGAGATTTTCAAGGTGGGCAGATCTTTATCGATATTCTGAAGCATCTGGAACATGAATTGGGAATCAATAGCGATTTCCGGGACAGCCTGGCCAAATCCATTGCCTGCAAAGCTGCAATTAAAGCCAATCACAAGCTATCGCGACGGGAAATGCTAACCCTCATCAATGATCTCTTTGCCTGCCGGGTACCCTATTTTTGCCCGCACGGCAGGCCATTGATCATCAAAATGCCCCTGTCTGACTTCGAAAAGAAATTCAAACGCACTCTATGATCCCGCTTATTACCATAGAAGGGGCTACCGCTACCGGAAAATCTGCCTTTGCCATTGAACTGGCAGAAATGCTAAAAACAGAAATCATCTCTGCGGATTCGCGGCAGGTATATCGGTATATGGATATCGGAACGGCCAAGGTAACATCCCAGGAAAGGGAGCGCATCCCGCACCACCTTATAGATATCATCGATCCCAGTGAATCCTATAATGCGGGACTATTCTGCACTGAGGCAAGGGCAAAAATATCGGAACTGAGGACAAAAGGTATGCTTCCCATCATTTGTGGGGGAACGGGATTATACATACGAAGTTTATTACAGGGGCTATGCGAATTGCCGGTGATTACCCCGGACATAAGATCAGCTTTGGAAGCACGACTTCAAATAGAAGGACTAACGGAATTGTATCATGAGCTTGTGATGATTGATCCACAGGCTGCGGCAAAGATCAGTAGTAATGATCCGCAACGAACGCTTCGCGCTTTGGAAGTATATCAGGCCACGGGGAAGCCCATATCCCTGCATTGGGAAAAGCAATCGCGCCAAACTTCCTATATAGCATTCCGCATTTTGATAGAATTGCCACGCGAACAGCTTTATGAAAGAATAAACAGCAGGATAACCATGATGCTGGAAGCAGGGCTGCTTGATGAAATCCGCGGTCTGATAGCCAGGGGATATACCAAGGATGATGCTGGGCTTAAATGTATGGGTTATAAGGAGTTTATCCCATATATACATGGTATATGCACCTTGCCGGATGCCGAAGCTTTGGCTGCTCAGCATCAGCGAAATTTAGCAAAAAGACAGATGACCTGGTATCGAAAATGCTCTTTTGATTTGACATTGGATGCTCGAAGCATTAGTTTATCTGGTGTTAATACTATGATAAAGGACTTTTTGATTGAGGCGGATGATGCAGATAATAGCTAAAGTATTAGAATTTGAGATCAGGCAAAGCGATATCGATCGGGAATGCGCAAAGCTAAAAGAAGATGATCCTCTGCGGGTTAGCTCTTTGGCCTTGCAGCATTTAATTGACCGGTGCCTACTCCTCAGCAAAGCGCAGCAGTGCGGCATCGAAATATCAGATAGCGAATACGATAGCGCTATTATGGAACTGATCGAAAGGGAAGAAACCTTCGGACTGAGCAGCTCCGAAATTCAGGCTTTATCCGCGGACGAAATAGAAAGAATGCTGCGTAGGCATCTGATCATCAAGAAGTACGTTCAAACCCTTTATCCGGATGAACTTCCCCGAAGTTCGGAACGTTTACGCGAGCTTTATCATGATAAACCTGAAATCTTCAGCAGCCCCGAGAAAGTTCGCCTGTCGCACATCCTTTTTAAAGGTCATGACCAAGAGACAGAGAGTAAAGCCCAGAAGATAAGGGCTTCGATACAGAATCCCCAAGATTTCATCAGATACAGCCGCGATTGCTCCGACTGCCCCAGTAATGCTTCCGGGGGTGACTTGGGCTGGATTAGCAAAGGAAAGCTTACTGAAGAGATGGATAGAGTGGCTTTTAGCCTGAAAGTGAATGAAATCAGTCCCGTGTTTATGTCACCTTTTGGCTATCATATACTCATGCTAACCGGCCGTAAGCCTGCTCAGCAAATACCATTTACCGAAATCGCCAATAGCCTGCATGCCAGAGTGGTACAAATGGAAAGGGAGTACATCCTTTCCAAGCATGTATCGGAATTACGCCGCGAATTTGCCTCTCAGATAAGTATTCATCCAGACTATTCGCAGCAGGGCTGAAAGCATCTGGATAATACTACCCATTAATGAATAAGAATAGCACAATCCAAACATAATAAGGACAAATACTATGAACCGTTATGATGTTATAATAATCGGTGCAGGGCCTGCGGGTCTCAGTGCCGCCATTTACAGTGCCCGTGGGGGTCTTAAAACCGGTATCTTTGAAAAAGCCCTGATTGGGGGTCAGATAAATGTAACCGATGAAGTGGAAAACTATCCAGGCTTTGAAGAATCGCTTTCTGGATTTGAACTTACCGAAAAAATGCATAAACAGGCTGAGCGCTTCGGAGCACATTTCATTGATGAAGAAGTGAGTGCCATCGGGCTGGAAGGCCTGTGTAAAGTGATTCAAGCCGGGGATAAAACCTACCGTGCCAAATCCGTGATTGTTTGCACCGGGGCTCATCCTCGCCGCCTCAACGTACCTGGGGAAGAGCCTTTTACCGGACGCGGAGTTTCCTATTGCGCCACATGCGACGGAGCGCTGTATCGGGATAAAGTGGTGGCAGTTGTAGGTGGAGGAGATTCTGCTGTGGAAGAGGGTTTGTTCCTTACGCGTTTTGCTAAGAAGGTGTATGTAATTCATCGTCGGGACGAGCTTAGAGCCCAGAAGATTATTCAGGAACGTGCCTTTAATAATCCCAAGATGGAATTCATTTGGAACACGGTAATCCAGGAAATCCATGGGGATGCAGTGGTTAATGAACTGGAGCTGTTCAATCGTGAAACCAAGCAGATAAGTATGTTGCCTGTTAATGGCATCTTCATCTATGTAGGCATACTTCCCAATAATGAACTTCTGGAATCGCGCTTGAATCTGGACCCTGCAGGATTTGTGCTTACCGATGAGCACATGCATACCAATGTTCCTGGCATTTATGCTGCGGGAGATATCCGCCATACGGTACTAAGACAAGTAGTTACTGCTACCAGCGATGGAGCCATTGCTGCCTGGAGTGCTGAGAAATGGATCATAGAAAATTATGACCATCTGGAGATGGAACCAAGATGAGCAAACCTTTCAGCCAGCAGATCAGAGCACAATTCATCAGTTTTTTCGAAGGAAAGGGGCATAATTTTGTTCCCTCCTCTCCAGTAATTCCCAATGACGATCCCACCCTGCTTTTTGCCAATGCGGGAATGAATCAATTCAAAAGCATATTTTTGGGGAATAAAGAGATAAGCATCCCCAGAGCAGTAAATAGCCAGAAATGCATCCGTGCTGGTGGCAAGCACAATGACCTTGAGGAAGTGGGGAAAGATGGCTATCATCACACCTTTTTCGAAATGCTGGGCAATTGGAGTTTTGGTGATTATTACAAGCCCGAAGCTATTACCTGGGCTTGGGAATTGCTAACCGATGTATGGAAGTTGCCCAAGGACAAACTTTATGCCACCGTACATGATTCCGATCAGGAAGCTTATGAGCTGTGGAAAAAAGTTACAGACATAAATCCCGAGCATATCAGCTTTCACGGCGACAAACACAATTTTTGGGAAATGGGGGAGACCGGTCCCTGCGGTCCTTGCTCTGAAATCCATTATGATCGTGGTTCTCAAGGCTGCGATAAAAAGCATGAAGAGGGACATGTTTGCCAGGTGAATGGCGATTGTGCCCGATACATAGAGCTGTGGAATCTGGTGTTTATTCAGTACAATCGCATGGACGACCGTAGCCTGGTTCCTTTGAAGCATAAGTTCGTGGATACCGGTGCCGGTTTGGAAAGAATAACTCAAGTGCTGCAAGACGTTAGCAGTAATTACGAAACCGACCTCTTTATGCCGATCATAGAGAAAATCGCTTTACTCTCTCATAAGCCTTATGATCCCGAAACCGGCGTTTCGCACCGGGTTATTGCCGATCATCTGCGTTGTCTGTGTTTTGCCCTGGCCGATGGAGGTTTTCCCTCCAATGAAGGCAGGGGCTACGTTATCCGCAGAATACTGCGCAGAGCTGCACGTCACGGCAGACTATTAGGCTTTGCAGAGCCTTTTTTATACTTATTGGTGGACAGCGTTGTGCAGGTAATGGGCCATCATTATAAGGAACTGAATGGCAAGGAAGACTATCTGAAGATGGTAATCCGGGCAGAAGAGGAAAGGTTCAATCGTACTCTGGATACCGGTTTGGAACGTTTCAGCGACATCTGTGCCCGTAACGAAGGTAATTCCATCTCGGGATTCGATGCCTTCACACTCTATGATACCTACGGTTTTCCTTTAGATCTCACGCAGATTCTGGCTGAAGAAAAAGGTCTGCAGGTGGATGTAACTGGGTTTATGGCCGAAATGGAAGTACAGAAGCAACGAGCCCGCAACGCCAGCAAGTTTGGCATGGAGCATAGCGACAGTATCTGGATCGAACTAAATCACCCTCAAGCAACGCAATTCGTAGGTTATAACCAGTATCAAACCGATGCAGCCATTATCCGCTATAGTATTAGTAACGACGGCAAAGTACTATTGCAGCTTTCCCAAACTCCCTTTTACGCCGAATCGGGAGGACAGGTTGCCGATACCGGAATCATCTATAACGATGAACTGGAGCTTCAAGTTTACGACGTTCAGAAACAGGACGACAATGTTATTCACTTTGCCAATATTACACGTGGCAGCATCAATGCCAAACCGGTGCGAGCAGAAATTGCTTATGAAAGACGCAAGGACATCGCCCGCAATCATACCGCCACTCACATTCTGCATCGCTGTCTGAAAGAAGTTCTGGGAGATCATGTAGTGCAAAAAGGTTCATTGGTTCATCCCGATTACTTCCGTTTCGATTTTGCCCATTACCAGGCCGTAAAGCCTGAAGAGAAAAGGCTTATTGAGAATAAAGTAAATGAGGTGATTCTGCAAAACCGACCCCTCAATATAAAAATTCAGGATCTGGAAAGCGCAAAGCAGGAAGGAGCCATGGCCCTTTTCGGTGAAAAGTACGCTGAACAGGTGCGGGTGGTGAGCATCCAAGACTTTTCCAAAGAGCTTTGCGGCGGCACGCATGCCAATTCCACCGGCGAATTAGGCTTGTTTAAGATACTCACGGAAAGCTCTTCTGCTGCGGGAATCCGGCGCATTGAAGGGATTACCGGCAGGGCAGCTTACCTTTGGGTAAATAGCCTTCAAGATACTTTGGAGCGTGTGGCCAGGCATCTGCACAGCCCTGTACAGGCCGTGGAAACCAAGTTGGAAGCCCTGCTGGACAGCACTACCAACCTGGAAAGCGAACTGCGGGATCTTCATAATAAGGCTAATGCCGCCATGGCAGAGCAGTTATTGTCCTCTCCGCTAGCTTGGGAAGATGTTTTTCTGGTTGTTAAACAAACTGAGATAAAGAACCAGGACGACCTTAAACAATTGATGGACAGCCTGAAAACCAGGGCCGTAAACACTATTATCGTGCTGTTTAACCTCTTTGATGATAAGCTAAATATCATTACTGTTGTTAGTTCAGACCTGCTTAAGCGCTTTCATGCCGGAAAGATAGTTTCCCGGATCGCGGCAGAAATGGATGGAAAGGGCGGAGGACGTCCCGATGCTGCGATGGCCGGAGGAAAAGACGTATCCAAGCTTCCGGAAGTGATAAAAGCAGTACCGGAGCTAGTAAAGCAAGCTTAAATGAAAATTCTCATAATCAGGCTGAGTTCATTGGGAGACATCATCCTCACTCAGCCTGTTTGTGCTTTATTAAAAAAGGCTTATCCCCAGGCGGAGCTAACCTTTTTAACCAAAAAGCAATATGCCGCTCTGCCAGAAATGTTTGATCTCCCGGTTAATGTTCTTACTTACGAGAAAAGCCTGGGCTTTCATAAATACCTGCGCACCTGCAGGTATGATCTGGTTATTGATTTGCACGCGAAGTTTTCTTCCATTTTAGCCAGTTACTGCGTGCAGACTCTCAAGCGTGTAAGATATAGCAAACTCCATAAGGTCAGACAGCGAATCGTCCACGGAGATCGGAAGTTAACGATAGAAAGTACGGTGTCCCTATATGTATCTGCGCTTAAGAAACTTGGCCTTTCTACGCAGTGGCAATATCCTGCTCTAAAGGCACCAGATATGCCAAGTTTCAACTTAAGTAACGATACTACGTGTCAGATTGCCATTATTCCCGGAGCCACGCATTTTACCAAACGTTACCCTACGGAGCAGTGGAAAGAATTTATAAACGCCAATCCAGACTGGGAGTTTCATCTTTTTGGCAGCAGTGCTGATAGTGCAGTATGCGCAAGTATCATAAGCAAATCCCAGGTTAAGTGCAGTGATCACTCCGGGAAAATGTCCTTGAAAGAGCTATCTCAAGCCCTCGCCCAATGCGATCTTGTACTTAGTGGAGATACCGGTCCCATGCATCTGGCGGCAGCGCTTTCAAAACCACAAATCGCCATCTTTGGAGCAACGCACCCCCGTTTGGGTTTCCAACCCCTAAATTCCAAAGCTAAAGTCCTTTGCGCAGATTTGCCCTGTCAGCCATGCCATTTGCATGGAAGTGATAAATGTCCCCTGGGACACTTCAAATGCATGAAAGAGATTACCCCGCAAATGCTAGGTGACTTAGCCCGTTCAAGCATTACTATACGGGATTAGTGCAGCTTCCCCGCTATCCGAATTATACTCATCCAAGACTATACAAATACATTTATCTCATCAATATACATAATTTATCTTGCCATGCTATCCACAGTGATTATTATAATAGGTACAGGCAGAAAATTCTGCTATTATGGCTTCACCAAAAGCTGCTTTGGCGATACGTTTGTAATGAGATAGCGCCATTTTTGATCAAGGCGCGCGAGTGGGATACATATAGTATCATACTATGACCCGATAAGAAAAGGAGCTCACCATGAAGATCATGTTGGTCTTTATTTTTTCGCTTAGCCTGGTGTTTAGCTACGCCGCCATTTACACGGTTAACAATCGCCCCAATACTGATCCCGATTTTAGCTCTCTGTCTGCGGCTCACACGGCTGCTCAACCTGGAGACACTCTTTACATTTGCGCTTCTTCCTCTTCATACGGAGATCTAACCATTAGTAAAAGAATCACTCTCATAGGTCCCGGCTACTTTTTGGAAGAAAATCCCCAAACCCAGGTAGGTAGTTTTCTCGCTATGGTGGATTACCTCAGTTTTGTATCCGGAGCAAGCGATACATTCGTTACCGGACTTCAGATCAAAAGAATCAGCATCAGTTCATCAAATATCACCATTACCAGAAATTATATCAGAAGTACGGATGGTTATTCTTCTCATGTTATCAATGTTGCCTGGTATCATACCAATATCGCCATCATCCAGAACTTCTTCTACTTCAATTATGAATATAATAACAATGAAGGGTTAATAGAACTAACCGGTTACAACAGCGGAGTGCTGATTTCCAATAACATCCTTCTTAGCTACGAAGGAGCAAACCTCACAGTCAGCCCCACTTCCAGTGCCACTATCGAAAATAACGTAATGCTGGGAGGAATATCCACTCTCAACAACTCCATCTTCCAGAATAACATCATGATCATGGGTACCTTCAATTCGGTATCGGGCAACCAAGTACGCTATAATCTGGCTAATCAGGGGCAATTTGGCACCGAAAATGGCAACCAAAGTAACATTGATATGAATACGGTGTTTACCTACACGGGTTCCACCGACGGCAGATACGCGTTGTTACCTACTTCTCCCGCTATTGGTGCGGGTTTGAATGGGGTTGATTGTGGAGTTTTCGGAGGTGCCAACCCCTATGTGCTTTCGGGAATGCCCGCAAATATCCCTTCCATATACGAAATTCAAGCTCCCGCATCGGGTTTTGTACTTCCTGTGAGTTTCAGAGCCAAAGCACACTGAAAGGGCTAAGATCATGAAGCCGTCAACGATCTTGCTGCTGATCTTATTGATCCATACATCCATTGGTTATGGGGGTTTGGTTACCTTCAAATATTATTGTAATGAGGGATCTTTTGCTGAAGCCAATAACATTGACTTATCGGGAGAGCAAAGCGTAGAACAGCAGCTTTCCGTAGCTCTGGGTGAGGTACCTTTGGGGATTAATCATCTGCATATGCGAGTAGAAGATAGCTCTGGCATACCCAGCCATCCACAAAGCTTGGTTTTTTATAAATCCATAAATGCAGAGCCCATACCCATCGTTGCTGCAGAGTATTTCTGGGATAGTGATCCCGGCTGGGGACAGGGAGCGCAAGTACCTCTGGATCAGGGAGTTACTATAGATGATTTTGCTTATCTCGATTTAAGTGCGCTTGAAAAAGGCATCCATCATCTGGGCTTCCGGGTAAAGAATCAGCGTGGAAAATGGAGCATGCCCCAGTGGCTAATCTTCCTGAAGACTGACGAAGCACAAATGTCACCCGTGGTTGCGGCGGAGTATTTCTGGGACGCTGACCCTGGCTGGGGATTTGGTAATCCCATAGCTGTTACTCCGGGAATAACGATACACCAGCTTACAGAACTGGCTATGCAAAGTCTTAGCCCTGGCTCTCATTATCTGGGGATAAGGGTAAAAAACGAACTGGGCATATGGAGCTTGCCCTTATGGCATCAAGCCTATCGCATCCCTTTTTCCCAGCCGGATGAGATTACCGCTTTGGGATGGTACTTTACTGGTAATGCTCTTCCCATTGATGAAGAACATGAACTTCTTCCAAATGGTTCCGGGCTGCTGGTACAGGATAGTCTGGCCATACCGCTTACGAGCCTTGAGGAAGGTCAGAACTATCTGCTGCATGTTTATGCGCTAAATAGCTCCGGCATCAGAAGCCATGAAGTTCTAGTTCAGCTTAGTCCCGATTGGACTCCCCGGCACCCCGTTCTGAATTATGTAAATGGTACCATCTACCTTACTTGGGATCCGGTATCGGGGGCTGAAAGTTATAAAATCATGGCCAGCGCCTTGCCGGAAGGACCTTTCAGCTTTCTTGCCGAGGCCAATGAGCCATATTATCAGGATACTCCCGTTGCTAAGAGATTTTATCAGGTAAAGGCCATCAATTCAGGATATTAGCTATTCGCTGCTGATGATCGCCGAGATCACATTCTCGGGATCTACTTGTTTTAAAATGATATTGATAGCCGAGGTCAGAGGAACGCAAATCAGCATCCCCACAATTCCCCATAGCCAACCCCAAAAGATCAAAGAGATCAAAACCATGATAGGGGTTAGGTTCAGCCGGTTGCCTTGCAAGCGTGGCTCCAGGATATTCCCAAAAAACATCTGCGTGGCAATGATGAACAAACTGAAAAAAAGCAACCGCGCATCAAATCCCCCCTGCAAAAAGCAGATGATGATGGGTATTGCTGAGGCAATGATGGAACCTATATTGGGAATGAAATTTAGCACAAAAAGCAGTATCCCACACACCAAAACAAAATCCACTCCATAGAGCAGCATAAATCCCATTCCCACCAATGCGGTAACCAGGCTGATGATGGTTTTTACCGTTAAGTAATTCTGGATTTGCTTTTCCACACGGCTGATGGTATCCGCGGTTTGTTCCTTGCTTTTGGAACTGAGCACTTTTTTAAGCCGCATCCCCAGTTTATCCGCTTCCAATAGGATAAAAATCAGAAACACCAAAATCAGAAAGATGTTCCACATGCTGTCCATCAAGCCGGTCATCGTGCCTGTGATAATCTTCGGAATTGAAAGCGATCCCCCCGAAAAGAGCTGTTGAATATCGAGCAGGGGAATATTCTGGCTGGCGATATCGAGCTTTTTGGCAAAAGCTTCCCATTGCCCGTATCCTTGGTTCAGAAATTTTTCAAAGCGCAATTGATACTTTGGTAGGCCGGTTACAATGCTGTTCGTGGCGGTATAAAGGATCATGGATACCAGCCAGAAGGTGATGGCGATGATCACCAGGGTAATCGTTAAAATCAGCCACATGGGTATTTTTTTGCGCTTAAGATACGAAGTAAGCGGGGCGAACATAAAGGCAAGAAAGGCTGCCAGAATAAGGGGAATAAAAATAGCTTTCAGGGTTTTCAGCACTATCACCACCACCGGGATCACCAGTACGATCAACAGGCTGCGGATCAGCTTCAGCTCTTTAGTATATTCGCTCATGACGCCTCACAAACAAGTTTTGGCTAAGGATAATGGACAGCCTTTCCGCGTCAAGCAATATCCTTGCTCTCAGCTTGCATAGAACCTTGTGGCTTACATCTTAAGGATAGGTAATAAACCTTCTGAGAAATCCTTTGGAGGCTCATAGGAGGATATCATTGATTTGGAGAGATTAATGTATGCAAGGATTAATTATAGTGCTATGACAACGACTTGGTGGAGTCTATCTGGCCTCCGCTTGCATAATTCATATCTTCTTGTTTAGATGCCAAATGGACTACACTGTAGGCGCGGCTGGGTTTGCTGTAGTCCATGCCGCCTTTAGCAGGATTGAGAGCTAAAGAATTGGCAGTGGCGGCATCGACTCCAGCAGTGTATGCAACATTTACTCCAGCAACACACATACTATACTTTCTGCCAAGAAGCATCCCTAATCCCACCTTCAACCTTCCCTCATCGCGACAAGGGAAGGATAAGGGTGGGAATAGCTTGGGTTGATGGACTCAGTTGCGCGCGGCTTTAACTATAAAGAACTTCTTTGAATCACCCGGCAAGGAATAGCTGTTTTGGGCACTTTCTCCCACATAAGTCCATTCATTCCATGGCAGATATGGATCATCAGCGGAGTAGATATGATAGGCAGTGATGTCTGCAACGGGCTGCCACTCCAAATTGATCTGATTGCCGCTAAAACTGATAAGCAATCCTGAAACGCTATCGGGAAGAGGAAGATCCTGCCAGCCCAGATGGGGATAGCCACTGTTTATTGCGCTCTGCTGATCATGACGCCAGATGTTTACAAAATCCCACGCGGAAAAAGTATCCAGGGAACCCGGATAGATCATCTGGGTATGAGTTCTGCCCTGATTGAGATAATCATTGGGAATGCCGGTACTATCGGTATCATAGTAGCACAAGTTGGTTAAGCTGCCATCGCTAACGTAGCCTGCCACCCCTCCATAAAAGCTTCCGCCCGGAGTAATGCCTATCCATCCGGTAGCATAGCTATTGTTGATAAAGGCGTTATTGCTGCCACCCACTATTCCTGCCACTCCTCCCACATTCCTGCCTCCATATACGGATGCGCGACTGTAGCAGTTAGTTATATAACCCCAGGATAAGAAGCCTGTGATACCTCCTACGTTCCATCCGGCAACAATGTTTCCGCGGCTGGTACTCTGGCTGATGGTTCCCGTTATGGTTCCGCTGCTACTGAGAATTCCAACCAAGCCGCCTACGCTATCTCCCGCGGAAGGTATGGAAACATCTGCATGGCAGCGGTTCACCGTGCTATTCACCATTCTGGCGCAGATGGCTCCGGCATTGTTAGAACTTATCATCTGGCAGCTAATATCCACGTCGTTTATTTCTCCGCCAAAAGCATCAGCAACCAAAACCGAGCAGTAGACCTTGCCCCATACCTTGGCACTTAGAATCTTGATATTCTTAAGCGTGGCATTCTGGGTATAGGCATAGATACCGTTGTAATCATTTCGGGGACGATTGATTACAAGATTCTGGATACTGTGTCCATCGCCGTCCAGGGTTCCACTAAAGGGTGTGGCCGCCGTTCCCACGGGCAGCCAACCCTGGCCATGGTTCCAGATCACGGATGAACTGAGATCTATATCGTCAGTCAGCATGAACCAGCTTTGGGGAGCAAGGCTAAGCGATTGTAGCTGATTAGCATTGCCGATGAGGTAAGGATCAGCCTCGGTGCCTGTTCCCGTAAGTTCTGCCAGGGTTATAGTTGTAGGTAGATCCCATGTAGCCAATAAAGATAGATTTGGGTAGGAGACTCCTTCCAAAATGCTCCACCCAGTATCAAAATTCCAGGTTTCGTATGTGGATTGCTGTTTCATTTGGGCAGTGGTTTTGGGGAATCCAGCACGATTAGTGCTTTGGCCGGAAGTTTGGTAATCCCAATAGCAGTATTTAATATCACCGCCATTATGCCTGCCGATCAAGCCTTCTTGATAAAAGTTGGCGCCGCCATTCACGGCTCCGTTGCTGTAGCAATTGTAATAGTGGGCATAATCGAATCCGCTTTGACCCACAAGTCCCCCCACATTATCCGATCCCTGCACTGAAACCTGCGAAAAACAATTGGTAAAGACCGTATGGTAATTGGCAAAACCTACCAAGCCGCCCACATTGTTATTACCTGTTACCACACCTGTGGTAGAGCAATTATTTATCATGCTGCTCTGTGCTACTCCTGCCAGACCACCCGCATAAATGAAACCTCCGATAGATAGACCTCGTAGGTGGATATTGTTCAATTTGGCTCCTACCAGATAACCAAAAAGTCCGGTGTAATTACTTACCGTACGGCTGAGATACAATCCCTGAATCTCAAATCCTTGGCCATCGTAGGTTCCGGTAAACCAGGGGGATACCATGCCCAGGGGAGTCCATCCCGCTCCCAGATCAAGCTGGGTGCTGGCACTGGCGTCAATATTGGCGGTTTGAAGGTAATGCAAGCTCCAGTAACCCGGAGACTGCCCAATCCATAAGAGATTATTGAAATTGGCAATTTGATAGGGATTCTCGGGAGTTCCTACACCTGCGGGTTGTTCTGCTATCTGGGCTGAAAGCGTTGTTGCAAAAAGTAGTAACACTACAAAAAATAGATTTTTCATCATGGTCCTCATAATTATCACAGGGGTTAAAGCCATCGTTGCCGTTTCCGGCGGTTTTAACTGCTATATTAAAGTCCGCGAAGACCATGGCGTGCCAGGTGCCGGACAGGCTAAATGATTAGTTTCAAATCTAAATCGCCATAATTCACAAATGTCATTCAATGGGAAAGCTGTCAAGCAATAAACGCCGAAATGCTAAAAATAATATCTTCGAGAGAAACAAAAGATTGTGCTTGACGAAAATTATGCACTTGGTAGTTTAGGCATCGTAAGCAGTGCGTGTTCATCCTGCTTCTTACAGCGAGTCTGTAAACTAATCCCGAGCATATAACAAGTGAGGAGTTTCCCATGAACGAAATCATCAAATTCCTGAATCAGGTGGACGGTGGAATCGTTTTGGATGCTGCAACAGGTCGGGGAGAATTTATCACCACCCTGAAACAGCATCTGAAAAGTTACATCCAGATCATTGGGATTGATGCTTCTGAGAAGTCTGTGGAGTATGCCCAGAAATTTTTCCCGGAAAATGATGTGGAAGTGTATAAAATGAATTTGGAGGATATCCAGTTTGCGGACAATTACTTTGATTTTGTTAGCATCTCCAATTCCCTGCATCACCTTCAGCATGTGGATACCGTGTTTGGCGAATTGCTGCGGGTTTTAAAGCCTGGTGGAATAATGCTGGTGGCGGAAATGTATTCTGATGGAAATCAAACTCCGGCTCAGCAAAGCCATATTTTGCTTCATCATTGGCTGGCGGAGGTGGACCGACTGCATGGCAGCTATCACCAAAGCACTTACACCAAAGCGGAATTGGAAGCTATTTACCACGATATCAAGCTGAAAAAAAAGGCGGTGGCAGATTTCTATATTCCCGTGGATGATCCAAATCGCAATTGCCAAAGCTTGCTGAAGAATTGCCAGGAAACTCTGAAACGGTTGGAAACCATGCCTGATACAGAAGAACTGCTGCTTACCGGATATAACCTTATAAAAAGAATTCAAGAAATAGGCTGCGCCGGAGCCAGCAGATTACTGCTAACCGGAACAAAATGATATGCAAAACAATAAGATAAAATCGGGATGGATTCTGCGGGAGCAGGGGCTAAGCCTGAAAGGAGAATAAGGATGCTGATCGAAGACGATCTGTTTAGTTTGAACCAATTGCAATTAAATCGCATTGCGAAAAAGATAGGCCTTACCGGCTATACACAATTGAAGGGCACGGAACTGATCTTCAAAATGCTGGAGTTTCAGGCTGCCCAGGAAGGTTTAGCCTTTGTAACCGGCTGTTTGGAAATTATGGATGATGGCTTTGGATTCCTCAGATTTCCTCAGAATAACTACAATCCTGGCCGTGACGATGTTTATGTATCACTTACCCAGATCAGAAGATTTGGGCTGAAAACCGGCCACATGATCAGTGGTCCGGTGCGCTCGCCCAAAGAAGGTGAAAAATACTACGCTCTGTTGCGCGTGGAATCCATTAATAATCTTGCTCCCAATTGCCTACAAGATCTACGCACTTTCGACGAACTAACGCCATATTATCCCACCGAAAGGCTGAATCTGGAATTTGATCCCGAGAATTATAACACCCGTATTATCAATCTCTTCACGCCCATAGGCAAGGGCCAGAGAGGTTTGATCGTGGCGGCTCCACGCACTGGGAAAACAACCTTGCTGCAAGATACAGCAAATGCCATTCTCAGCAATCATCCCGAAGTGTTTCTGATTGTGCTGCTGGTGGATGAACGTCCCGAGGAAGTAACGGAAATGAAAAAGATCCTGAAACCTGGGAACCGGGAAGTGATCAGTTCCACCTTTGACGAATCACCCAAGAACCACACCGCCGTGAGCGAAATGGTGCTGGAAAAAGCGAAGCGCATGATCGAACTGAATCAAGATGTGGTGATAGTTTTGGATAGTATCACCCGTTTGGCCCGTGCTTATAACAATATCACTCCTTCCAGTGGTAAGGTGCTGAGCGGCGGTATTGATGCCAATGGGCTTATTAAACCCAAAAAATTCCTTGGTGCAGCACGTAATACCGAAGAAGCCGGCAGCCTGACCATCATCGCCACCGCTTTGATTGATACAGGAAGCAAGATGGATCAGGTGATTTTTGAAGAATTCAAGGGAACGGGTAACATGGAACTGGTTTTGGATCGCTCAATTAGCGATATGCGTCTGTATCCCGCCATCGATCTGGTGAAAAGTGGCACCCGGCGTGAAGAATTGCTCTTAACAAAAAACGAAACCAATCGCATGTATGTACTGCGCAAATATTTAAAGACGATCAGCCCCATCCAGGGGATCGAGACGCTGCGCAAGAAAATGCAGGCTACCCAAACCAATCACGAACTTCTCAATTCTATGAGCAATTAATGCAAATACATAATCCCCTTTCGGTTATGAAACTGCTCATGATCCTGGGAATGGTGCTGCTGGTATCAAACGCCATCGCCGCGGTACGCAAGGAATTTACCGAAGTGGAGCAATTGGTGCAAAGCGGTAAACCAGACGAGGCCACAGACATGCTGGCCAGTTTGAAGCCAAACAATGATGAGGAACGGGCCTTCATAGGATTCTATGCTGCCAGCCTGAAAGTGAAACGAGCGGAGCTGAAGAGCGGTTATGAACTGGTGATAAGTAAATATCCCCAAAGTGATTATGCCATGCGAGCCCGAATGGAACTGGCCAAACTTCAGATTCTGGATCGGGATTGGGATGCTGCTGCGGAAAACCTCGGCAAAATCAATTCCAATTACCTTATGGAACGCTTCTATTGGCAGGCATTAATCTATTGGTGGAAAGATGATTTCGCCAAGGCCATTGGCTCAGTGGAAAATTATCTGCGCCTAACTCCCAAAGGAGTTTACGCCGAAGATGCATATTATCTGCTGGCGGAATGCTATTTGGCGCAAAAGAAGGCCTATAGTGCTATCACCGCTTTAAACAAGCTTCACGATTTGGGCCTTCCCGATTTGGATCAACAGTATCTTAGCTATCGGCTGGGCTATGCACATGAACAATCGGGAAAGCTGGTGGAAGCAGTTAATTATTATAAACAGGCTTATGAACTGAATAAGTATTCCCAGATTGCTTACACCATCGAAGAACGTCTCTTCGAAATGCGTTACACCAGCAAGAACATTGATGTCAGTTTCCTCTACCCATATTCCTTGTTGCAAATTCCGGCTGCGGAAGATAGCGAAGCAGTAAGCCCTGTGATTGCCTCGCCCCCGAAAAGTGCCACTTCAGCTGCTTTGCCACCACCTGATTTGGAAGCTCCCATCAAGCTGAAAGCCAAACCCCAAAGCGGGATATATATTCAGGCGGGGCGTTTTTCCCAAGAAGCCAATGCCAACAAGCTGGTGCTTAATATTCGCCTCTTGAGCCTGCCCGCGGTGTATTACGAAGACAATTCCGGCGGTAAAAAATCCTGGGTGGTGCTCTGCGGTGCCTACGAAACGCGGGCCAAAGCTGATGATGCGCGAAACCTGCTTTTAGCGCAGGATATCAATTGCTTCGTAGCCCAATATTAAGCTTGTAAACACCGATGGAAGATAAAAAGCTAACCCCCATGCTTCGTCAATTCTATGAAGTGAAGGAAAAGCATCCGGATAAACTGGTGCTTTTCAGAATGGGGGATTTTTATGAAACTTTCTTTGATGACGCGCATACAGCTTCCAAGGTGCTGAATATCACACTTACCACACGCAATAAAAACGATGACGATCCCATTCCCCTGGCGGGTTTTCCCTATCATGCCCTGAATAACTATCTGGACAAGTTAATAAAAGCAGGCCTGAAAGTAGTGATCTGCGAGCAAACCGAAGATCCCAAGAAAGCCGTGGGGCTGGTTAAAAGAGAAGTTACGGAGATCATCACTCCGGGTGCAGTGTTGGATAATTCGCTTCTGGATGGGACTGCTAACGTGTTTCTGGCAGCGCTTTATTATCAAGATCCCGAAAAGAAGATCGGAGTGGCACACCTTGACCTTTCCACGGGAGAATTTATCTTTACCGAACTTGGTAAGAACGAACTGGAAAATGAATTGCAGCGTTTGAAACCTGCGGAGATAGTGGTGCCGGATAGCGAGGTGGAAAAATTCATTAAAAGCCTGAGTTTAGCGCCATCTCCCACGATCACTATCTTTGATAGCTGGCAATATCAGCCCTCCGAGGCGGTTCTAACCCTAAAGAAACACTTTGGCGTAAGCTCGTTGGAAGCCTTTGGCGCGCATAATAAAAGCCTGGGTGCCACTGCGGCCGGTGCGGCTCTTGCCTATGTGCAGAGTTTGTATAGCTCTCCGTTGCAGCACATCTCTTCTCTTAGCTACTATTCTTTATCGCAATACATGCAGTTGGACGAGATCAGCCGTAGAAACCTGGAACTTACTCACAGCCTGAGATATGGCAGCAAGCATGGCAGTTTGCTTTCGGTGATCGACGAAACCATGACCCCCATGGGCAGCCGGCTGATGCAACAATGGCTGCTGCATCCGCTTATGGAACAGCAACACATCGAAGCTCGGCAGAATACCATCAAGGCGTTTATCAATCGTAGTGGCCACTTGAAAGAGCTACGCCGCGATCTCAAAGAGATTGGGGATATTGCGCGTATCGTGTCCCGCTTGGGTGCGCTGCGCATCAATCCCCGGGAAATTGTAGCCCTGAAATCATACCTGTTATCGGCGCAAAACCTCAATACCAGGCTGGCAGATTTTAGCGATAGCCGCATCGAAAGTTGGCTGCAAAGCATGAGCAATTTTGGGGAATTGATAACCTCCATCGACGGAGCGATAAGGGATAATCCTCCACTCACGATCACGGAAGGGGGTATTTTCAACCGGGGCTATGATCCTGATCTTGATGAACTCTTGGAATTGATCCACGATGGTAAAAGCTGGATTGCCCGCTTAGAGGAAGATGAACGCCACAAAACAGGCATTCCCAGCTTGAAAGTAGGCTACAACCGCGTTTTTGGCTATTACCTTGAAGTAACCAGCCTTCATAAAAGCAAGGTGCCGGATTATTACACTCCCAAGCAAACCCTTACCAATTCTGAGCGTTACATTTCACCACGCCTAAAAGAATTTGAGGCCAAGGTACTTTCTTCAGAAGAGAAAATCAAGAACCTTGAGTATGAACTCTTTAGAGATTTCCGCAGCATGCTGGCAGAATCCTTGCCCCGACTGCAACAGCTAAGCGAAACCGTCGCCGAGATCGATGTATTTCTATCGTTGGCCTTCATGGCCTGGCAGAACCACTACTGCTGTCCCAATTTTACTGCCAGCAGAGAGCTGAAGATAATCGAGGGGCGCCATCCGGTGATTGAAAAACTGGTGGAAACCGATAAATTTATCCCCAATGACACCACTTTGGATTATCCCGACACCAGTATCGCCATTATCACGGGGCCAAATATGGCGGGTAAATCTACCTTCCTACGCCAGGTAGGCCTTTTGGTGATTATGGCGCAAATGGGTTCTTTTGTGCCTGCCACGCAGATGTCTTTGCCTATCTTTGATAGAGTTTTTACCCGTGTAGGTGCTTCGGATAATTTGGCCCAGGGTCAGAGCACTTTTCTTGTGGAAATGATCGAGACAGCCAATATCCTGAATTCTGCCACTGATAAATCCCTGATTCTACTTGATGAAATCGGAAGGGGAACCTCCACTTTTGACGGACTCAGCCTTGCCTGGGCGATTATCGAGCACGTTCAGAAATACAAGCATGCCTTAACCCTTTTTGCCACTCACTATCACGAATTAACCGAACTGGAACACATTTATCCCGAGATAAAAAACTATAACGTGGCTGTGAAGCTCTGGAATGACAACATGATCTTTATCCGCAAGATTGAGCGGGGTGGGGCAGACCAAAGCTACGGCATTCAGGTAGCGCGGTTGGCGGGAGTTCCCGAAAAGGTGATCCGCCGTGCCCGTGAGATTCTGAAAAACCTCGAGGAACACGAGATCAGCCCTCA
The DNA here is from genome assembly GCA_964609575.1 of uncultured Candidatus Cloacimonas sp. Classification (GTDB taxonomy): domain Bacteria; phylum Cloacimonadota; class Cloacimonadia; order Cloacimonadales; family Cloacimonadaceae; genus Cloacimonas. The sequence continues at coordinate 63,977 of CAZSST010000001.1, forward strand.
GGGCCTTAGCGCTTCGATCCGGCGTAAACTGAATCGTGATACTCCTCAGATAGATATTTTCGAAGTACTGGCAGACAAAGCGGAAGCTCATCAGCCTCTCTTGCAAGAGATTAAAGATATGGAACTGGATGAAATCAGCCCCGCTAATGCCTGGCAAAAATTGAAAGAATTTCAAGACCAATTACTGGGAGACACATGAAGAAACTAATTCCCGCTTTCATTCTGGGGATTCTGCTATTAAATGCCTGCAGCACAAACAACAGCGAAGCTGCAGGGAAGATTAACGGCACTACCATCAGCCTGGAGCAATTCTATGGCTCACAGCGGCGTAACTATGCCGATTTCAGCTACCGTTATGGCAAAAATCCTGATACTACGGAGCGTCGTAAGATCTTTTCCGACACCTGGCGCAGCCTTACTCAATATGCCATTTTGAAAGATTACTTTGAAAAGTATGACATCAAGGTAAGCGACCAGGAAGTTATAGATACGCTTTCTGCCTCGATTCCCACCTTTATCCTCAGCTCTCCCCGTTTTCAAACGGATGGCACTTTCAACCGCAATCTCTATCTGCAATCGCTTCTTACTGACCGGCCTGAAAACCAAGGCCCCTTGCGCGAAGATTACAAAGAGCGGGTGATTCCCATTCAGAAACTGAAGCAAATCCTCATCGACAAGGAAATGCTGAATAAATCCATCCGTCAGCAAATAGCCCGTATTCTGGGCAGTGATGCTGATATCGATCTCTATATCTTTGATCCCGAAGCATATCCGGTTAGCGTTAGTGACGCTGATATTGCTGCCTATTACCAAAAGAACATAGAGCGTTATCGCCTTCGTCCCTTCCACCGTCTGGCTTACACCGCAATTCCCGTGTCCCCCGAGCTGGATGATTTTGCCATCACCAAGGCCGTGGCGGATTCATTGTATCGAGAATTGAATTTTGGCACTCCAGCTGCCGAAGCTATTGCCCTGTACCATAATAGTGGTGCAGTAATCTCAATGGTCGAATCTGGCTATCAAAAAACCGATGAACTCCCCGAGGAGCTGCGTATAGCTTTTTCCGAGCTTGCCGATGGTGCTTGCACACCGCCCCAGAAAACTGATGAGGGCTATCTGATTTACCAAAAATTGCAAAGCACAAAATCGCTCAGTTTATACCGTAGCATATACTTACAGGCCATGCCCCGCAGTAAATCACTGCTTCAGCCGGAGGGAAGAGCTCGTAACCTCATGAATCTGGCTTTGCAGATAGGGCTCGAGCAAGCCGCCCACGAATTTGACCTCGAGTATCATCGGGGAAATGCCACTCCCCTGGATAGCCTCGATTTACCCGTAGGCGAATTGAAGGGCAGCATCCTGAAGAAACTGCGCAATGCCGCTTCCGGCAGCATCTTCGAGCCGGTATTTTCGCAGCAGGCTCTGGCTTGGCTGGTGATGGAAGTGGTGGATAACCAAATAAACGACTACCAGCCTTTGGACGCGGTGTATCAAGAAATCAAGACTGAGTTACTCAGTTATCATAAGCGCGAATCCAATTTCCAGCGTGCCCGTCAGTGGGTGGATAGCCAGGCCAAAAACAATTATCAGATTCCAGCCGATGCGGTTTTAAATGCGGTTGATACATCCAGCTTGTGGAGGGGACAATCCCTCTCTGCTCTCTACTTTGCGGCTTTAAACGCCCATTTGGATAAAAGCGCACAGCCGGTTATCGAAATGGATAATCTGGCAATTGTACCAGTGGTGCGGAGCGTTCGCTTTCATGAAGCCAAGATCGCCGAGGAGCAAATCCGCGGTGCCTACATTAATTCCCTGGCTGCGGATTGGTTTGATAAATGGCTGCAAAAAAAGGTGAAAGACGCTAAAGTAGATATCTGGGTAAATCCTTGAAGCAAAATCCCGATCACCACTATTTTATGAAGCTTGCCCTGGAAGAAGCGCGTAGAGCCGCTTCCGAGGGAGAGATTCCCGTCGGCGCGGTTTTGGTGAAAGATACCGAAGTGATTATGAAAGAACACAATCGCACCAAGCAGCTCGCCAACCCTCTGGCGCATGCCGAGAAAATGATCATTGACAAAATCAGCGCTTCCGGAGCGGTGTTCCTGTACGATTATACGATGTACGTAAGCTTGGAACCCTGCCTCATGTGTGCAGGAATGATGATTTGGAGCCGCTTGGGAACTTTGGTTTTTGCAGCTTATGATCTCAAAGCCGGTGCCGTGGGTTCTGTGTATAACGTACTTAAAGATAAAAGTTTTAACCATCATCCCGAAGTGATTTCAGGCATTGCGCAAGATGAAGCGTCGGCCCTGCTCACCGGGTTTTTCAAAGCGATCCGATAATATGCGGAGAGTTGCCAGAGTGGTCGATCGGGACGGTCTCGAAAACCGTTGTACCTTTACGGGTACCCAGGGTTCGAATCCCTGACTCTCCGCCATCATAAGTAATCTATGCTAAATAGTTTATCAGCCAATTATCTAATTGCGGACGCCAATCATCCGTTGATCACCACGGGTAGTTTCAAAACTGAAGCCCGGCTTTACAATCTCGATGCTGTTGCCCAAGCCCGATTATTCAGTTCTTATAAAAAGATATGTAGTAAAAGCTTGGACGCATCTACACTGCTTACCAGCTTTTCCGGCGGGGAAAAAGTAGTTCTGATGGCATTACTTGCCCTGTTTTGCCCTGCACCCCGAATTTGCTTCATTGATCTCTGGCACGCGCTTGATCCCGATAAACGTATCATATTAAAAGAGCTTATCTCAAAAAGCCCCAAGGAGCTTATCCTCAGGGATAGCCAATGCTAAGCATTCCTGCAGGCAAGTACTCTGTATGGCCTGATTTTAGCTTGGAACTAAGCTCTCCGCTCAGTTTCGATCCCTCGTTTCATTACTATCTGCAGGGCAATAACGGCAGCGGAAAAAGTTCCTTTATAAAAAAGATTCTCTTGCCTGCGCTAAGCCACATACCCGACATCTACCATATGTATTGGGAGCAGCAGATAGTTTTGCAAAGCTATGCCATTAAAGCACATGCTGCTTTTGCCAAGTACGAGAAGAAGTTGGATACCGATGCCGATTGCCTTGGCTATTTACTGACCAATCTACGGCAAAGCCTGCTTGCCGAAAAGCGCGTTGCCTACTTTGTGGTGGATGAATGCCTGCAACTATCACAAATACTTAGCTACATAGATACACATCAACTGCCTGTATGTCTTATATATACGCATCATGATGCCTTTCCTGGTATCGATAAGCTGCACACCATCACCTTTTATGCCAAAGATTCCCATTTGGGAGTAGTAAGTGAATGTAAGCTATAAGCTTGGCATCTTTGTACTCTTAACCGCCATTGGCATTGTGCTATTTTGCTTCCTGTGGCTGGATAACGTAATCCTCCAAAGCGTGATGCTGGCCATCAACCTTGCGGTTTTGCTCTTCCGTTTAGGTTACAGGAAATTCATCTCCGAGATCCTGCTACTATTGCCTTTCCTCTTTTCCTTGGCTCTTATCTATGGTGTTCTGGCGGGCTTTCAGATAGGCTATTCTTCGCAGTATTGGCTTCAGTTTGGAATCACGCGCAGCGCTCTTCTTATCAGTAGTATGTTTTTTATGCAGTTCATGCTTTCGTGGATCAGCATCGGGGAGATTCAAGAACTTCCTTTGAAGATAGGTACTTTGAAGTATATTATCCTTGGAAATTTGCTTTACAAAGAAGCGGTCAGTTCTTTCGCCCAGATCGAGCTTTTCATGCAGATGATCCCCACGGAACAACGTAACAAACGTGGATATATCAGTAGCTTACGCTTCAAGCTTGGCTGTTTGCTGGCGCTTTTGGCCTATATCATCAGCTTGGCCTCGCAAAAAGGCGAAATGATTGACAATCGTATTTCTAATTGCTATCAGGGAGATAAGTTATGAAATGGTATCAGGTAGTTGGCCTCACCGTAATGGTGTTGGTTACCACTTTGTTTATTCGTATCCCCGTTGCGGGGGGTGGATACTTCAATCTGGGGGATACGATGATCGTATTCACCGGGCTTTATGCAGGCCGCAAAGTGGGTTTGATCGCCGGAGGAGTAGGCTCTGCCATCGCTGATTTGATCGGATTTCCGCTGTTTGCGCCCATCACCCTGATCGTAAAAGGGGTGGAAGGATATCTCTGCGGTTTGGGGCACAAAACCTCCAAACCTTTCGAATACCTTATGCCCGCGGTAGCAGTATTGGTAATGGTGTGTGGCTATTTTGCCGGTAGCGCTCTCTTTCCCAGTTTGGGTATTGCCGTTGCGCTCACCGATCTACCCATAAATCTTATCCAGGCTGCGGTAGGTTACATAGGTGGCCGCGCCATCTTTCTGGCATTTGATAGATTTGTGCTGCCGCTAACCTGAGAAAGCAATCTCGCTTTGCATACTCTCTGGCTTCCATGATCCATCCTGGATCGCGATCATGGATGGATATTGGATGGTTCTTGGCTATAAGTAAGCAAGCACTCCGCTGCCATATTAATACGAGAACACCACACCGCTGATGGGAAAAACCCATTCCTCGGGCTTGGTGTGAACTCTAATTGAACTATGGTTTTTATCGATTTGGGGATATTTATCCTGGCCTGAAAACACTGGAACGCACTCGATTTTCTCAAGATTATCGGGGTAATGGAAGGAAATGTCCACTCCCTGGGTTAGTTCGGTGATAAAAACGCTTAACTGATGCGAGTTCTTGGGATAGAGGGTGTGGGTATTAATGGTGAATTTCACTTTTGTCCCCACCAGTTCATCGAGCCCGGGATGAGAACATCGTATCTCCAGACAGCCATTGATGTGCTCAATATGGGTTTGCAATACCAGCTCATTCACCATCACCAGGCTGACACTGAAGCTATCGGTATCAAGCTCAAAGGAATTATCCATCAGCCAGCGATACTCCACGTCGTGGCGCTTGAAATACTTATTTAAAACCTCGTCGGACGCGGCACAGGCAACTATAAAATAGTTATTTTGCAGTATCTTTTCAAAGGATAGGGTAGTGGCGGCTTTGTAATATCCGGTGATCAGCGATTCGGAAAGGGTGATCTCATGTTTAAAACCATGCCGGTAATGAATATCCTTATCCTTGTTATAAAAGAAGCTACGCAGGATTTCGCGGTAGATAAGCTCCCCTATTTCGTTGCTTTGCAGGCGTTGCGCAATGGCTGATTCGATGATTTGATTCAGCTTGGAATCGGAAAAATCATCGGGTACAAAGTCGCGACGGGAGAGTGGAGCACTGTGCAACAGCTTATTCCCATAGTAGTAATATCGTTTGGCCCGGCGTCCAATCTGGCAGAGGAGTTCATAGGGGCTGCCATTATACCTGGCGGCGATGTTCTCAGCTTTTATTGCATCCTCGCCAGAGCCCAGAAGGGTTACCACATCACCTACTTTGGCAGAGGGAGCGGAACCCAAATCAATGGTGATCATATCCATGGAAATACGCCCTAAAACGCTCGCCAGCTTGCCATGCAAGGCTACCACGGCGTTGTTTCCCAAAAGGAAATCATAGCCGTCTGCATAGCCAATGGGCAGAATGCCATAGCGGGTAGGCTGCGAGGCAATCCAGGAGCGGTTATAACCAATGCTTTCACCGGGGCTGATACTCTTCGCCTGCGAGAGAATTGCTTTGAAAGTCATCACCGGTTCCAAAGGTAGATTCTGCCCCGAAGTATCCACGCCATAAGCCAGAATCCCCAGCCGTACAAGATTGCAGCTTTTTCCCAGGCCATTTACCACGGCATTGCTATTGCTGAGGTGAATGTATTGAGGTTTAGTGGGCAGTGAAGCGATCAGGGCATCAAAACGTTCTTCTTGCAGACGGGAGAATTCCTTGTCAGTTTCGGAAGCGGCAAAGTGGCTGAAGATGCCTTCGATGTGCAAATGTTCAAACTTTCTTAAGTGCTTGAAAAAATCGGAGAAGCTGAAAAAGAGTTCGCCCGAGCGATGCATGCCGGTATCCACTTTCAGATGGATGCTTTGGCATATTCCTCTTTCTCCGGCCGCCTGGTTCAGGGCTTTGGCAAAGCTAAGCGTGGACACAGAGGGGCAGAGGTCATTTTCAAGGATAATATTTATCTCTTGCTCCAAACAGGGAGAAAGCACCAGAATGGGGGCTTTGCAACCCTGAATGCGTAGCAACTTACCCTCTTCGGGATTCGCTACCCCCAGATACACTGCGCCTGCTTCGAGGGCAACGCGGCTGATTTCATAGGCACCATGTCCATAGCCATCGGCCTTCACGATCATCAGAAAGCTATGCCCGGGGGCCATCCTGCTCTTTAAAAAGCTGAGGTTATGCTGCAGAGCGGCGAGATTTATCTCCACCCAGCTACGTTCATTGGGCTTAAGTTTTGTCATGATATCCTTAAAAATACTTGGCAGCCAGATCGGCCAGAGCGCTGCGTTCACCCTTATCGAGGGTCATGTGGCCAACCAGGGACTCATTTTTTAGCTTTTCCACGGCTACGGATAGGCCGTTACTTTGCGAATCCAGATAGGGGATGTCAATTTGATAGGGATCGCCAGTAAGCACCAGCTTGGTGTTTTCGCCGGCACGGGTGATGATGGTTTTCATCTCGTGAGGGCTGAGGTTTTGGGCTTCGTCGATGATAATGAACTGATTGGGCAGACTGCGGCCACGGATGTAAGTGAGGGGTTCGAGCTCCAAAAAGCCATAGTCCATGAAGTCGAAGATACTGGCTTTCTTCTTGTTACGCATGTTTTCCACGCTTTTATCCTCATGCAGCGAAAGCAGAATATCCATATTGTCATAAATGGGCTGCATCCAGGGATTGAATTTCTCCGCCTTGGAACCGGGAAGATAGCCTAAATCTTTTCCTAATGGTGAGATGGGACGCGAGATTACCAGCCGTGAATACTTGCTATCCTCCACTACTTTCTGCAGGCCTGCGGCCATGGCCAAAAGGGTTTTACCCGTACCTGCCTTACCTGAAAGGCTTACCAGCTTGATGTCGTCATCCAGAAGGATGTCCATCGCCATCTCTTGCTCAAAATTTCGTGCCTTGATTCCAAAAACTTCCTGACCCGTGTAATGCCTTATCGCGTAAAGAAGATTGTGCTCGCGGTGATAACGCAGGGTTTTGATCTTTTCCTTGTCCTGTTCGCTATTCACGCGGAGAAACTGATTGGGAAAGAATTCGCCATAGATGTTGCTAAGGTAATGCTTTTCTCCTATTTCTGCAAATCTCTCTGCTTCGATCTCCAGACTTTCCCAGCCTGTGTAAAACTCGTCGTATTGAATTTTATCAGTTTCAAAATTCTCTGCTTTCAGGCCCACGGCATCGGCTTTGATGCGCACGTTTACATCTTTGGATACCAGAATTACCTGATAGGAGGGGTATTTTTCCTTGCAATAAAGCGCGGTGCCGATGATCAGATTGTCGTTGCGATCCAGAAATAGCTGCTTGGAAGCTGCATCGCCCACTTCCCGATTCACGGTAACCTGAATGATGCCGCCATTGTCCATTTTAACGCCTTCCTGCAAGCTGCCTTTAACGCGCAAGGCATCAAGATAACGGCCGATCTGACGGGCATTGCGGCTTTTCTCATCCACACCTTTCTTAAACTGGTCTATTTCTTCGATCACCACAATGGGCACCACCACCCGGTGTTCCGCAAAAGAGAACATCGCCTGAGGATTGTGGATGAGGACGTTCGTATCCAGCACGAATATCTTCTGCTTTTTCATAAAAAATCTTCCTTTCTTTAGTTCTTGAACCAGGGGGTAAGGCGCTCTGCGAATTGGGGAAATTCCTCTATCAGGCTTTTCTTTTCGGCTAATTCAAAATCGCTGTAGGTGAAAGCCGGCCACAGAGTGCAGCCGCATAGGCTATATGAAGATGGATCAACAAGTTCGGCGCTGAACCAGGTTTTGGGGGGCATGATGATTTGGGGTAATTCGCCTATTAGGATGTCGTTCCCCAGGATAAAAGTTTCCCAGCCCTTTTGGTGGGTAAGTATATGCATTTTCAGGGGGCTACCGGAATAAAAATGCCACATCTCTTCGCAGGTAATGCGATGCCAGGCGCATACTTCGCTGCCCTGAAGCAGATAGAGGATGGATGAACCCAAAGCACGCCTGGGATGAGTTATCACACCCAGATTATCTTTTACGTCGGCTGCAAATCCGCTTTGCCAGTTCCTCCGGTATAAGCCCCCCTCCGGATGGGGTTGCAAATTCAGCTTCTCGATGAAGTCCTTCATTTTGGTCATTACCGCACCACCTTTACAAAAAGTAACATTGTACAATATAATGAGAGAGGGGATTACAAGTCAATCACTTTTTTTTGTGGGCAAAAAAATGGTGCTGGAGGGGGGACTCGAACCCCCATGAGCGCATTGCTCACTAGTCCCTGAAACTAGCGTGTATACCAATTTCACCACTTCAGCACGT
>CAZSST010000002.1:0-41246 GCA_964609575.1 uncultured Candidatus Cloacimonas sp.
TTGGATGTAGGTGCCCAGCTTCAGGATCCCCTCTTTTGATAAGACTTTGTACCCGATGCTTTCGATGCCCACCATATCGAGAGATGCCAGAGCCTCCAGATAGACAAAGACCAGTTGCCTGCTCTTGCCATAGTCTGAGGAATCTCTCGGATGGAGCGATACTGCCTGAAATGCAGCAAGCTTAGGATTTCTTCTGCTACCTGAGTGTTGTAGTTCCACTTGCCTTTTTGCTTGAAGCCAACCTGTGATTGATAGCGATTACTGCATACGTAGAGCTTGCCTTGAGTTGATATGCACTTGATTTCCTGGTTGATGAGCAACGTTCATGACCTCTTCCATTAAGCATCTCCGGCGTTTCGTATCTTCCCGAGCCACTTTGACGAGTGAAACCCATTTGCAAGTTTGGGTGATACTTTGTATCAAAGCTACATGTTACAAACTGATAATAAAGCATTTACCCTGTAGCATAACTGCAATCATCAAGATGAAAGAACCCATTTTCTTCTCTATTAGCTTCCCGGGTCACGCCCATGCAACCACCATATCTCTGCATGGGAAAGACAAGGGCAAGAAATGGGTTAGTTATCTGGGAATAAGCACATCGCCTGATCAAGAATAAATAACTTGACGGAATACCAGCTATGGAAATAATTCCACACAAGTGAATCACGTCTTTATTATAGGGGGTTCAATGAATAATTATTTCATGGAAACTCACCACCACGAGTGGATATTAACCAATCGTATGGGTGGATATGCTTTGGGTACCGGAAATTTAATAAATCAGCGCAAGTATCATGGCTTGTTGATTAAAAGCGACAAGAAGTTCAACCGCGTTCACCTCGTTTCCGGAATGGAAGAAAAGGTGGAATGGCGCGGTGAAGTGTTTTATCTGGATAGCAATAACTATAGTAATTGTATTTATCCTGAGGGCTTTTTACATTTGGTGAAGCCCTGGCTGAAACCGTATCCGATCTTTTTATACTCAGCATTACCCCACCAGAATGATATATTGGTGCGTAAAGAGCTTATGATGGATGAAGATAGCAATACGGTGCTGGTGAAGTATACCAATCTGGGGCATCATCGCCTGCATTTTGAATTTCGCCCCAAATACACGCTTTGTCCTCATCATGAGCTCAATCATCCAGGATCGCTGGAATCGGTCAATTTCGATACGCGCATCGAGAGCAGCGGAGAATGCACGCTGTTTTCCGCCTTAAGGCAGGATAATGGTATCTGTGTTTTCGGGGCTTTGCTGCAGGGTGAGGTAAGCGATGCCCGCAGTGAATATAAAAACGTGTTTTATCCCTGGGAAGTGATGAGTGGGTATCCCGGAATAGGCGATCAGATTAGCCTTTTCAATCTGGTTTTTGACCTTAGAATAGGGGCCAGTACCAGCATTCTCTTCAGCGATAGTCCCATAGAAGATCCTATGGCCATGGTGAAGAAGATACAATCCCGTTATGCTGATCTGCCCAAACCCCTGGATTATCCCGCACAGCCTGATGAAAATGATGAACTGCTAAATAATCTGGATTATAATGATAACTTTCAGTTTAAACACGACGAATACCTGCAGATTCTAAAAGCCTCCCTGCTGGATTTTCTGGCAAATGATGATATCGTAGCCGGATATCCTTTTTACGGTGCTTGGGGCAGAGATACCATGGTGGTGCTCAATTCACTTCTGAAAACCGAGGAATGCCTGGATACAGTGGATTGCATCCTGAACAAATACCGGCAAAACATTGATAATGGGCTGATTCCCAATATGATGCCTGAAAGTGGACGTCCTGCAAATTATGATTCAATTGATGCCACCCTGTGGTTCATAATCCTGCTGTGGAAAATGGCAAATCGCCGTGCTGATGCCACTTATTGGAAAGATCGCATTGCCTTGGCGGAAGAGATTCTGATAGCGATTCTTAATAACTTCACTTACAAGTTTGATGTTCGCAGGGATGGCCTTATTGAATTGCATGAAGATTTTGCCCATGGAACGTGGATGGATGTGCGTGTAGATGGTAAGCCAATTACTCCACGCAGTGGAGCTCCCGTAGAAATCAATGCTCTGTGGTACAATGCCTTATGTTGCTATGCCGATATGTGTAATTGCTATGCTAAAATCACAGATAGTCCCAATTCCGCATTAATGCAACTGCTGGAGATGAAGGATAAGGTGCTGGTTTCATTTTCAAAGTTCTGGAAGGACGGCTATTTAGCAGATCGCTTGAGTGGCGATGATCCAGTGATGGAGATCAGGCCCAATGCGATAATCGCTCTATCCTTACCCTGGCCGCTTTTGGATCAGGATAAACTGGCGCAAGTATTTGAAAAAGCATATCATGAACTATATACCAATTATGGAATTCGTACCCTTAGCCCCAAGGACATCCGTTTTCGCAAGAAGTATTACGGAACACAAAGGGAAAGAGATATGTCTTACCATAATGGTAGCGTTTGGGCGTGGTTGTTGGGGCCTTTCTGCGGCTTGTATGTGAAGGCATATCGGGGTCGTAAGAAAGATACAGAGATAAAGGACGCCTTGGAATCATTCATCATGTCCTTCCGCAATAGCTTCATGAGGGGACACATTGCCTCGATCGCGGAAATATGGGATGGAGATGCTCCGCATTTTCCTAAAGGTGCTCCCGCTCAAGCATGGAGTGTGGCGGCATTGTACAATGTGGAAAGCTTTCTGCAGACTCTGGGAGGTGAATCGTGAAGATTTTGATGTTCACCTGGGAGTTTCCCCCTCTTATTTCCGGAGGTTTGGGGATGGCATGCTATGGCATGGTGAAAGCTCTACTCAGCCAGGGAATCAAGATCGACCTGGTGCTGCCAACCCGAGAGCAAGTATATTTTCCCTTGCGTGAAGAAAGTGACGTGGATACCCTTCCCACCGTTTTTATAGACCCAGTTTTGCAAAAAGAATACAGCACTCGTAAGTTTTCTACCATGAACGAACGTTTGGAATACCTGGGCGTAACCCGGCATCCCGAATCATACTTCAGCCTTTCTGAGATAAAAGAGTATGCGGGAACGGTGAAGAAAGAAATTTGGTTCAGCGAGCAGACTACCATCGAAGAAAAAGAGCTGTGGCAGGAAATGACCACAAACTTGATCGGAGATGAAGACTTGATGCGAAAAGTACAGGAGTATACCCTACGCTCCGAACGCTTTGCCCGTACCTTGGAATATGATCTGATACACGTACATGATTGGCTTACCTATCCCAGCGGGATGCTTGCCAAGAAAATCTCTGGCAAACCCCTGGTAGTGCATATTCATGCCACGGAATTTGACAGAGCAGGCGGTCCTGGGGATGAACGCATTCATAAAATCGAATATGCAGGCATGACCTATGCCGATAAGGTGATAGCAGTATCAAAATACACTGCGCAGATGATTATGAGCCGTTACCGCATCGATACAGGCAAGATTCGGATAATCCATAATGCATTCTCCCTGCCTGAAGATTCGGTGCTAACCCAAAAGCGTATTTTCAAAGGACCTACGGTGTTATTTTTGGGAAGAATAACCCTGCAAAAGGGGCCGGATTATTATCTGGAAGTGGCAGATAAGGTGCTGAGTGTACATCCCGAGGCTCGATTTATTCTGGCCGGAACGGGAGATATGTCACGTCATTTGCTGCGCCGTTCTGCCACCATGCGCCTGAAAAACAAGTTCCTGTTCACTGGTTTCCTAAATCGTAAACAAGTGGAAAGAATCCTCCGTGCTGCGGATATCTATGTATTACCTTCGGTATCCGAACCCTTTGGGATTTCACCTTTGGAGGCCATGGCCTTTGGCATCACGTCCATTATTTCCAAACAGTCTGGAGTAGCGGAAGTGGTGCATCACGCCTTCAAGATCGATTATTGGGATGTGGACCTATGGGCCGATACTATCAATCATCTTATTGAATACCCCGAAAAATGCCGTAAGATTGGCATGGACGGGATGCATGAAGTGCATCGTATTCAATGGGATGAAGCTGCCGAAAAGATCAGACACCTCTATTCCACCATGCTGGCCGATTTTATACGCAAGAATCCGGCTTAGGAGAGTAAATGCTTAATATAGTTTTCTATTTCCAGGTTCATCAGCCTTACCGCCTTAAACATTTCAACGTGCTGGATATCAATAATGGCGATAGCATCTTTGACGAACGGCTAAACGCCCAAGTGATGAAAAAGGTGGCAGAGAAGTGCTATCTGCCTACCAATGAACTGCTACTGAAGCTCATTAAGCAACATGAAGGTAAGTTCAAGATTGCCTATTCCATCACCGGTACGGCTATCGAGCAATTCAAGTTATATTCACCTGAAACCCTTGATTCTTTTAAGAAACTGGTGGATACAGGCTGCGTGGAACTGCTTGGGGAAACCTATTATCACTCTCTATCCTTTTTATATGATACCAACGAATTCCTCGATCAGGTTATGATGCATCGCCAGCTTATGCAAGACGAGTTTGGGTATAATACTACTACTTTTCGCAATACCGAGCTCATTTATCAGGATCGTTTATCAGACCTGGTGTTTGAAATTGACGGATTCAAGACCATCATTACCGAAGGGGTGGACAGGATTTTACAGTGGAGAACTCCTTTATACGCCTATAAGAACTATTCTAAGGACATCAATCTGCTTTTGAAATACTACCAATTGGCCGATGATATTGCCTTCCGCTTCTCAAATAGGGATTGGCCTGAATATCCTCTAACCGTGGATAAATTTGTAAATTGGATCGATCACTTAACCCTGGCAGAGACAGGTGGAAAGAACCTTTTCCTTAATCTCTTTATGGATTATGAAACCTTTGGCGAACATCAATGGGCTTCCTCTGGCATATTTGATTTTATGGAGCATTTCCCAGCGGCGGTATTAAAGAAAGATCATCTGGGCTTTGCCACTCCAAATCAGACCACGGCTTTGGCAAACTACCAGCAGGAAGCTCTTTCCATTCCGGAAGCAGTATCCTGGGCTGACGAACAGCGTGATTTATCTGCCTGGCTGGATAATGATATGCAAAAGAACGCCATAGAAACTCTATACGAACTTTTTATACGTATCAAAGACAAGGGTGATCCGGAACTGCTTCGCACTGCCCGGATGCTAAGCACCTCCGATCATTTTTACTATATGTGTGCCAAGTACTTTCAAGATGGCGACGTGCATAAATACTTCTCCCCCTACGATTCGCCCGATCAAGCATATATCTATTATATAACTGCTCTGGCCGAGCTGGAAGAAAAGCTATTGGGATAGTAACATGAAAGGTAAAGTTCTCATCCTCGAAGACGACGTAATCCTGGCTGATCAGATCGCCAAAGTAATGCAACGCTATGAATACGAAGTGTTGCTAACCACTAATAGCGATCAGTTTTTTGATGAATTACGGATTTTCCAACCGGATGTAGTGCTCTTGGATGTGTTTCTGGTAGGGAGTAAACTAAATGGCATCCAGGTACTGAAACACCTAAAGAATAACATGGATCTGAATTACAAAGTAATCGTCATCTCCGGTGAGGTTACTTCATCCCAAATCAGTGAGATCAGAGCCCTGGGAGCCTACCATTTCATCGAAAAAGGATCCGCTTTCAGTACCAACCAGCTTCTACTGCATATTGATAATGCCATTACTTTGAAGCATCAGGAAGAAGAGCATATCGGCCTGCAGATAGAATACATCAATCTTAAAAAGCAATTCACGCGCAGTTTTCCCTTTATTGGGGACAGCACTGCCATCAAAAAAGTTCGCGATCAAATAGTTAAACTCGCCTCGGTGGATGAGGATCTCTTTTTGCTTGGCGAAACGGGAACGGGCAAAGAAATTGCCGCAAATTACTATTATATCAATTCTCCTCGCTTTGGCAAGCCATTTCACACCGTTAATTGCAGTGCCTTAACCGAAAGCCTTATAGAATCAGAACTTTTCGGTCATATAAAAGGTTCCTTCACCAGTGCTGACCGTAACAAGACCGGATTCTTCGAAGAATGCTCCAATGGTTTACTCTTTTTGGATGAAGTAACCAATCTCTCCATCATGGCTCAATCCAAAATTCTGAGAGCCATCGAGAATAAGGAAATCCAAGTGGTAGGCGGCAATCTGAAAAAAGTGAATACGCGCCTGATCTTTGCCTCAAATGCCGGATTGGAAACACTAAGTGACCCGGCCGTATTCCGTCGTGATCTCTTTTTCCGCATCGAGGGAAATGTAGTGGAACTCCCCCCGCTTCGCGATCGTGATGATGATATTTTGCTGCTGATGAGCTATTTTTTCACCAATTTTTCGCCCCAATACAGCGTTACCGATCAGCTTGATCTTCCTGCCCTCAAAGAGCAGTTACTTTCCTACAACTGGCCGGGAAACATCCGCGAACTCCGAAATTTCTGTAAGTTTATCATGATTAATGAGCCCAAAATTAATAACAACATCATTCTGAAACACCTGCGCCAACGCAATACCTATTTCCAGAATATCAGCGAGGGCGGTTTGGATCGTTACCTCAAAATAGACAATCTGAAGGATAGCGTGGCCGAATTTGAACGCGAATACCTGCTTTTTCACCTGAAGCAAAACGGCTGGCATATCTCCCAAACTGCGAAAGCAATCGGCATTGAGCGTACTACCCTATATAAGAAAATCAAGAATTTGGGAATAAGCTCTATGATTGTGGAGGACTAAGTTGTTCCGCGAGAATCTGGGACTAAAGCTTTTATCCGTGGGCATCGCGATCTTAGTGTGGCTACAGTTGCAGCTTGCCACCGAACATCGCAGTGTGATAAATCTTCCTGTATCTTTGCGTTCCGTACCCAAGAACCTCACTTTGGATCGCTTACCACAAAGCATCCCTTTTCAGGTAAAAGGCAAAGGGCTGGAGATTATCAAAGCGGAGTTTTCCAAGGCCAAGATATTGGTGGATGCCAGTAAAATTCAGCCCGGAATAGATATGATCTCATTATCGGAATACACCATTGATCTCCCCGAGAATATATCCCTAAATCTCATCGGCCCCGTGGAGAAGCAAGAAATCGCCATTCATGCCGATGAGTTTCATCAGAAGCGAGTGCCTGTAAAATTCAGCTTTACCGATAAACTCACGGAGCAAAGCCTGCAAAGCAAGAATTACCAGATTACTCCTGAAAAAGTGATAGTCTTTGGACCCAAAAGCAAGGTTCGCCCCATATCCTCAATCTACACCGAGGCCATTAGCTCTGATCTGGCTGCCCAAAATGAATTTATCGTAAGGTTGGCCTCTCCCGGCGAAGATATCTCTATCTCAGAATCTCAGGTGAGAGTACGCGTATCGGATACGTACAATACCAGCAAAGTGCTCGATAATATTCCCGTGAAAGGCAATACCGAGCGCAGCTATTTCCCTGCCAGCATTGCCATCAAGATTTCGGGAGATTCGGCAATTCTGGATAATCTGGATACCAGTAGATTTATTGCTATCCCTAGCGATGAACCCGATGCTCTGGGATTCTATATGCTTAGTGTGGAAGCTCCTGAAAACGTTAAAGTTATTGCAATTACTCCTGCAAAAGTCCGTTTGAAATAAATGCCTGCCAAATATCTGCTTGCCTTTGAATCTTCCTGTGATGATACTTCTGTAGCCATCCTCGATACCAATTACCGCATCGTGGTAAATCTTGTTTCCAGCCAGCCTGAGCATCTTGATTTTGGGGGTATTTTACCGGAATTGGCATCACGGCTGCATCTGAAGAACATTTTGCTGCTTACTCAGCGGGCTTTGAAGCAATCAGGGCTGGGCCTGCCTGATCTGGAGGCCCTGGCGGTATCGGTAAATCCCGGATTGATCGGTTCCTTGATAGTAGGCCTTTCCTTTGCCAAAAGCCTGGCCTGGAGCATAGGGAAGCCTTTGATTACTGTAAATCACATGCTGGCACATATATTCGCCAATTTCATCGATCATCCTGATCTGGAAGCACCTTTTCTGGCTATAGTAGTATCCGGCGGACATACCGAACTGGTACATTTCAAGTCTCTTACCGATTTTGAAGTAATCGGCCATACTTTGGACGACGCTGCCGGGGAAAGCTTCGATAAAACTGCCAAACTCTTGGGCTTGGGCTTTCCGGGAGGACCAATTATCGATAAACTTGCCAAGAATGGAGATGCCGCTTTCGTAAAATTTCCCCGGGCTATCCCCGAAAAAGGCAATTACAATTTCAGCTACAGTGGCTTGAAAACCGCCATCCGCACCTGGCTGAGCAACCAACCGCAAGATACTCTGGAAGCCCATTTACCGGACATTGCCGCTTCGGTGCAACAGGCCATAATCGATCCTCTGATAAGCAAATCTATCCATTATGCCCGGGCTCATCACATTCCCCGCATCCTTTTGGCAGGAGGAGTAGCTGCTAATTCCGCGCTGAGAACCCAGCTTACAGATAAGGCCGCCAGGGCGAATATCCATGTTGCCTATCCTTCTTTGAATTTATGCATGGATAATGCTGCCATGGTTGCCGCTGCCGCAATCCCCAAATATCTGAATGGGGCGTTTTCCCCCCTCTCTGTAAATGCCTTTACCTTGAAAGGCACCAAGGAATTGTAAGCTATCTAATCAGTAATCACCTCTGGTAATTACAAATACATCTTTGTGAATCAAGCCAGGCTACCCCTCGCATTAATTCTTCATTCATCTATCCAAGAACCAACCTTGATCGCAATGAGGGAAGGTTCTTGGTTGGTTCTTGGATGGGAGAGTTTGCGCTCACAATAAAAGTAGCACTGCCTCCCATAGCCGCTTATTATATCGGTATCAAATATAAATAAACTGAGAGGAAGATATGGCGATTAAAGAACAACTGCTGGATTCGCTGAAGAAGGCGATGAAAGGTGAAATGGACAGCGTAACCTTATATACCAGTGCCGCAAATCATTCCCATGATCCCGAAGTGAAAGAATTCTTTATGCATAGACGGGAAGAGGAACGGCAGCATTACAATTATCTGCTGCAATACTATCAGGAGATTTCCAATGATTTGCAGCCCAGTGAATTGCTGGACAGGATGCCTGCCCAAATAGGGGGAAATCAGATGTTTTCGGCGGATTTTTTGAAGCGCATTGGCGAGGATCAGATTCTCTTTTCTGCCATTTCCACAGCGCTATTACTGGAAAAAGATGCCATAGAACACTATCGCAAGGCAATGCAGGAAACCGATATCCTAACCCTGAAATCCTTCTATGAATTGCTGATTAAATGGGAAAGCAAGCATTATGATGACCTGCTGCAGGTTCAGAAAGAATCAGAGGAATATTACTGGCGCATAAACCAGTTTGAGCCTTTCTGATATCTTGAATTAATAGAATTGAACCAAAACGCTCAGGCTCTTCAGCTTGAGCGTTTGCTTCGTATGGGCAAACCAGTATTGGCTAAGGTAACCATTGATTTCGTTTACGATGCTTTTATTTAATTCTATCTCCTGCAAGTGGTTTCCTATTTCGGGCAATAGACTGATAAGCTTTGCTGCCTGTGGGGATATCAGGTGAATACCCTGACCTTGGCTGAAGTCTTTGGCGCAAGGAGAACAGAGAAATCCTGCTTCGCCTTCGTTAAAAGCAGCATACGTTTGCAAGGGCTTATGGCAAGCGCAACACACTGCAAAGGGATTTCCCAGCCCTCCGCTGATGTAAATTCTTATCCAATATCGCCACAGCAATAGGATAGCATTTTGGGAAACATTTTGAAGATAATTCAGGTAGCTGAGTAATAGTTCATAAAGACTATGTAAATCATTGGGCGGGGCTATTATCTGAGCAGTAAGTTCAATTCCGCACACTGCAGCAATCCAGGTGGACGAATCGGGATATTGGGAGAGGTCTTGGCTCAAGTCAAATTCGTTTAAAAGCCATAAACCCTCTTCAACAGGTTCATGACACCATAAATCATAGGCGGCAGGAATGATGGGCAAACTGGTTTTAGCATTGGTGCGTAAGCCCTTGGCTATGATTCCGATACGGCCATGTTCGGGGCTGAAACACCTGAAAATAAGGCTGGTGTCCCCATAGGCTTGCTGGCCATAGATAATGCCACTAAACTTGGTTTTGGCCATTATTCAGGATTTCGCGCACCGCTCTGATATCCAGGGGTTGGGCATAAACGCTTTTAAAATTCGTGTAGGTTACAAATCCCGGGGCACTTCTGCGAGGTTTGCGCACAAAGCGAATTTGCGTGTAATCCACAGGGACATTGGTGGAAAACTTGGCTTTGGAATACCAGGCGGCAAGGCTGGCGCATAGTTCGATAAGCCTGTCGTCTGGATTCTTTTTTCGCAGGCAACGCAAGAGCACATGAGCTCCGTGGTAAATGCGGCTGTGAAACCAGTAGTCATGGGGCTTGCCCAATTGGGTGGTGATAAAGTCATTTTCTTTGGCTTTACGTCCGATAACTATATGCCAATCGTCATTTATATGATATTGCAAAAGCTTGCTGAGCTGATTTTCTTTCACTCGAATGGATACAGCATCGTCTTTTATATCGAGATTGATATCCAGCATTTCGCCATTTTCCAAGCGTTGCAGTAAGATTTGCAGTTCGTTTATCTCGCTTTGGGTAGTGCGGATGTTTTCGGTGATGCGTTCAAGTCCGTGTTTGGCTTTTTGATAGCGTTTCAGATATGTTTTCAGGTTCTCCTGGGGATTTTTGTCCTTTAGCAGGGTTATATCGATCTCGCGCAACTCGGGATCGAGGTAATTGGTAGCTGTGAATAGCTCCTGCCCTTTATGGAGAAGGGGTAAATTGGGCTTCAGGGCTTCTGCACAGGCCAGGAAATAATCCCCTTTGCCTGCTTCCTCAAGCTCAGCCTGCTGTTTGATAAGTTTCTTGTTCAGCTTTTGTAATTGCTGCTTCAGAATGCTTTGGTGGTGCAATTTCCAATCGCGATCCTGCTGCTGCGTAAACACATGATGATAATGCCAGCGGAAATAGGAATTACACTCGTTGCTGCCATCCGGATAGGGAAGAGGTGGTGTTTCAGGGGGAAATGAAGCTTTCTTCTTGGGGGGGAAGTAAGGCCATCCGGGCAGAATCTGACGTTCGGGATTATCGGCAAAACCATATTTGTGAATTGCATCATGAATCTTTAGCTCTTCACCGTTTTTAATGGCAAGGATCAAATTCGGCTTGGGTGTGGTAAGTTCGGCTATCAGCACATAGTTTTGTTGCTGCTGATAGATGTCGCGATGCACTATATCCAGATAGAGGATACGATCGCCCTCAGCCAAACGGATAGCAGTACATTGAGTATTTACCAGAACTGGCCAAAGGGATTTTGCGCTGTCTGCCAGGCGAAGATCAGGGCAAAAAAAAGGAAAGGCGTCACAGGGGGATAAAACAATAGCCAGTTGGGGGCCTTGCTTAAAACTAAGCAATAGCAATTCTGGCTGATAGAGCAGGGACTCTATCGAGCGGGATCCTGGCTTTTGTTCCATTTCCCAAGCTTTCAATAAATAGTATTTCACATTTCTTCCTTATTTGCCTTGACATAAATCCCGATTATCATAATAATGTCAAGAAACAAATATCCAAAAGGAGCTAAGCATGAAAACCTCTACCGCGATTATTGCAGCAATCCTGGCTATCCTGGCGATAGTTTTTGGAATTCTGTGGATGGGCTCAAACGGCAAAAACAAAGAACTTATGCAAAGTAATAAAGAATTAAAAAATCTCTATGAAACGTCCACAGCCACCATCGGCGAGATTCAATCCAGCTTGGAATCATTGGATCAGGATCTTTCTGGGCAGCTTTTCACCAAGGATGAATTACCCGGTAGCACGCCTGAAGATAGACGTAACAAGATAATTAATTCTATCTCAAACATGCGTACCCAGATTGAAACTGACAAGAAGAAGATCGCTGCCCTGGAAAAACAACTTTCCCAATCGAAAACACAATTAAAAGGGGTGCAGGAAGTAGTGAACAAGCTTAAGGCAAGCCTGGCGGATAAAGAACAAATAATGGACGAATTGCAGCAACGCTTGGGTATCCTGAATGAAACTTTGGAAACCGAAAGACGCACCAGTCAGCAAGAAATTCAGAAGCGGGAACTCACCATATCCGAAAGAGAACAGGCCATTACGCAACAGAATATCGAAGCCAATAAGATTTACTACATCTATGGAACCAGAACCGAACTGATGGAAAAAGGGATAGTGGATCGCAAGGGTGGCCTGCTGGGAATAGGCAAGGTTACCACGGTTGCTCATAATCTTGTTACCGATAAATTTACGGAAATGAATCTTCTGGATAGCCAACAGATTAGCTTCCCGGTTACCAAGAAAGGTTATTCGGTGCTTTCCAATCATGTTGCCACCACTTACGCGGTGGAAAAAGTGGATAATACCAATGTGCTCACCATTACTGATCCTACCAATTTCCGCAAACAAAAGTTCCTGGTTATTGAGCTAAAGTAGTTTGTAAGATATATAGATAAGCCATTAGGGTGCACGGTGCTGCACCCTTTTTATTGCTTATATAGACCTTTTCGGCAGACTTCAAAAGAGTATTGACAAATAACACAAGCCTTTAAAAAAGGAGTAACTGATAGTTGATAGGGAGTGAACTCTGCGAGTATACCTGAAAAACATTGCGATAACAATGCTTTGTGCCGCACTGGCCTTGCCTTTATTTGCCAATACGCTGGCGGATAATACGGTAGCCTGGCTGGCCAATATGGGCCTTAGTCCCCATGTGATTGTACTGATCATTTCGATGCTACCGATTATTGAACTACGTGGTAGTATTCCTGTGGCGATATTGCTTTTCAAGATTCCCTGGCCGGAGGCGGTTTTTTTATCAGTGATAGGGAATATGATACCAATTCCTTTGGTGTTGCTGCTAATGGATTGGTTCTTTAAACTCATTAGCAAGGTCAACGCAGGAGCACGCTTTACGCAGTGGCTTTTTGCCCGAACCAGACGCAAAGGGAAATCGATCGAGAAATACGAAGAGATTGGTTTAGCCGTCTTTGTGGGCATCCCTTTACCCGGAACGGGAGGTTGGACAGGTGCTTTTGCTGCCAATATCTTTGGCTTGAAATTCTGGAAATCGCTGCTCTTTATCCTAATTGGAGTGCTAATGGCAGCAACAATAGTTACCCCTCTAACGCTTATGGGCAAAATGGCGATAAACTGATGGAAAAAGCACGCACGATTTTTTGGCTGGTAGGAGAGAATTCTGGAGACCTGCATGCTGCATTGGTAATGGAAAGCCTCAATCGCCACATGCCAAAACTGAAGCATGTGGGAATCGGAGGCCCTCGCATGCAGCAGCAAGGCCTGAAAACGATGTTTCCTTTCGATCGCTTTGCAGTGATGGGCTTCGTGGAAGTAGTGCAACATCTGGGATTTTTTATGAAGGTGCAAAGAAAGATAAAAAGCTACCTCGCTAAGGAAAAACCCGATCTTGCCATTCTGGTAGATTACCCTGGGATGAACCTTCGTGTAGCTTTTATGGCCGATGAACAGCGAGTTCCGGTGCTATATTTTATCTGCCCTCAGTTCTGGGCTTGGAAACATGAGCGAGTATATAAGCTGAAAGAATCCACACGCCACGTTGCCTGCATTCTTCCCTTCGAACGCGAAATGCTTGAGATTCACAACGTAAATTGCAGCTATGTAGGCCATCCCATCGCCGAAGAAGTTAAATATGAAATGGATAGAGATGCCTTTGCCCATTTCTACGGTCTGGATAGCAACAAGAAATGGATAGGTTTCTTTCCGGGTAGCCGCAATCATGAAATAACAAAGATGTTACCCATATTTCTGGAAGCGGCAAGGCGGTGGCCAGAAAGTGAATATGAGATGCTTTTTTCCAAAACCAGAGGAGTGAAACATCAAGAATACATGAATTTGCTTGGTGCCAGACCTACCCGCAATGTCAAGGTAGTGGATGGCAATAATTATGAAATGATGAAGTATTGCGAGCTGCTGGTTTGCACCTCCGGAACAGTTACTCTGGAGGCAGCGTATATCGGCACCCCGCTTATTATATGCTACAAAGCTTCTCCCATTTCCTACCTTTTGGGGCGTTATTTTGTAAAGATCAAGCGTATCGGTTTGCCCAATATAGTTCTTGATAAAGACTTGTTGCCGGAATTGATACAGGGGGAAATGACTGCGGGTAACATTTATCAAAAGGCCAATGCCATCCTCAGCAATCCCGAGCTTAGTAAAAACATCCGCAAGGAACTGTATCACTTGCGTGCAATGCTTAGCGATAAAAAGCCCAGCCAGGAACTTCCCTTGATTGTTAAAAAGCTTTTTGAAACTTATGGCTAAATTCTTATTCTGGATGGAAAAGAAGCTTGCAGCGGGATTTCTGCGCTTACTGAATGCCACCATGCGATACGAAGTTATCGCGCAAAGCGCATCCGATCACATCAGATGTATCTATGTATTCTGGCACCGTAATTTACTAATCATGACCCTGCAGAGGATAGATTCTGACGCTGCGGTGCTGGTTTCCAAATCCAAAGACGGAGAATTAATTGCAGGCCCGCTGAATGAGCTTGGCTACAAAACCATTCGAGGTTCCAGCACCAGAGGGGGAGCCAAGGCCATGATCGAGATGCTAAAAGCATCAAAAGATAGATCATTGGCCATTACTCCCGACGGACCCAAAGGCCCTCATGGAGTTATTAAGCCCGGTGTTTTCGAATTGGCAATGCGTTCCGGAATTCCCATCGTGGCTGTTGCTGCCAATGCAGATCGCGAATGGGTATTCAATTCCTGGGACAGATTCCGCTTTCCCAAACCCTTTGCTAGATTAAAAATTGCCTATAGCGAACCTTACTCGGTACTAAATAACGAGGCTTTTCCCGAAGTAGAAAAGGCTATAATGGATTTCATGGCCAAGTGGGAAGCGGTATTCGGCGCTGATAGAAAATAGGAATCAAGGCATTTATTATAAACGACAAAGGCGAAGTTATCCTTCGCCTTTGTTCTTATATCCGCTCTATAGTTTATCTTAAAATAAGCATCTTACTTTTGCCGGATGCCATTCCCTGTTTCCAGGTAAGGAAATAAATCCCAGTGGACAGTTTGCGTCCGGAAGCATCATTGGTATCCCATGTAAAGCTCTTTCCGGGATTTCCAAGCTTCAGCTCACGCACCATCTGACCTTTGAGGTTATAAATATTGACCACTGCGGGCATTTCGCTCTTACTT
Source organism: uncultured Candidatus Cloacimonas sp. (assembly GCA_964609575.1). Lineage (GTDB taxonomy): Bacteria > Cloacimonadota > Cloacimonadia > Cloacimonadales > Cloacimonadaceae > Cloacimonas. The sequence continues at coordinate 15,206 of CAZSST010000002.1, forward strand.
TCCAGAATAAACTCGGCGTGGCTATTGATGGGATTGGGAGCAATCCTCATTATGGGAGCCGCCTGTACCACTTCATCTTCCACGCTCACATAGGCCGAAAGTATGAAATTGGCACCACCCAAGGAAGTAATCTGCGTGGTATTATAATAAAATCCTTGCAGACTAACCTGGGTAACCGAAAGCGAAGATGTGTTCCCGATCGCCATGAAATTAAGCTTTAACAATACTCCCACGCCTTCCAGATATGTATCGGCATCACAGCTTATGGATACACTTCCGGGTGAATTTACCACCACCGTCGGTGTAAGCTCGCTGCTCATGGTTCCATCGGTAGTGATGCCAGTAAAATCCAGCTTGCTGCTGTCGTAATTTACATTGAACTGATAATGATTCACTTGCCAGGAGGGGAGCAGATATGTTGTACGGATTTCGGTGGTTCCAATCTGCTGATAGCCCAAATGCATCACATTTTGCATGGTAATCTGGCTTGCGGCAAGAGTGGCCACGGGGGCTTGCGCATTCACCATCAGATACATAGTGTTGTTAACGGTGCTGTTGTTATACTTCATATCGCTGAGATCAAAAAGAAATTCCCCTTGATCCACAGGAGTAAAAGAGAAATTGATTAGGTTTCCTCCGCCGATCAGTCTGCTGGGGCCATTCCAGCTAACGGCCAGAACTCCCGGCTCCGGATTGGTAACATTCACGCTTCCAGCGGAAGAGATGGTTCCGGCGATATCTGCACCATTGAAATTAAGGAAGTTATGATCATAGTGCAGGTTAAATTCATAGTGGTTCACATTCCAGGTTCCCAAAATGGGATTGGTGTTCAAGCGCAGCAGGAAGTAATCTCCAACCGTGGCATTTGCGGCATGCATGCGCACTTTGGTATTGGCGATGCTGTAATTTTCCGGAATGGTATTTATAATAGCCGCCTGGCTTTGATTGAAATCCCCGCTGGGATTGATATTGGTAACATAATAATAACCATTGCTGGAACCACTCCAGCCAAAATTGAAGTGGAAATAATCTGCCGTATCATAACCATCGATTACAAAGGCATGACCTCCACCAGCGCCGTGACCACTGTAGTAAATAGGGCTGCCGTTATCAATCTGGTCTTTCAGCAGCGCATTCCAGTTCGCCAGAGAATAGCTGGAACGGTCTACGTATTGGGCCTGAGGATAGCGGAAGTGGTCCACCAAAGCATCGGCAGCATCATAACTTTGCGCTCCAGAACCGTCGGGAGCATACATCATATTCACAGATACCCCCAAATGATACAACAGGGTGGCCACCGGGATATTTGAGCTTCCCAAGGCGTCTGGCATCTCGTCCCACAGATAAGTGGTAGCCCCGAAATTCGCGCTTTGATAGCCATATCCCATGGCATAATATGAGCCATTGCCAACTCCGGTGGTGGGGTGATTCCAGTATTTCATTACCATAGCCATGGCGGTGGCAACACATCCAGCGTAAACATGGCCCCCTGGTCCTTCTGAATCCACTGGACAGAGCTCGTTGTAGGGCCATCCCTGATCCCAATTGGTAGTCATAAGCGGTTGCACGGCACGTTCAGTGCGATAGGCAAGGGAATTCTCACCACCGAGTAACGCTGTCCACTGCTGTTGGTAAGCTTCCATGGTGATACCCGAATTTCTGATCTCATTAATCTGCTGAGCATAAAAATCAGCCCACTCTATGAACGCGGGAGGGTAAGTAGATTTGCGGGCTTGGGGAACATCATTATAGCCCAAAACCGGCAAGGCATTATTATCGGCAGAAACCAGTACAAAGCTACCATCCGCATATTCTGCCAGGTAAAGCAGGGGAAGCCCGGCTTTTTGCATATCATATATTGCAGGGCTATTACTGAAGCTATTATTAACGAAGCTTTTAAGCATTGGTTCTGTACGATCGGCAGTACTATTATCAGTTTTTGTCCGCATCCATACATCGGCCACTCGCAGCGCTTGCTCCGGCTGGATAAATGCAGCACAAAGGGGCAAAGCCAGCATTGCCAGCATCACAAATGTCAGCAGCGGTTTGCACATCTTTATCTTATTAAGAACGTTCATGGTTCCTCCCAGATTATTCACAAAAACTAATATACAAGAATTATTCCATAACTGGCATTTATTCAGTTTTATGGATGCAAACTTACAACCAAAGCTTATCTAACCTTCATCCATCCTTCATCGCGATCTTGGATTGTTCATGGAGGATTCTTGGTGGGGAGTGGGAGCACTTACTTGAATAAGGAGCAAAGATTGCAGTTAGCCAATTTGTACACTATCAACGATGGACTTTGGAGTTATTACTTTACGTGGTTATCTTGCCATTATCCTTCCACGCTTCGTTTCGCCTCAATACTCATCCACCTTGTTCAATATTATCCAGAGCTGCGAGGTGAAAACTGCGGCGATGCACCGCGCACATTCCGAAGCTTTGAATCATTTTTGCATGGTGGGCAGTTCCATATCCTTTATGAATGGCGAAACCATATTCAGGATATTTATCGTCCAAACTTTCCATCAGGTGATCCCGATGGACTTTGGCTAAAATCGAGGCGGCAGCGATGCAGGCATGAAGCTGGTCGCCTTTGATCACGCAGGTGGCCTTATCCTGAAGCGTGGGAGGGAGGCGATTGCCATCAACCAGGCAGATATCGGGAGTTACTCCCAGCTTGATATAAGCCTTTTCAAATCCCAAGAGGGTAGCCTGCAGGATGTTGTATTTATCTATATAAAAATTACTTATTTCCACGATTGCATAAGCTAAACAAGATGAGATGATCAGCTTGTACAGCTTTTCACGGGTATTGGCATCAAGCTTTTTGGAATCATTAATCCCGGCAATGGGAACTTGATAATCCAGGCAAACCGCAGCAATAACCACCGGTCCGGCCAAAGCGCCACGTCCTGCCTCATCAATACCGGCCAGCATCTGCGGAGGTTTACAAATATCCAAATCTCTTTGGTACAAATCACTCATTTCTACTCCTTTTTCAGGATAAAGAACAGACGGGTATATTTATCATCGGCCGCCTGCAAATGCCGGGGATATAGATTACGATCGCTATCAAGGCTGTAAATAGCCTTTAGAGAGAGCTTTGAAGAAGAAATCAACGAAGCGATATCGCCGCTGAGATACACTTTCTGGATATGGAGCTCATGCTGCTGAGAATAACCGACGATTTCTTTATTGAAATAGCGCAGGCTGGATTTCTGCAGCATCTGAAGCTCTTCAAACCAGGCGTGGTGTACCATAATGCCATCTCCCGAACGGGTCAGTGAACATATCTCATCAAAATTCTCCTCACTGTTCAGGCGGGTGGAGATGTCGAATATAAACAATCCCTGCGGGGATAAAGCATCATAAACATTACCAAAGAGTACAGATAACTCTGCAGGTTCGAGTAAGTAGTTTATGCTGTCAAACATACAGAGAATCAATTGATAATCGGTGTGGGGAATAGGATCGGTGAGAGAAGCCTGGTATAGATGGGGCCTGATAGGTTTTTGAGAAGCTACGTAAAGCATATTGGAAGAGAGGTCTGAAGCATCCACATGATATCCCTGAGCCACCAAACGGCTGGAAACATTAGCAGTTCCACAGGCCAGTTCTAGTATCTTGCCAAGCGGCATGGAGCTATGCATATGATACCAACGCAGAATGCGGCTGATCCATAAATCATAATCCACATGAGCCATATATTGATCGTAACTATTAGCAAAACGTGAATATGAGCTTCGATCGGAGCTACAAATACCTTTAATTGCCTCGAGGTGCTGTCCGTTTGCTCCTGGAACCAAACTTGCATCCAATTGCTTTAGGATTAAGTGCATCTCACGCAGTAATTTCAGTTTGGGCTCGGAACCGATATCCAATAGCAGGTTGTAAGCTTCAAGCTCGGGATGAATTGCTGTCCATGCCTGGTGATCAATGCTGATTAGGGTTAAGAGGAGAGACTTGTTTGCAGTTACAAGCACCTTATTACTACTCTTATCATTATAGAAGAGAGTAATATCCTGATACTGATCTACATCAAGGCCTTCATCAAGATACTCTAATGCTTTATCATCATTTACTATAGAAAACCGGTATCCATATTTTTGTAAAGCTGCCGGTGTCGGGCTTTTATCACCTAATTCCATAATCATCAGATTCTTATAGATGAAAAGCGTAGTTGATGAAGCAGAATGTTTGGCAAGATACTGATGATAGCTTGCCAGAGAGGCAAAGATCATCTGGATTTGTGGTGAATTGTCCTCGGGAAGATCATCGGGGCTGATTCTTTCCGGGAGATCGGGTTCCCCAAGTGGCCAGTGGTTTGGATAAGCCACTATTTGAAACCGGTATTTATTCTTGTGAGGAATAAATTTACATACTGAGGCAAGGAGGGCTGCTTCCCCAGCTTCCAGGGCTACTATCCTGATGGTTTGCATTATATCTTTTTATCGCTGCTGCCAGGCTTGGTAAGTGGTATTGATTCCTTGCAAAGCTCACATTCATGCGGCTCCCATGCAGGAACTTGCATGCTTAGCAAGCTTTCCAGGGGTGCGGGGAATTCGATTCTGCCCCCGCTGCGATCTACCAAAACCCCGATCACAACTATCTCCAGTGCATGCTCGTTAAGACATTCTATCACTTCGAACACGCTTCCGCCGGTGGTTAAAATATCCTCGATGATCGCAACTTTTTTCACTTTGGAAAGATCAAAGCCGGTGCGAATAGTCATTTTATCGTCTTTTCGTTGAGTGAAGATAAAGCCCTTGCGCAGCAGATAAGCCGTTTCGAAGGCCAGTACGATTCCCCCATAAGCGGGGCCAACCACGCAATCAAAATCATAAGCTTCAAGGCGTTGCGCCATTCTCCGGCAGATGTTGTGAGTAGCTTCCGGATTTTGAAACACCCTGATTTTCTCAATGTAATGCTTGCTATGTTTACCGGAAGTGAGCTGAAAATGCCCAGTAAGGAGAGCTTTTTCGGTGCTTAGAATCCTGCGGATATAATCAGAATCATCCAGAGAAACCAATACTTGCTTTGCTTCCTTTTCGCTTTCGGGGGGTACTTGCAGCTCTATCATATGCATATAGCCTGCGAAAGAGCTGTACATAGACATCATTCTTTCGTTCTTTAGCTCAACTGCGAAGCCGGCTTCCTCCAAAAAGCTCTTGGCAAGCTCTGCTTCGAAGGGATTGGCGAAGGTGGCAATGGTAACCAATAACGAGTCGGTCATAATTCCTCACTTTATGAAGAGAAGGCTGAATCAGTCATTTCTCCGATCCAGCCTTACTCTAACATACTCTTATGTTTTCTTAGTTTTGTTTGCCGATCTCAATGCCACGTTTGATCGCTTTCAGATTCATTTCCAGCAAATCGGGATTTTTGGCTTTCAAGAAAGAAGTGAGATCTTCTTCCATGGTTTCATATTTGATTATCCCGGTTTTACCGATCACGATACCAATGGCAATCATATTCAGCACCATCTGGCTGCCAATCTCCGCGGCAATGTCGCTCATGGGAGCGCTAACTTTTTGCACATCGTCACGGCTGCAACCGCGAGGACACATATTGGTATTGATTACCAATACTCCTCCGGGGCGGACATGGGGACCGAATTTATCGATGGAAGGTTGATTCAGAGCCACCAATACGTCTGGATAACTTACGATAGGGGAGGCGATTACTTCATCGGATACAACAGTGGACACATTGGCCGTGCCACCACGCATTTCAGGGCCGTATGAGGGAAGCCAGGATACATTCTTACCTTCGGCCATTCCCGCTTTGGCAATGAACTTGCCTATGGTTAAAACGCCTTGACCTCCGAATCCTGCGCAGATCATTTCCACTTTCATGATTGTACTCCTTCGCCTTTATCTCTGAATTGGCCTACTTTGAAGAAGGGAAGCATGTTCTCCCTGGCCCACTCGCGTGATTTAACAGGATCGATGCCCCAGTTGGTGGGACAGGTGCTTACAAACTCAATAAAAGTGAAACCTCTGCCTTCCTTATTGTATTGGATGGCTTTGGAAACAGCTTTCTTGGCTTTCATGATTTCGGCGGGGCTGAGAAGCGAAACTCTTTCAATGTAATACGGTGCTACCAGAGTATTTAGCAGCTCACAAACCCGGATGGGATGGCCTATATCATCCACATTGCGTCCATAGGGACTGGTGGTGGTCTTCATATTGGGCAGGGTGGTGGGAGCCATTTGCCCGCCGGTCATTCCATAGATGGCATTATTAACGAAGAATACACTCATCTTCTCGCCACGATTTGCTGCATGCACAATTTCTGCTGTGCCTATTGCCGCCAGATCACCATCACCTTGATAGGTGAAAACGTGCATATCGGGACGGGAACGTTTGATGCCCGTAGCAACTGCTGGAGCACGTCCATGCGCAGCTTGGGCCATATCGAAATTGAAGAATTTATAGGCAAAAACCGAGCAGCCGACAGGAGCTACTCCCGTCATGGAATTGGTAAGTCCAAATTCCTCGATTGCTTCGGCGATTAAACGGTGGGCAACGCCATGGAGGCAGCCGGGACAATAGGTGAAGGGAGTTTTGGTTAGTGATTCGGGACGTTTTGCAATTATCTCCATGGTTCCTCCTTATTTGTAACAAGCTTCCAGCTTGGCTTGAATTTCCGCAGGGGTGAAGACAATACCGCCGGTTTTTCCCCAAAAATCCACCGGTACTTTACCAGCAACGGCGATCTTTACATCATCCAGCATCTGGCCAGTATTCAGCTCGAACACATATACTTTTTTCACTTTTTTGCCAATGGCTTTGGCAATGGCTTCATAGGGATAAGGCCAAACCGTTATCGGGCGGATCATGCCGATATTCTTGCCCGTGGCATTAAGCTCGTTTATGGCAGATTTAACCACGCGGCTGGCAGTTCCCCAGGCTACGCAAAGGATTTCGTTATCATCATTGATATTGTAGCTTTCATAGCGGATTTCGTTCTTTTCCACGATGGCATATTTGGCATAAAGATCAATAACGTGTTGTTCCAAAACCGAGGGATCAAGCTCAAGAGAATTGATCTCATGGTGGTGTTTTTTGTCGCCATCTTCATTCGGGCAGATACACCATGAGGTATGCTGATTGCCCATTTCATCAATCTCTTCCTGAGTTTTGGGCGGTTTAAATTCCACAGGCTCCATCATTTGACCCAGCATTCCATCCGCCAGAATCATCACCGGATTACGGTATTTATCGGCAAGATCAAAGGCTTCGCTGGCCATATCGGCAAATTCCTGCACTGAGCTTGGGGCCAATACTATTAAATGGTAATCGCCATGTCCTCCACCTTTAGTAGCTTGATAATAGTCGCTTTGGGAGGGTTGAATGTCACCCAGTCCGGGGCCTCCGCGCTGCACATTTATTACCACGCAGGGAAGTTCGGCACCGGCTATATAGGATATGCCTTCCATTTTCAGGGATATCCCGGGGGAGGAAGAGGAAGTCATCACTCGTTTTCCGCTTCCGGCAGCTCCATAAACCATATTGATGGCCGATACTTCACTTTCCGCTTGAAGGAAAGTTCCTCCCACTTTGGGCATCATCTTGGCCATGTACTCAATCAATTCGCTTTGAGGGGTAATGGGATAGGCGAAATACAGCCTGCATCCACTGCGGATCGCGGCTTCGGCAACTGCTTCATTTCCTTTCATAAGTATCTTGGACATTTCCACCTCACTTCTCAACCGTTATTGCCACATCGGGGCAGGTTGTGTAACACATTTTGCAGGCTATGCATTTTTCCTGGTCGAAACATTCGGCATAGTTATAGCCTTTGGCATTAATGTTTTCCGAAAAGCGAATTATCTTCTTCGGACAAGCGGCAATGCACAGGCCACAACCCTTGCAGTAGTTGGGATCAACCGTCATTCTTGGCATGGTTGTTCTCCTTTATTTTTGTAATTTTCTTTTCCTGTTTCCTCAATCATAATTCCACTTCATTCTGTCAAACACTTTCTTGGTGAAGACACCATATTCTGTAGGTAAAGCGGAACTTCGTGATAATAATCGTCAAAGTGCTCCAGGCGATGCGCGTCGCTGCCGATGCTTATTAACTTCCCTCCCATTTGCAGATACAAATCCACCAGCTCTGGTTCGGGGATAATGCTCGGATAAGTTTTGCGCAGGCTACTGAAATTTATCTCCAGGGCAATCTTTTTATCTATCATTACTCTGAATATATCCTGGATAATCGGGAAAAAAGGTAGCTCCGATACAAGCTGGGAATAATAGCGTTTATACACTCCCAAATGTGCCAATACATCTATGTCGCAATTAGTAACTAAGTCCAAATTGTGTCTGTAATAATCTTCGCGCTGGCTATGAGACAAAGGATGAAGCAAAGGAACTGCCACATTGCTGTGATCGGATAGAAAGTGCACCGAACCCAGCACGAGATCAAAGGAAAACATGTCCAGCAATGGTTTGGCAAAGCTCTTTACCAAATGGTAATCGCCAACTTCAATCCCAAAGAGAATTCTTAAAGTGGGGAAATCTGCCTGAAGTCTACTGACTCTTTCCCTATATTTTGTTAATGAGGGTAAACCAAAAACAGATACTTCCTGGGGCAGCAAATCCAAATGTTCGGTGATGCCTATTTCATCATATCCCAGTACCAGGGCTTTGGCTGCAAGCTCGGTTGCTTTAATGCGGCTATCGTAGCTATCTTCGGTATGCAGATGGTAATCGCGTTTGCCCATTTATGCCAGAATGGCTGCTCCCAGGGCCGCAGTGATTTCAGGTTCATGGGGAACCCAAACCTGGCAATCAAGAACCTTTCCCAAGCATTGTGCCAGATCATCATTCATCGCCACGCCTCCCGTAAATCCCAGAGGTTCAGCCCAATCCAAACCTGCCATCTGGAGTTTTATGCGCCTGGCAATACTTAGATGAACAGCTTTGGCAATATCTGCAGAGGATATGGAACTGGACATCATGCCAATGATTTCGGATTCGGCAAAAACCACGCAGGTGGAGTTTAGTTCCAATTCAACCTTACTTCGTGAAGCAAGGGAAGATAGCTCACTTACCTCAATCCCCAAACGCAAGGCTGTCATTTCCAGAAATCTGCCTGTTCCAGCAGCGCACTTGTCGTTCATGATAAATTCTTTAATCTTGGTATGCTCATCCAAACAGATCACTTTGGAATCCTGACCGCCGATATCAACAATGCATCTTAGCCTTGGATTCAGATGCAGACATCCAGCCGCATGACAACTGATTTCAGAGAAAATTCGATACTGATCCTGAAACAACTTACGTCCATATCCAGTTACGGCTGTTGCAGCAAAAGCAGAGCTACTCATGTTCAGTTTATGTATCGCCCCATCAATGAGCGTTTCAACTGAACGTCGGGGATTAACCTCAGTGCTGCACCAAGCGCTATGCATGATTTCATACTGCTGATCATCAAAGATCACGATCTTGGTATTACGGGAGCCGATGTCAATTCCTAATTTTAGCATAATTACAAAACAATATGGGTGTATTGTGCATCTAGCCGAAGCCAACGCCGGGCGATTTTATTCACGAGCTCGGGAGTGACTTCCTTCAAACGCTGCTCGCGGCTGAGGTAATAGTTATCCGGATAGCCCAAAGCTGCCAGACTGGACATCGAGGATGCTGTGTAGGAAGGGCTTTCCATATCGAAGCGATTCATTCCCACCAGATAGTTTATGGCACGACGTACCTCGTCCTCGCTTACTCCATTTTCAGCCACTGCAGCGATTATATTTTGCATCAGTTTCAAACAAGAGCGATAATCACTTCTGTCACAGAAACTATAGGCACTCCAGAAACCCAAGGCGTGTATGGAACTGAAATCAAAGCCGGTTTGATATGCCAAACCGTGCTTTTCCCTGATTATATCATAGAATCGGGAGCTGGTTTCGCCTCCGATGATCTGTGCTAAAACGTAGAAAGCGGTATTATCCTCATGCAGCGCAGCGGGAGTTGCCCAGGATCCTATATGAATAATAGCCTGATCACTTTGCTGATACACCTTCAGGTAATGACGGGAATCACTATTCCACAGCGGTTTAGATGCAAAAGCGGAGGTATCATTTTTTACAGCTCCCAGATAAGCATTTCCCCATTCAAGTATCTGTTCAGGATCGTGCGAACTTACTATTCCCAGATGGAAATCGCGATTTAGAGAGAAATTGGCAGCCCAAGCTTCAATTTTCTCTTTTGTTACGCTTCTAATATCTGCTGAATTACCAGCTATTCTGGATAGGTTACCGCGTTCTCCCACCAGCATTTCGAACCACTTTTGATAGGCATAGCTCACCGGATTGGATTTATCTCGCTGAATACTATCTATGGCTGAGGCTTTTAAAAGGCGTAGATGATCACGATCCACGCAAGGACGGGCAATTAATTCTCCCAATAGCGCCAGCGCCGGTTCGAGTGAGGTTGCCTGGCACTTTCCCCTAAAGGTAGTGCTATCCAAATGATGGATTACTCTGATATTAAAGCCATGCGCACGCGAGTATTTCATCAAGGCATCATGATCGTAATTGGCACTGCGATGGATCATACTGGCCGTGCAAAAGAAATTCAGACCCCGCTGCCCTTCAGTTTCGGCCAGTTGGCTTATTGCCGAGGATAGGGCAAAGCCGGAGATGGCTTTTTGCGGGACTCTCTTGTGGATGATTTTCAAGCCATTGGGCAGGCGCATAACGCTGTAGTTTTCGGCCAGGGGTACGATTTCTTGTTTAGAATTACTCTTTTGTGATTTGGGGCAAATTCTGATAACCGGTTCCGAAATATATGCAGTCTCTTTGGGCACGGGCTTTGTGGAAATCCGAAACTGCTGATCTGGAAACACCGTGGTGCTATCTTCACAGAACAAACTGATCCGTTTGGTTTGCCAGTAATGGCGTACGGCATTTAGGACTTCGGAATCTTTAATAGCCGCGATTGTTTCTCCATAGCGACTAATACTTTTGGGATCACCGATAAATTCTTCTGCGGCAATCTGATTAGCCAGATTTTCCACGCCGTCAAAGCTATAAAGCCAATTGTGGATCACATCCGCTTTCACCTCTTCCAAAGCTGCCGGAGGGATTCCATAATTGATCAAAGCCAACAATTCCTGACGGAACACCTCCAGGATACGCTGTAAGTATTGGTTCCCCAAAGGATATATCATTATTACCGAAGCTCCGGAACTCATTCCGCATAAAGAATGCACCCGAACCGCAGAACATATTTTATCTTCTTCCACCAAGCGCTTGAACAATCTTGAGCTTTTGCCGATGGCAAGCCAGCGCATGGCAATAAGCAAGGCATCTGATTGCGGATGCAACTCGCTGAGCTCAGGAAGGGCCAGGGCAATCAGTTCGGAGCCATTATGTCCCTTGCGAGCAAATCTTCGCGAAGGATTTAATTCCGGTTCCAGAGAGAAGCTTGTTTTAGCAGGATAATGCTCTGATTTCCACTTGGAAAATATTCCCTTTGCCTTGTCTTCCAGTTCCCTGGCATCGTAATTTCCGCACACTACCAAAAAAGCATTCTGGGGTACATAGTGGCTTTTATAGTAACGCTTAAGTGTTTCCCAGCTTGCGTTTTGAACGGTATTGACATATCCCAGCACCGGATGCTTCAGCGGGCTTTTGTGAAAATAATTCATCTGCACGTATTCCAGAAAATCACTCTCCGGATCGTTTTCATACTGCTTTATCTCTTCCAGGATTATCTCTTTTTCCATCTCCACGTCATGGCGCGAAAAATCAGCCCTGGCGGCAAGCTCATATAGCATTTCCAAGCCTTCTTCCATGGCTTCGGAAGGAAGCAGTAAATAAAAACAGGTGCAGTCGTAATCCGTGAAGGCATTCAGCATTCCCCCTAAAGAACTGGCTTTCTCCGATAAACTATTACCAGGATAAAGCTGGGTGGATTTGAATACCAAGTGTTCCATGAAATGTGCATAACCCCGCTGCTTTCCCCTTTCGGACAGGGAACCACTACGGATATACAATTGCATGCAGATAACCGGATTGGTATTATCCTGCAAGTGTATCACTTTCAGGCCGTTATCAAGAAAGCGTATCTCCGGAACAGGCAAATCGTATTTGGGCAAGTATCTATTCATTACGAGGGTATCTTATTACCGCAAACATCAGCTATGGATCAAAGCGTAAGCATTGTGGTTGTGGATGGATTCTGCGTTATCCGATTCGATACTGAAAGCAAGCACTCGTTTATCATTCTTTAGGTCCAAAGTAATCTCGCGGACGATATCCTCTACAAACTTGGGATTATTATATGCTTTTTCGGTTACAAACTTCTCGTCTGGCCTCTTTAAAAGAGGATAGATTTCACAGCTTGCATGCTTTTCCGCTATCTCGATCAGCTCTTCCAGCCACATAAAATCATTATAGCGTACTTTGATCGTGATCAGGGAGCGTTGATTATGTGCCCCGTATGCACTTATCGCCTTGGAGCATGGACAAAGAGTTGTTACCGGTACTTTCACCCCGATCCATAGAATATATTCTTCTCCATAAGATGCTTCAAAAAAGCAGTCATAACATAATAGCGAGGCGATCTTGGAGACTGGGGCATGCTTCTGTATGAAGTAGGGAAAAGCGATACTAACGTAGGATGTTTCTGCTTTCAGTTTGTCTTTCAATTCGCTAAGGAACTTATCCAGCTTGCTAATAAAAGCTTCGCGGTGATAGCGGTTCAGAATTTCGATGAACCTGCTCATGTGCGTGCCCCTGCGATGGTGAGGAAGCTCCACATAGATATCCAGCTCCGCCACACTGGCCTGAGTTCCGTGCTTTTTATCCTCTACCACTATGGGATAGCGAATCCCTTTCACGCCTACCTTGTTTATGGTCAAATGGCGTTGATCTTGTTGATTTTGCAAATCGGGAATCATCATTCCTTCTCGTTCAGGTCCAAAGCCTGCATCCCCGCAGTTTTTAATGATACCAGTACACCGTCTTTTTCATAATAGATAATCGCGTTGCTATTTTTGAATTCCTTGATCTTCTCGATGGCAATCTCCGGGGGCATCAGAAATAGAGCCGTGGATAATCCATCTGCCCAAGCCGCGTCAGGATGTAACACCGTTACCGCCTGAACATTTCGCACGGGATAACCAGTGCGAGGATCGATGATGTGGTGATAGCGTACTCCATCAACTTCATAGAATTGCTGGTAATCGCCTGAGCTACCTACGCTTTGATTCTTGATACGGAAACTGGCGATGGAATCGTCTGTGCGTCGCGGATGTTGAATGTAAACAAGATGGGGAAGAGGATCGCCGAAAAAGATCATGGAACTGCGGCAATTTATGTAGCCGCTTTTTATTCCCATGTTTTCCATGTAAGCCCTTGCTTTGTCCAGAATATATCCCTTGGCAATTGCCCCCAAAGTAATCTGCATCCCCGCAGGCTTGATCAATCGCTTACGGTCGAATTTTATTTTACTGAAATCCACTAAGGACAGCTTTTCCTTTATCTGAAGGGAGTCTGGGGGCGTGGGTTCCTCGGCACTGAAGCCCCAAAGGTCCCAAACCGGTTTAATGGTAATGTCAAAAGCGCCGTTACTAAGCTTATACAGGCTGTCGGCAATGCACAGGATTTCATAAACATCCGGATCCATGGGATGGTACCATGCTTCGCTTTCATTCACTTTGCTTACCCAGCTTCCCGGCTTGTATTCATTCAATTTGGCTTCCAGGGTCATGATGTAGGTAAAAACCGAATCAATTTGATTACCAATATGCTTGTTCTGGGAAGTTGCCGAGATCTCCACATTGGTATCCATCAAATACTTGCTTTTAACTTCCGTGAAAGACCGCGTGTAGTATTTAAACGCTCCATAGCCAATTACGGCCAATAGAATAATAAGGGAGATGATTTCTTTACGGTTCATGGTTGTTTACCTTTAGCGGCGGTAATCGAGCAATTCAAATTCGATCAGCCTTTTTGTATAATCCCGGATTGCGTACAAAGACAAGGGCAGGGTGATAATCATGGGGATAAAGAAGATGCAAAAAGCCAGTCCATTTAAAATCGCCAGTACAATGGCCAGAAGAAAGATATTCCAGCGAATATCGTGGAAATGCCGGTAGGAAAGGCGAATGGCATGTAGCGGAGGTATTTTTAGCTTTTCCATCAGCACCGGTGCGGGCAGAATTATCGCCACCCAATAAACCACCATAACCAGCCACACCAGCCTGAGAATAGGCAACGAAGCGAAATTTGGGAAGCCCCAACAGATAATATATAAAAGCACGTAGTAGAGAGATGAGATAAGGGAAAATACCAAATAGCGGGGATAAGCACTTAGCGAAACCAGCATTTCCTTGAACCCCAGCCGGTAATCATCCCTCTCACTGATAACTTTAAAACCAATCAAAACAAATGGTAGAAATACAGATATCGCTACCGATTTGATAAATAAGTTCATAATCAATTGCATAGCTGTATTGGATTCCAATGAGATAATGCTGCTAAATAGCCAAATGACAATCGCCATGGGAAGCACTCCCAAGATCAGCGCAAATGCCGCACCAGGCACCGAGCTGGACTTTTGCATCCAGAACTTCCGGTATGTATCTCCCAGGCTTGGCATCGCGGCCAGATCGTGCTTCACTACTTCAGTTTGGTATCCGCATTCCACACACCAGATATCGTGAGTCGCAAGTCTGGCATTGCAGTGTTTACAACGCATATATACTCCTAAATACTTTCATATCATTAAATTCCCACATCTTCCTAAATACATCCCCGGGTGCTTCCCATGCCATCACCGGGCAACCACTTGAGGAAACCATTGGAGGGTATTTAGCAATCATCCTTAGCCGCTTTGGGTTAATGTATGCAAGCGGTATGGATGAGCTTGGTTTAGTAAAGAAAACGTGCATTAGCACTTGCTCCATCCGCAGGACGGGCATTTCAGACAGCCTTCCAGGTGTTCGATAGTGCTGCCACAATCGGGACAAAGCGCTGCCTGGGGACGTGGAGCAGGATCAGGCTCCAGTTCTGATGCTTCCATTTGGAACTTCAGGGATTGGATTTCCCCGCTTTTTTGCAGAGCCAAAAATTGCTCCAAGGCATTGCCCACGGCGTCTCCGCAGGAAGTGATAATCTTGCCTTTATTCCACATCGGTGATTGACAACGGATGCCTTTTAGCTGTCTGATCAGGGCATCTATTTTGATATTGGAGCGCAAGGCCAGCGAGGAAAGCCTGGCAATGGCTTCCAACTGCGCCGATGCACATCCGCCCACTTTGCCCATTTGCACAAATACTTCACAAGCGCCATGTTCGTCGGTATTGATGGTTACGTACATATGGCCGCATCCGGTTTCCAGTTTCTGCGTGATCCCCTGTGTTATTTCGGGACGGTGGCGGGGAGCCACTTTCTTTTCTGGGGGTGCGGAAACGCTGGTTCCCACATACAGCACCTGATTTTCCCGGCTGCCATCGCGATAAACAGTAACTCCCTTGCAGCCAAGCTGATAAGCCAGGTCATAAGCTGTGCGGATATCCTGAACAGACGCGTCGTGCGGGAAATTGATGGTTTTACTCACCGCATTATCGGTATATTTCTGGAAGGCAGCCTGCATGCGGATATGCCATTCGGGGCTGATATCGTGAGCAGTTTGAAATATGGCTTTTAAATCGCTGGGAATGGCTTCAATATCCTGCACCGAGCCATGTTCTGAAATCTGCTCCAGCAGTTCCTTGCTGTATAGTCCGTGTTCTGTAAGGGCTTGCTCCAACCACTTGTTCACATAGATCAGCTTTTCGCCATCGAGTACATTCTTTACATAGGCAAGGGAGAATTGAGGTTCAATGCCGCTGGAAGTATCCGCGATCATGCTGATTGTGCCGGTGGGGGCAATGGTGGTAAGAGTGGCATTGCGAAGTCCATTCCTGGCGATATCAGCTTTCAATTTGTCCCAATCGCATTTACAGGTTTGGCGATCAAACTGGCTGCTGCTATAAATGGATTTTGAAAAAGCTGGGAATGAGGATTTCTTTTGTGCCAATTCCATCGATCGTTGTTTCGCTTCAAAATCTATCAATTCCATCATTTCTTCGGCAAGGGCGATAGCTGCTTCACTGGCATAAGGGATCTTTAGCCGGAACAATAAATCTGCCCAGCCCATAATCCCCAGGCCGATTTTTCGATTGGTATGCACCATGTCGGCAATTTGGGGTAGCGGAAACTTGGATTGATCTATCACTGCGTCCAGGAAGTCCACGCTGTCGTGCACCACATTTTTTAGCTGTTCCCAGTTAAAAACTCCATCTTCCACGAAAGCGGCTACGTTAATCGAGCCCAGGTTGCAAGCTTCGTAAGGTAAAAGAGGTTGTTCGCCGCAAGGATTGGTGGATTCAATAGCCCCAAGCTGTGGAGTGGGATTGGCACTATTTATGCGGTCAAGAAATATGATGCCCGGTTCGCCGTTTTTATGTGCCATATCCACGATAAGGCTGAACACCGTGCTTGCTTTCAGCTTTCCCGCGGGATTGCCGCTGTGCGGGGAAATGGTTTGATATTCCTCATCACGGCTCACCGCCAGCATAAAATCCTCGGTGATTCCCACACTGAGATTGAAATTGGTAAGTTCGTTCAGGTCATTTTTGCAGGTGATGAAATCCATAATTTGGGGGTGATCCACATTCAGGATTGCCATATTGGCACCTCTACGGGTTCCCCCTTGTTTAACTGCGTCCGTAGCGGCATTGAAAACCTTCATGAAAGAGATGGGACCGCTGGATACACCATTTGTGGAGCGAACCCGTGAATTAGCTTCGCGCAACCGGCTGAAAGAAAATCCCGTGCCACCACCGCTCTTATGGATCAGAGCTGCGTTCTTTACAGATTCAAAGATGCTATCCATGCTATCATCGATGGGCAGCACAAAACAAGCGGATAGCTGCTGTAAATCGCTTCCGGCGTTCATTAAGGTAGGGGAATTGGGCAAAAAATAACCTGAATCTAACAGGCTGAAGAATTTTTCTGCCAGAATGGGATCATCACCAGCAATATTATTGGCCACGCGAAGGATCATTGCTTCCCAATTTTCGATTATCTGGCCAGCATCGTCCTTGCGAAAATAGCGTTTTTCCAGAACCTTCAGAGCATTGTCGCTTAAGATCATAGCTATGCCTCCACCCCAGGCAAGGCAAGGATTTCTCTGGCTTGCTGAGGAGTGGCCAAAGGACGGCCAATTTCGGTGGCAATATGGGCAATGCGGGCTATCAACTGGGCATTGGAATCAGCTACTATCCCTTTGTGATAAAATATGTTATCTTCGAAACCACAGCGTATGTGCCCGCCTGTTGCTAAAGCGATCATGGCTGTAGGCAGATGCCAACGGCCAATTCCAGCCACAGCCCAGGTTGCCATAGGAATCTCCTCAGCCAGATGTTCCGCCATATACAGCACGTTTTTAGGCTTGCCGCTCATTCCTCCAGGGACTCCCAGCACAAATTGCACGTGCAAAGGCTGATGCGTGATGATTCCTTGTTTTACAAGCTTTGCAACCACATCGATCATTCCCGATTCATATACTTCTACTTCCGGCACCACTCCATACTCTTTGAAAGCCTCGGCCAGACGGATGATATCCAAGGGGTGATTGATGAATATCTCGTTGCCAAAATTGAGGGTACCTGCATTGAGAGTGCCCATCTCCGGTTTCAGGGCCAGGGGCGCTAAACGCTTTTCAAAAGGCTCGCCCACGGCACCACCGGTGCTTATCTGAATGATCATTTCGGGTACAGCTTCACGAATTGCGGCAATGGAAGCAGAAAAACGTTCCAGACGTTGCGAGGGACTTCCATCATCCTCGCGAACGTGCAAATGCACCACTCTGGCACCTGCTTCAAAGCAGGCCTTGGCTTCCTGGGCTTGTTCGTGAGGGGTAATAGGTAAATTCGGTTGATCCTTGCGGGTGGTTTCAGCTCCAGTAATGGCAGCGGTAAGAATTAAAGGTTCCATTTATCTATCCTTGTTTTTAATCTTAGTCTTTGAACCAGCTTTCGAAAAGGCGAACCCGATTCAGGTTACCTAAATTCTGGTTAAGGATGTTATAAGCAATCTGAGCAAATTTAGCTTCGTTATCACTTACAAAGAAGGTGTCGGTACCGGCCAGACCGTCATTATCAGGTTCCAAAAGGCTGGCCAGGTAATTGGTGATGGCTTCGGCACTATCCACCAAGGTTACTTTGTCTCCCATTACCTTTTGTAAAATCTTGCTAAGCAAGGGGTAGTGAGTGCAGCCCAGCACCAGGGTATCGATATCCAACTGCTGTAGCTCGCTGAGATACTCCTCTGCCACTTTCAGGGTAACAGGATGATCCTGCCATCCTTCTTCAGCAAGCGGTACAAAGAGGGGACAGGCTTTGGGAAAAACCTGAGCATCGGGTAATAGCTTCTGGATGGCCAGGGTATAGGCATTGCTGCGTACCGTACCTTCCGTGCCGATCACCCCAATGCGTTTACTTTTGGTGGCTCGGGCTGCTTGTTCCGCTCCGGGTTCTATCACTCCGATGATGGGTATGCGGGTAAGCTCCTGCAAGCGTGGAATTGCCACTGCCGAAGAGGTATTGCAAGCCACTATCAGAATCTTGATTCCCTGTTGAATCAAAAAGCGTGAATTTTGAAGAGAATACTCGATAATAGTACTTTGGGATTTGGGGCCATAAGGTACTCTGGCAGTATCGCCAAAGTAGATCAAATTCTCTTCCGGAAAGGCTTTGCGGATGGCTTTATATACGGTTAGGCCACCTACTCCGGAATCAAATATCCCTATTGATTTCTTCATTTCTTCGTCCTTTTGCTTTTCGGGAATTTCCTTCCTGTGTGGCCATAACTTTTCTTGGAGCCTTTGGTGTCAACAGCTTTTCTTCCCGGTTTCGCCCCAATGTTCCTTGAGCTCGATCCTCTTTCGCCTGAGCCTGTTCTTCCGTTATAGATACGCCTTTGCACTTCCGGAGTATCTGCAAAGCCAAAATACACATCATCTTCCACAGCCACAAGCTGCACTTGTATGATATCCATCAATTGGAAGTATGCTCCGCTTTTACGATTGGTAATACGCATGGCCCGTTCATCCAGGCTCCATGATCCTGAACCTAATTCCCTGGTCTGAATCACTCCGGTTACAGGGATTTCTTGCAGGCGAACAATCAAACCCTTGGACGCTGTGCCTATAATCATCGCCGTGAATTTCTGGGCCAGCTTTTCTTTCATGAAAGCACGGCTATACACCGATTCAATGTCCCGTTCGGCATTATCTGCCAGAATTTCACGGTCGGAAGCAACTTGAGCATAATGCTTCACCTGTGATAAATCTATATGTCCGGTGCTGCTTTTCAGCAGATAAATCTTACATAGGTGATGAATTACCAAGTCGCAAAGCCTTCGGATGGGGCTGGTGAAATGAGTGTAATCCTGCAGGGCCAGGCCAAAGTGGCTGATATGCTCATGGCTATATTTTGCTTTCTTCATGCTGCGCAGTAGCATACGATCAAATACCTGATGATACTGGGGAGTAGGGAAGGAGGCCAAAAGATACTGAACCGATTTATTCAAGTTCTCATGCATCACCCACTTAACTCCATAATTTGCGAGGGTGGTAACCACCTTTTCCAATTTGCTGTAATCAGGATCTTCGTGAATCCGATAAATACTGTAAGGGGCTTGTTTACTAAGCCGGGAAGCCACATATTCATTGGCGATAAGCATGAAGTTCTCGATTAGTTTATGGCTTTCAGTTTCTTCGGCCAAGTTGAGGCGATGGACAAAGCCTTCTTCATCATACTGGTATTCCAGCTCCGGTAAATCAAAAAAGATGTAACCTGCGGCCATTCTACGATCGGTGAGATATCGGGACAGGATTCTGGCTTCTTGTAGTGTTTCCCGCAAAAGAGGATCGGTGATACAGGTAGCCTGGGTGTCCGATTCAAAGTATGTATCCACCTCTTCATAAGCCAGGCGATAATTGCTGCATATTACGCTTTCATAGAGCAGTTGGGATACAATTTTACCTTTCTTATTGAAGGTTGTCTCCACCGTCATACAAAGCTTTTCTTCCTCGGGTCGCAAACTGCATAACTGATTCGAGATTTGCTCCGGCAGCATGGGAATTACCATCTTGGGAAAATAAAAGCTGTTCCCACGTTTGGCTGCTTCCGCAAAGAGTATGCCATTTAATGGTACATAGTGTGCCACATCGGCGATATGCACATATAACTTCCACGCTTCGGGGCTTGTTTCCAAAGAGATGGCATCATCAAAATCCTTGGCAGAAACAGGATCTATGGTAAAAGTGAATAGGCTACGCAAGTCCCGGCGATTATGATAATCATCGGATTTCAGTTCTTTGGGAAGTAATTGCACCGTTTGCATCACTTCCAAAGGGAATTCCAGGGGAAGATTGTATTGGCGAATCACGGCCATCAATTCCACGTGGGGGTCGCCCGATTTGCCCAGAATTTCTGTGATAACCCCACTGGGAGGTATGTTCAAGCTGGGATTACCCCAATTGCTTACCTTTAGTAAAACCTTATCACCCTGCACCGCTCCGGCATTATCGGTAATCTCAAACCATTTATGTATCTTGGGATTGCCGCATACGAATACCCATTTTGCCCCCATGGGAATAATATCTCCCGCCATGGTTTCATTAGCCCTTTTTACGATGCGGCTGATTGTGCCATATTCCTGACGGCCATGCCTGTACTTAACTTCAAATGCTACTACATCATTATGGAAGGCATTGTTAGTATCTTCAGCGCCGATATAATAATCCTTATCGGGAGTGCGAACAAAGGCGAAGGACATATCACGAGAAAGCGGAGTGGCATCAAAAGTTCCTTCCAAAAGACTCGAGCTGGCGGGAGTGGGGGAGGGCTCTGCGTTCTTGGCCACCCAGCGATACTTACGCTTGTCCTTGCGTAATATCTCATTTTCACATAATGTGGAAAGCACTTCGCTGAGCAGCGACTTTTCTTTCTTATTAAGCTGTAACGCGTTATTTATTTCATTATAAGACAATGCTATGGCATTGCTTTTGGAGAATAGTTGTAATATCTGTTGTCTTATCTCATTGATATTCATATATATATCCTAATAATGCCTGTCTATGCGGGTCTTCAAAAAGGCCAGTATCGCTTCCTTTTCCTCTTGATTTTTGGAAAAACGCAGGGACTGTCCGCGAAAGGCATCCAACCGACGGGGCATCTTGAAGGTGCTTAGCATAATCCCACGCTTATCCAGGTAAAAACAGCCGAAATCGCTGTAGGGCCTACTGATTTTCATAAAGAGATATCGAGCAAGGTATTTATCCTCATATAGCTCATATTCGGTCTGAATGAAGTAGGGCACCAGATTGGCCAATACTAAGAGCATTCCCACAATATAGTAAATGGGCTGTTGCCACCCGATAACGGCAATCCGGTACACAATTACAGCCAGTAAACAGAGAAAAAGCACCAGCACCAGTGAGGTTAATGGTCTTTCCACAAATGGCCAGGATTTCCACTTGTACAGCGGTTCACGCGACATTTTGAATAATCTCCCGGCATTTTTCTATTTCTTCCTTTATGATCAGCACCAAGGGAAAGCTCTTCGAAGTAGAGAATTTTGAACCGAGAGTATTGGCTTCCCGCTGCATTTCCTGAATGATAAAATTGAGGGTTTTCCCGATGTCGCCCTGAGTCTCCAAAGTGTTCATGAAGGTCTTATAATGTGCATCGAGGCGGCTTAACTCCTCACCAATATCATATTTATCTACATATATGGCTAATTCCTGAACCAGTCTTTGCTCCAGATTTTCTACGTGAAAAGTGCCAATAAGCTCTTTCATTCTATTCAACATATTCTGATACAAATCTTGCTTGAAAGGCTCCACCAAGCCTGCCACTTCCCTTACTGCCATTATGAGTTTCTGCATAGATGATGCCAGAACTTCTTTGGTTTGTATGCCTTCGCTAATCATGCTGGCTGTGGTTATTTCCAAAGCCTGGGCCAAAGCTTCATCCAGAAGTTCAGCTAAAATAGGATCTTCGGCCAAGTTCTTTTGATTCTCAATCACCCCTGGTTCATTAAGCAAAAACTCTACAGATACCTTGTTTTGATAGCCTAGTGCAGTGCTGGCAGCATTAGCCAAATCGTTATATTTTATAAGGTTATCCTTATTAAGCACCAAAGCTGGAGGACGCCGATCACTGAAATTAATGCGAAGCTCCACTGTGCCACGAGAGAGAATCCTCGTAACTGCCTTGCGAATGGCGATCTCATGAAAACCCAGATCACGGGGGGAGTAGATCTTCAGGTCCATATACCTCGAATTAACCGATTTTATCTCAATTTCTATCTCAATATCGTGGCGGCTTACAAAAGCGCGTCCATATCCTGTCATGCTTTTCATTTCAATTCTCTCCCAAGTAAATGTACATATTCAAGGCGGGGGATAAGAGTATCCGTCCCAGTTCATTACCGTTTGCAGGCATTAGTTTACATAACATTGCTTAATCCAACAGTCCCTTTGCCCTCAATAACAGATTAGGGTGCCGGCCGTGGCACGCGTTACCTTAGCTTTTACCAAGGTACCAATATCAGATTCTTTGCCATCAAGAACGGCAATCTTGAAATCCCTGGTTTTTCCAGATACCTGAGCTCTGCTTTTGCGGCTGAAATCTTCCACATACACTTCCACGTCTTTTCCTATCATGTCCTGATACTTTTCTTCGGTAATCTTGCGTTGCAGTTCGATCATGCGTTGCAATCTATCCAGCCGTGTTGTTTCCTCTACCTGATCTGAATATGTGGCCGCAGCGGTTCCTTCGCGATTGCTGTACTTGAAGCAAAAAGCGTAATCAAAGCGAATTTGCTGCATAGCTTGCAGTGTTTCCCCAAATTCGGCCTCGCTTTCACCTGGAAAACCCGCGATCAGATCGGTAGTTAAACCAATATCTGGCATCGCCATGCGCAGCTTACGCACCACATCAAGGTAATACTCTATGCTGTATTTGCGGTTCATGCGCTCCAGAATCCTGTTTGAACCGCTTTGCATAGCCAAATGGATATGTTCGCAGATAGTTCGTCCTGCGCTCATGGTCTCGATCAGCTTATCCGACAAGTCCTTGGGATGCGAGGTTATAAAGCGTAGCCTGTATAAGCCGGGGATGGCGTCAATTTCTTTCAGCAAATCCGGGAAGTCCAGTTTTCCATCATGATATGAATTTACGTTCTGTCCCAGTAATGTGATATCTTTAAGGCCATTATTCACTGCTATTTTTACTTCAGCTACAATATCCTGCCAGGGACGGCTGCGTTCTCTTCCACGCACGTACGGTACTATACAATAACTGCAGAAGTTATTGCAGCCGCGCATGATCGTAACCATACCGCAGGTTTTGCCGCCATGCACAGGAATAAGATCCGGATAGATTTGCGCAGGTTCAAACTCTGTGGCGCTCCTGGCATCGATAAGCGTATCCAACAATTCCGGCAGGTGATGATATTGATCTACACCAATCACCATATCAATGCCGATATTTTGCTCAAGTAGCTTGTTTCCGAGGCGCTGCGCCATACAGCCTAAAACCCCGATCTTTAGCTGAGGTTTTTGAGCCTTGCGGGGTTGTTCTGTGGATATGCGTCCTAAAACCCGCTGTTCGGCATGATCCCGCACCGAGCAGGTGTTAAAAAGGATCAGGTCTGCATCTTCTATATCTGCAGCTGCTTCGTGTCCTGCGTCCAGCAATATTCTGGTAACCAGTTCACTGTCCGACACGTTCATTTGGCAGCCATAGGTTTCTATGTAAAACTTCAATTATGCTCCGTGTTATCTTTCTTTTTCTTGTTGTTTTTCAAGGAGTTCTGCCGATAGAGCCAATGGCCGTAACCAACCGCTATCCCATCGGTGCAAACCAAAATCTCAGTAAGCTGAAATCTGTCCAGCAGGGATATTGAATATACCACACTCAGCTTTAAAATCGGCTCGTAATCGGGGCTTAGCAGGTAGGGGAGATACTCTGCCTCTTCCCCACTTTGCACCTGATAAAGCAACTTCTGCAAATCTGCTCTGGTTATTGCCAAGCCATTTACTTCATTTTCCAGGGGATTATGCAGCCGGTACACCACCAAAGCCAGATAGTAATAAGTTAATCCAATGCCGATTATGCGACATACGGATTTATCTGGCAATTCCTTCAAACCCTTACGTACATTAGCAACTGCTTTGTTTATGGATTTGCAGGTTTCGTAAAGCCGTAACAGCCCAAGATCCAAACTGAAGCCTTCATATTTGGTTCCCTTATCGAAAAAGATGAATTCTGTGGTAGCGCCACCAATATCCACGGCCAGATTGGTACCTTTACTTGCCTCCCATATCCTTGCAACATGATACCCATATCTGATCTCGGATGGATGAGGGATGGTTGTTGGTTTGATCTTGCTGGCTTTATAGAGGGCAGTGGTTAAGTTTATTGCATTCTTTGCCATTCTGGTGATGCCAGTAGCCAAAATTACTTTTTGGGATGAAAAGCAGGCATCCAGATCAAACAAGGGTTTACTTACATTAATAGTTCTGGAGATGCTGGCACGGGAAAGCATGTCTTTGGCAAAGCCTTTCCCCAATCCGGTGGTTAGATGGGTTTTGTGCAATACTCTATCATTGTTCAGATCGAAAAGGGCGTAATTCAAGTTATTAGTACCCACATCGAACACACTTAGCAGCTTCGCCAGGGGATATTGCTGCTGCAGATAAGATTTTACAATCAAGCCTGCAATCTTATTATTACTATTGGCAAAGCGTTTGGAGCTTTTAGCCGCTGGTTCTATGGCGGTGAAGAGCTTTTCCCAGGCGGAAGTAGAGAGCTTTAACGAAGGTAGTTCCAGAGCATGAGGATAATGCTTCAAACCCTCCACCAAAGCCACTTCTTCGGGGTAATCGCGGCGTTTGCAATATATTATAAACTTGCTTTCCTGCACTGCCTCAGCGAAAGTGCTATATCCCGGCTTGCAAAGGATGAAATCAGCCATTTTGATTAAAGCCGGAAAGTCGGCATCAACGTCTGCTTTATGATAATTTGGGGCTTGCACTCCTGCCCGGGTGGAGATCACTATTCCCTTAAAAGCCTTGCATAGATTTTCATAATTCAAATCCAGAACGCCTTCTCCGCCAAACATCACCAAAAGTATCTTGCTTTCTTGGGGAAGATCAAACTGATGAAAGGCATCTGCCATGCCAGATGGTTTCCTTGCCAGTACTCCCGCTTTTACCACGTTCCGGCAACTGCTGATGCTGTCCCTGGTGCTGAAAGGCAAACGCACCGCCATATCCATCAATTGATACAGACCTCGGATGGTGTTTACAACGGGACGCATGGAGCTATCCCCGGCGAAGATCCCCGAGTAAACATAGTACCAATCGAAATTACTCACCAGATAGCATGGGATCTTGGCATACACAGCAATTTCCCCCGCCAGATAGGAAGCATCGGAGATAATGAAACTCACCTGATTTGTCCTTATGAATGCTACTTCCATATCCACAATCCGGTTACGTTCGTTCAATAGCCACAGTAATTCTGTTTTGGTGGCTTCCATATCCACCTGCAAGTTATCTTTGTGGATAACGCCAAAATCCACCCGACGCTTATGCAAACGGTGAAGATGCGGATTTAAGGTTTTAAACAGGAAATCTGGACGGTCAGTAATAATGTGACAAAAAATACCCCATTTACCCAGTGCTTCGGCCAGGGCACATACTCGGGTGGCATGCCCGAAGCCGTGATTTGAAACATAAAAAGCTGCACTTATCACACTATATCCTATTGCAAAATGAGCTTATGATGAGATTCTTCGGTACCGGTTTCGATGCTGAGTTTATTGGGCATACAAATTATGGGCAGGGAATTGCTGAAACCCTGCTTTACGCAACGCTTATCGGTGCAATCCGCGTAGGACATGCGAACCTTTCCGTTTTTTATCTGTATCCGATTATGTACATCGATAGTG
>CAZSST010000002.1:41256-44765 GCA_964609575.1 uncultured Candidatus Cloacimonas sp.
GCATAATCACCCCATAACTGATTATCTTTATAAATATATACGCGCAGATTATCCTTAGGCTTGGAAATCCACATGACAGATAATACTATCGCCACGATGGCCAAGAGCATCACGATGAGGTCACCCAAGCGTAATTCTTTGCGGATAATAGCTTTAAAACTGCTCAAGCCTTCCTGCCATACTTGGGGAGATAAACGTTGCCCGCATAAACATTTCTTAGCCTTGGGGAAGCAATGTCACATGCCATTTCAATTTGCTTTGCCGTGGTGGCAGGCTGATTCAGCTTGTAGCAGGGACGATAGGCAGAGATATGCAGAGGAATAAAGGCATCGATATCCGCAATAAAATCGGCCAGCTCACGAAGCTCCTGCTCACTGTCATTAAGACCCGGAATAAGCAGATTGGTTAGTTCCACATGCACTCCGGCTGCATGGGCGGCCCTGATATTTCTAAGCACTGGGGCCAGGCTGGCGTTGCACTGCTTTTGGTAGAATTCGTTTCGCATCGATTTTAGATCGATGTTCATGGCGCTGATCCAAGGTAAAAGCATGTCCCAGGGCTTAGGATTGAGAAAGCCATTGGTAACTAGGACGATATCAATATCCGGATAGGCAAGGGCAAAATCATGGATGTATTCATACCACATAGTTGGTTCACTGTATGTGAAGGCTACTTGAGGCAGTTCTTGCTCCATAACCAGGCGTCCAAGCTCTTCGATGCTCAAATATCGAGTGGGGCATTCCTTTTGGCTTATTTCCCAATTCTGGCAGAAGCTACATGCGAGATTGCAGGAATTGGGGCCCAAAGACAAAATCATGGTATGAGGATGAAATTGGTAAAGGGGTTTCTTTTCAATGGGATCGAGCGCCAGGCTTACCGTTTCACCGTAGTTGATGGCGTAGAGCTTTCCCTGAATGGCTTTACGGGCACGGCAGTAACCTGTTTTACCCTCCTGGATAAGGCAGGCTCGCGGACAAAGATTGCAGCGCAAGTTTTCGCCTTCGGCACAGTAAAACATGGCTTCGCGCATCTATTCCCCCATAATATGTTCTAATTCGGTAAGGTAATTGTCCACACAGTTGGCGTTATCCGTCAAGACCTTTTTTGCCCTCTTCCCCATCGCCTCGCAGGTGGCCTTATCAGAAGCCAAAGTAACGATATCTTCTGCTAAAACTCTGCGTTCGGAAACCACTATGGCATGCTTCTCTTTCAGAATCTGCACCGATTCACGGCAAGAGGAGTGATATGGACCGATGATGATGGGCCTGGCATAAAAGGCTGCTTCAAGGGGATTGTGTCCGCCAAAATCAAAGAAGGAACCTCCAATAATGGCCAGATCGCAAAGAGCATAAGCCTTATCCAGAATTCCCAGCTTATCTATTACAAGGATTTGTGGAGCTGTAATATCCTGAGCATTTGAATAAAGCTGGTAGTTATAACCGGCTAGAAGCTTTTCCACTTCTTCGACGCGATTGGGATGACGTGGAGCCAGAATCAGTTTCAGCCTGGGAATCCGCTTATCAAGCTCGGGAAGCATTGATAGTATCAGGCTTTCCTCCCCGGGACGCGATGAGCCCCAGCATAGCACAAAATCCGATTCTTCGTAGCCCCAGTCCTTTCGCAAAGACTTGGCAGCATATGAAGGCAGGTTCAGACTCAGCTTGATATTGCCAAGGTATTCCACGGGCTTGCTGAAGATATCCATAAAACGCTTTTGATCTTCCGCGCTTTGGGCAAAAATTATGCGTACCGGCTGCTCCAGATAGCGAATCAAGAACTTCAAACAGGCGTAACGTTTATGAGACTTGCTTGACATGCGGGCACTGATAAACACCACCGGAACTTGGTATTCTTGAGCCCATAATAATAGGTTTGGCCAAATCTCTGTTTCCACGATGCAGATAAGCCCGGGATTAATGCTGTTCAGCTGCTTATACCGCAGCTTCTTTACATCCAGGGCAGAGAGATGCACCTGAAGTTTGTCGCTTACCTTCTGTGCTTGCTTTTGCCCGGTGATGGTGGTAGTGGTTACGCTGATGCTTCTATCAGGATACTTGTTCAGCAATCTCAAAAGCAGCGGCCTGATGGCATTGATCTCGCCCACGGAAGCAGCATGAAACAGAATTCCCCGATGGCTGTCCCTCCCTTTGGCCTTAATGGCTTCCAGGTAGTTCTTTTTGACCAGATATGGCTTAACAAGCGGAAACAACAAGCTGAAGATTCCGCTCAGGATAAGATTGTAAAGCTGCAATAGATATTTCATTTTTTCTCGATGCATAAAAAAAGAGACGCGTTAGCGTCCCTAAAATGGCGGGAGCGACGAGACTCGAACTCGCGGCCTTCTGCGTGACAGGCAGACGTTCTAACCAACTGAACTACGCCCCCGGCGCAAAATTGTTCAGAATTTCTCTCCATAAGTTTGGGAGGGCTTTTTCTGTCAAGACAAAAATTACGCCCATGGTAAATCTTTCTTACTAGCCCAAGTGCTAATTTACTGCTACTTATTCCCATTCGATCGTTGCCGGAGGTTTGGAAGTAATATCATAAACCACTCTGCTGATGCCTTTCACTTCGCTGACAATTCGCCCCGAAACCTTCTTTAGAAAGCTTGCAGGTAGTTCCGTCCAGTCTGCAGTCATGCCATCCACGCTATTAACGGCACGCAAAGCACAAACCTGATCATAACTGCGCTCATCACCCATTACTCCCACACTGTGGATGGGGAGTAACACCGCAAAAGCCTGCCAGGTATGGTTATATAAGCTCTGTTTACGTAATTCACTAATGAATATCTCATCCACTTGTTGCAATAGCTTTATTTTTTGGGCATCCACAGCACCAATGATACGTACTGCCAAGCCGGGGCCCGGGAAAGGATGCCTGCCAATCAAAGTTTCAGGCAAGCCCAAACAAGCTCCAACCTCCCGCACCTCATCCTTGAAAAGCTCACGCAAGGGTTCTATCAGTTTCAGCTTCATCTTTTCGGGCAGGCCACCTACATTATGATGGCTTTTAATGGTAACCGAAGGCCCAGAAACGGAAACACTTTCGATCACATCAGGATACAAAGTTCCCTGTGCCAGAAACTCTGCCTGGGTATGCTTTGCAGCTTCTATTTCAAAAACTTCGATAAAGGTGGCACCGATGATCTTGCGCTTGGTTTCCGGATCGGTTACGCCCGCCAGCCTTGTAAGAAAAACCTCTCCCGCATCCACAAATCTGATCTTCAGCTCAGGATAGCCCGAGAACATCTCCTTCACTCGCTCCGCTTCCGCATAACGCATCAGGCCATTATCCACAAAGATGGGGATCAATTGGCTGCCAATGGCCTTGTAAAGCAGCGTGGCTGCCACAGAGGAATCTACTCCCCCGCTTAACCCCAAAATAACTTGTTTCTCACCCACTTCCTTGCGGATAGAGGCAAGCGCAGATTCCACAAAGGACTCAGCGTTCCAATCCGGCTTTAACTTAGCCACTTTTAAGAGGAAATTGGCAATAAGCTTTTGACC
>CAZSST010000003.1:0-33235 GCA_964609575.1 uncultured Candidatus Cloacimonas sp.
CTGCCCCACCCAAATCTCATGTTCTTAGTGAATTCTGTCTTTATGAAGGCCAAAGACCGTAATAATGAAAAGTGTTTTCACACATTCTCCTGAGCTGGGATGACGGCTGGCGTCTGCGCAGGGATGACGGGTTTTCTTATTTGTTGCTTACCCGCTTGATTTGATATCGAGCAGTGATTAAGGTCTTATGGAGTTTATCTTCACCACTTGTAGGTAAGGAACATCATGGGCGTTTTTTTAACGTAGCGGAAGGAAACATGGGAATTTCTTTCGCGGGCGGAAAAGCGCATGTAATCCACCGCACTAACCAGGTGATTGAGGATGATAACGCCCATGGTTACCTTGGCATAATCTTCATAATCGTCGCTTTTGTTGCGCAGTTTATTGAAATGCCGGCGATTATCGGTTGAATCCCAATTCCAGAAACGATCATCTTTATAGCTGTAAGTATCGATATAATTCTGTTGGGCCACGGGGTCGTAGGGGAAATTTTCCATGGCCTCAGCGCGTATCATGGCGTTATAGCCATTGGCATCGAAACCGCTGCTGTCATAACGGGAAAGATTGTAGTAAAATTCTGGATCATAATCGCCGGGATTCACATGGCCAAATTTGATCGCATATTCGTACGATTCGTGCATCAGGGCGTCAGATTCCTGATTCATGTACATGTAGGAACCGATGGTGGCAAGTTCTGAAGCCATCATGGCATAGCCATAGTTGTGGCCATTTTTCACTTGTGAATAGCCAGGCAGGGCCAATGAACGAAGCAAGCCCAAGCCACGGTTTTCCGCAAATAGGCTGCAGCTAAGCATTATCAGGATAAGCAGTGGAAAAATTCTTTTCAAGTGATTCCCCTAAAAATTGTGGGCCAGATTAAGCATCACACCCGTGTAGCCGGAATTTGTGAAGTAAATAATTACCTTGCCTTCGCGACGTGAGAGAATAGCACTGTCGATGGCGCTGGCCACTCTATTTAAAAGCATTATTCCCAAAGAGAGGCTATGGTTCATCTTGGTCTTTTGCACTCTTTTACGCATTTTCTTATAGGTGTTCCAGTTATCATCGCTATCCCATCTCCACTGCTCTTCTCCGGTGTAGATATTGGCAGCAAGATACTGTTCATAGGCTTCGGGATCGTAATTGGATATCAGATAATAATTTCGCCCCATCATAGTGATTATGTTATTATAATAATCGCTGCTAATGTAATCTTGCACAGCTTGGTAATGATTATTCGGCATATCTATGGGCACTCCGGCGAACTCATGGGCATAATTCTTGTACTTTTCCTGCTGGTGGTCGATCTCCCTGTTAGTGGCGATAAAAGCATATATGGCAAGCATATCTACAGCCATAAGCGTGCCTCCCCGGGTTTCGCGGCCCAAAAGCATTTCTCCTCCACCCGGAACTGCCAGCGATGCTCCCACATAGGCCATGCGCGGCAACGCCAAAGCTGCGGTGCATAGCAAGCTAAATAGAATCAGGAGGATTATGGTTCTCAGAACTGCCATTTCATTCCCAGCATGGGAGTAAGCGTGCCATGATGATCGGCTGCATAAATGTTCATACTCGGAGCGCTTTGAGTGATGGAAGCGCGATTAACCTTGCGAGTAAGCCGAAGGGCATCCAATCCGCTGAAAATGTGATTGGCAGCCAGGGCAAAGGTGAAAATTCGGGCATTGGCATAATCAGATTTGGAATCGTCCCGCATTCTAATGTACTCTTTGCGCATGGCACTGGCGGCGTGAGTATCGGCAGGGATGGTGATCTCCATATTGTCTCCCCACAAAGGTTTATTGCCAATCCACACCATATTGGGGCTGTCGGTGCCATTCACGTGATCCCAGTTTACATTTGCGGAAACGTAGTTCCCTTCAATATCCGTGGCAAATCGATAGTACCAATCCACCCAACCGAATACGTATTGGGGATATTTACCGATGTCTTCATAGAAATGCTGGGAATTGTTACTATCTAATCTCCAATAGGTTATATCATAAATATCTACGGGATTGAGATTGCGCAAGGCTTCCTGAACCTGTTGCTGAAAACCGCGGTTGTACCGTGGCCCCACATAGGCTTCGGCCATTTCGCCCACCTGGTAGCTGATCGTTTCACCATTGGCATATTTTTCATACTTGTCGGTTTTATCGTTCCCCTGGCTATTAAAATAGATCATACCACCGATAAAGGATAGCTCCAGCACGGGGAAAATGTAGGTGGTCAATGAGCTTTTGTCGGCGTAGAACTGTCCTGCACCAGGGAGAATCATGGACATTACCATGGCTAAGCGGGCATCTTTTTTGCCGTAGTTAACGGTGATCAAATCGTTTGTAAGCAGAGAATCCTGCTTGGATTTACTGGGTTTCGAGGCAGGATCATCCAGCCACGCATCAATATCGCTGGTCTGTGCGGCCAGGCTGACCAGCGTTACCAGTAATAGAGCAAGTGCGATAAGTTTATTCATAACCAACTCCCATAATATCTTATTCGCTTATTTCTGAACGGCAAATTTAATCTGCCGCTGCCGTCCGTTATTTTTAACCGTAAGAATGTAGGTTCCAGAGCTAAGCCCAGAAGCGTCCAATTCCAGATCGTGATAGCTGTTTTGCGAGGAAGGAAGCTGCCTGGAAGAAAGTAACACCCCGCTTATATCATATATCTTCATCTCGGTTTTACCAATGGCATTTTCGATACGCAGCTTGTAATTGGGGCGTTTAACGGGATTGGGATACACATAGGCCCTAAAACTTGTATCACTGAGGCTGTGATCGTAAAATGGGTGAGCAAAGAAGCCGCTTCCGGCATTACGGTATCCCGCGTAAACAATGGGATTAGTAGCCTGGCTTGAGAGACTGTGAATGTAAAAATGTGATTTGCCGTCGGGATAATACCAGTACAGATTTTGATTGGCAGCGTGATAATACAGGTGATCAAAGCCACCGTTAGCAATGCGTCCCCATGAATATTCAGGTGCCATTCTTCCCGTTTCGGAAACGGCAAGGTATCCCAAGGCTTCCAGAGGGTAATAGAGCAGGTTTTCATCGTTCAGGATAAGGCATAGGGGGCTATCGCTGCCTGATATAGGATGAGGAGCATCAACAGGGAAACCTTGAATAAGCGAACCTTCGGAATTAAGCGCATAAAGCTGGGTGCCGATGCCAAAGAAAAGCACCGGAGAAAGCTGGCTGAAACTGCCAAGGCCAAGCTGACCCGGGGTTCCGGAGTCTCTGTTAGTGAAGATTTTTTGAAGTGGATCATCACCATGGGCGCGGTAAATGTTTCCGGAATCAGCCATTATATATATGCTCATATCTATCATGGTTAAGGTATTGCTATAGATAATGGGTTCGTACAGACCGCAAGCTTCGGGAAGGCTGATAGGTGCTCCGGAGCTTAAAGTTTGGGCATTCAAGATGCTAAGGAAATCTGTTCCCAGCACAATCAGCTGATCTTCCCCTCCGGCAAGTTTCTTGATTCCGCTTTTATCTATGCATAAGGTAACTTCGTAATCATCGATGCGATATAAACAGCTGGCAGTGGTGACAAACAAGCTGTTTCCCAAAGGTAACGGAACGGTAGAAATATCTTCAGGGAAGTTTAGTAAATGCTGGGTTTGTTGCACATCGGCATAATCATGAAAAAGAAGGGTTCGGCCTTGCACAGTAACTATTTCCTGGTAACCATCGGCATTATTATCCACTATTTGGGGCTTTAATTCCGGGCGGGGATAGGGGTAATTGTAATCACCCATCAGGTCTTCCCAGAAATCACCATTCAAACTTAGCAGATTCTGTTGGATGGTGCTTAGCAAAGGGATGTTAATGTCGCTAAATCCGGTTCTGATGATATCGGTGGGAATTACTTGGGAATGATTCAAGCTAAACTTTTGAATGCCGGAGAAAACTGCAGTATCAAACTGAAAAGTCATGGTGCTTTGGGGATTGCTGATATCGCTTAATCCAAACAGGGCGGCATAACCCTGGCTGTTTTCCAGGCGGGGTTCGGTTCCAGAATCAAAGGCCGGACGCCAGTCTGTTTGCGCCCAGGAAACAAAGCTGCCATCGTTTGCGAGGATGGGTTTGTGTGCATGAAAATATTCATAAGGCGTTCCCGTCCAATATGAGGAGTAGTAATTACCCAGGTCATTCAGCCCATCTGCCTCTATCACCTGAACTCCCAAGCGGGAAGGATCGGTATTGATGGTATTATTATCGAAGTTGCTCAGCCAGGTTCCGTCATTTAGGTACTGACCTTCCTGATAGATAACATCCCGATTTATCCTCCAAATAAGCATGCCACCGCCAATGGCAGCTCCATTGGAATTTTGAAAAGAGGGTAGAAGGTAGTCATACTCGTAGGTGGGATTGTTCTGGCTATCGTCTGCGGCAGTGGGGTATAGCACCACTCTGCTATCCAAAGTGGTATAAACTGCCGTACCACCATCGCCATCCGGATCAACGCTGCGATTTTCCAACAGCAAATACTCACTGGGGGTGATTTGCAGTTGATAGGTATGAGGAAGGGGTTTATTGGGGTTCTGAATGGCTGATATTGCCTGCAAGGGCAGGGGAGTTTGCAGCTGGCAATCATCGAATATGCGTGTATAGCCCCTCTGTTTATAAAATTCCCCAAAAACCAATTCCCGCGAAAAGGGCCCGGGTAAAGTGGGTAAAATCCCTTCCACAGCCACCAATTCGTTATTAGGCAGATAATCCAATAGCATTCCGGAGCCCCCGCTGTCCATGATATCAAAAACGCCAACAGCAGGCCGGTAGTTTTGCACATTATACAGATCAACAAAGCCCAGCGAATGGCCAAATTCATGAGCGATAACTGCGTTTAGGGCTCCATACCCAAAATGCACCACTTGTTCCCCGGAATCATCGCTATAAAAATCCTGCGAGATGGTGGCGGGAACGTTGCAAGCATGCGAGATCAGGGTGTTGCCTTCATCTACGATAGCTTCTTTTCCGCTTCCAGTGCGGATGAAGAAAGAAGGCAGATCGGAGGGAGTATCTCCCATTATATCATGCTGCCAGTCCGATCCAGCATGGATTATCATGTAATGCGCATAGCTGCCGAAGTCTATTTCCGGATCATCCTGATCGGCAGTTTCAAAGGCAGTTTTAAAATACTCTTCCATACGGGCTACGAAAAGCTCGGAACTGGCATTGGGAGCCATGTAATATCCCATGGAGTGGGGAAGAGTGTAGGCGGTTTTATCTTGGGGGTAAATATCGTAGGAAAGCTGGAATGACTCGGCAGAAACCGCCTTGTAGTAATATTTCATGGCTTCCAGATTGGCAGCATAGTACTGGCGGTTGTGAGGTGGAGCAGCAATGGAATAAAGATAGGTGGGATCAGCTTCCATCTGAAACTTGCCATTTCCGGTTGTGAATGGATCGTCTATAGTTTCTTCCGAAAAATCTACCAGAATCACCAACAGGCGGTTGAAATTGGGATCTTTGGCATCTGCAGCCTGCAGGGGAGCCTTATTCAATAACTTGGTGTAGGGATGGCGCTTGGGTTGGCGGGACATAGTGCCTTTGCTCAGCACAAGTTTTTGCCCTTCCACGCTGCTTAACAGCATCACTGCAATCAACAGGAGCAGAAACCGTAGTTTCATATTTAGCCTATTTTTGAGAAAATGATTACCGGAGTCCGGAGAATTACTCTGAACCCCGGTAATATAATATCCGAGAGCCTAAAATTCGAAGCCCAGGGAAAAGAGTTTATTAAAGTCCACCAATCCACCGCCGGGAACCATGGAAAAGTCCGCAGTGAGTTTGTAGCGATTATCGAATTTGTATTGAACGCCGGCACCGAAAGTTGCCCCGGTAACTTCGCCTGCTTTGTCGTAATAGTATCCACCACGCAAGGAAATCAATTGCAGATAGGTGTATTCCGCGCCACCACCGTAGATGGTTTCGTCGAAATGCTTCCATCCGGTAACGAAGCGTTGGAACAAGTTATCTTCATTGGCCAGAATCTTGCTGGCATCAGCAGTAACCAACAGCTTACCCATTTGATCATCCAAAACCGTGTATGCTACGCCGGCACGGAAAGTCATGGGAGCAGCATCGGCCTGAGATTGATCCACAAAGGTTACATCCGGACCGATATGCTGCATCACCACACCCATATCAAGGTTCTTTACTCCCACATCTTTGAATTTGGCACCAACATCAAAACCGAAAGTGAACGCACTGCCTTCATTTTCAGTGATGCTGATACTGGGAGCCAGATATGAGTAGATGAGCTTGAAGTTTCCGCCTACCCCGACCTTTTCGGGAACAACTTCATAGCTGTAGCCAAAAGCACCGGCCACGTCAAAGCTATGAAATTCGCCTTCGGGATCGCCATTGGGATCGGTTGCCATTTGCGTTCCAGCATCCAGCCACACTACATGGGCATTTAGATTACCAATTCCATAGAAATACTGATTCCAGCCTAGGTATTCATAGAACATATCATCCAGACCCGAGCCTTGCATCCAGGGAATATGGGTTCCGGCCAATTGAGCTTTACGATTGAAAGCCGTGGCACCGGGATTCCACCACATACCGTAAGCATCATCGGCGATGGCAGTATAGGAACGCCCCATGCCATTGGCACGAGCACCTGGTTCAAAGGTCAGAAACAACAGGGATCCTTGAGAAATCCCGGACAGCAGGAGCGGCATCCCGAGCATTATCAGGACTCCGACTAGCACCATATGGTTTTTAAACACTTAAACCTCCACAGGTTACATATGTAATCTTCAGACCCCAAAAAAATGGTCTGAAATAATCATCTTTGCCATATAATCTAACTGGGGCTTGAGTAAATACCAATCAGATCACGCCTTTTTCACAATTTAAAATTTGACCGCCCTGGGAATAACAAGTACAAACCTTGGGTACTCCTTATAAAACTTGGTGCCGAAGGCCGGAATCGAACCGGCATGAGCTAATGCCCGGTGGATTTTGAGTCCACTGCGTCTACCTGTTTCACCACTTCGGCACGCAGAAGTTTCACCTTTTTAAAGTACAGCAAGCTTGTCAAGCAAAAAGGAGTGGTCTTCCTGAAAGCACAACTTTCTCTGTGGATAATTTTCCAGTTAATCTCGAGCTAATGAAACTGTATCCTGAGTGATTATCAAATCTTTACAGCCCTCATGGTGGCAGTATCAATGCCTTGGAAAGCCCTGATATTGTATATCTCAGCTCCGAAACTTTTTCCTGTGGGATCCTTAGTTAAACCAGTGTAAGTTTTAACAGTCTCAGAAATGTTTTTGCATAAAACCTGTCCTTACGGCAGTAAATTCAAGAAAATTCAGAGATGGCTTCCATAAATGATTCCCACAGCTTGCCCATGCAATGCCCATGCAAGTGCCCGGGGATCGCATGGGAAACGCGAGCTTAAGCATTATGGAATAAAGATATGTGGAAATGAATCTGCAACGCTAACAATATCCTGCTTAATCTACGTTCAGTTCGATAAATCTCTGCAGCCGCTGGATAAGCTCATCTTTGCCAAAAACCATGAAAGTGGTGGGCAGATCGGGACCATGGGGTTGCCCCAATAGAGCCAGTCGCAGAGGTGTATAAAAGGACTTGCCTTTAAGATTCGTTTCGGTGATGGCTTTATTCACCAGGTCATTAATGCTGTCATGGGAATTGAGATCGGCATCCGGGAGCTCATGTAAAAACCAGTTCAGCACTTTCTGATTCGCTTCCTGCTTCAGGTTTTGGGCGTCTTCAGGCTTCAAAACAACAGGAGCATAAAACATCCGGCAATAATCTACAAGGTCCGAAAGCAGGGTGCAGCGTGGTCTGGCAGCTTCCAAAGCTTTATAAAACTTGGTGGTATCACTTGTGTTTAAACCTGCATCATGAAATAGGGGAGAGCATCGTTCGGCAATTAATTCCAAAGGCAGATCGCGAAGGTATTGCCCATTCATCCAATCGAGCTTGGTAAGGTCAAATACTGCACCGGCCTTATTCACCCGTTCCAGAGAAAAGGCCTTGCAAAGCTCTTCCAGCGAGTACAATTCCCGGTCATCGGCAGCATGCCAACCCAGTAATGCCACGAAGTTAATCAGCGCTTCTTTAAGGTAACCTTTAGTAATATAACTTTCTACGGATACATCATTCATGCGTTTGCTCAGCTTGGTTCTATCAGGATTTAGAATTAAAGGCAGATGCACCCACTGCGGGGTATCCCACCCCAGGCATTTGTATAGCCAAAGATGCTTGGGAGTGCTGGAAAGCCATTCCTCTCCCCTGATCACGTGGGAAATCTGCATATAGTGATCATCCACGGTGGCAGCGAGGTGATATGTGGGGAAGCCATCGCTTTTAATTAATACCTGATCATCCGATTGTGCGGCCTCCATTTCCACGTGTCCACGAATCACATCATCGAATTGGAAGCGGTAATCATCGGGCATTTTCAAGCGAATCACATGCTTCTCGCCATGGCTGATTCGTGCCTGTACTTCATCTTTGCTCAGGGCAAGGCAGCGGCGATCGTATTTTACGAAATCCCCTTTTGCCTGTTGCTCTTCGCGCATGGTTTTTAGGGTCTCTGCATCGCAAAAACAGGGGTAAGCATGACCGCTTTGCACCAGTTCCTCTGCGTGTTTTTGATAAAGAGGAAGCCTTTGGGACTGTATGTAAGGCCCATAGTCACCACCAATCTCCGGGCCTTCGTCAAAATCTACGCCCAGCAAGTGCAAGGTAGATTTCAAATTTTCCACGGCACCGGGAACTTCCCGTGATTGATCGGTATCTTCGATACGCAGAATGCACTTTCCTCCCGTGGCGCGGGCGAAGAGAAAATCGTAAAGAGCGGTTCGCAATCCACCTAAATGCAAGTATCCGGTGGGACTGGGGGCAAAACGGACGCGGATCTGTTTCATAAAGTATCCTTTTTTGGCATTAAGCTTGCTCTGATAACCCGGTAATGGGGGCTGTATGCAGTTCTATAAATGATGCTGTGGCTGGGGATGAGTCTGTTCTCGGCAAAGTGCAAAACCTCCTGCCACTCTTTTTCAGAGGCGGTGATGCGTTTTGTGATAAGAGGTAACTGCTCTTGCCAAAGTGCACTAAGATCTTGAGTGGGGTTTTGCAGGGCGCAGGATGCGATCATAGCTGTGGCCAGTTCTCCGGCTTTTTGTTCCAGGCGCTGTGCGGATACAGCCTTATATGGAAGCAAATTGCTGAGGTAATAACGGATGTATCCGTGCCCTGCGTCCAGAGATTGGAAGCATATATCATTGCATAGGGTTACATCTTCCATTTCAGATATCAGGTTGTTCTTCACCTGGAGGGGATCGGTGATCAGATGCCCGGGTCCCAAAGCTGCCTGGATGAGAAGTTTATACATATCAATTGGTCTGGAGAGGGGATGCAGTTGTAGTTCCAGGGAAATCACTTCATCGATTTTTTGGGTATCAGGGAAAAAGCTACTGGGCATAATAGCGGCACTCTCCATTTGTATATACCTGTAGCACTTGGGGATCGTTGGCAAAATCGTCCAGGGCATGACTATAGACAGTTAAATCCGCATCATAGCCTGTAGCAATGCGGCCTTTGGTTTGCTCGTTATGCGAAAGCCAAGCTGCATTGGTTGTGTAGATATCCACACTTTGGGCATGGGAAAGTCTCTCTGCCGGATGATGATGACGCATGGCGGCTCGAATGGACATGGCTGCATCCAAAGCGGTGATATACCAATCTGAACCCCCGGTTATTCTCACTTCATGTCTGGCAAAGGTAGCCAGGCGATTCATCTGCCGGCTGCGCTGTAAACCAAGTTTACGGCTGTAGAATCCTTCATCACCACCCCACAACAAATCAAAATTGGGTTGCATCACTGGAACTGCTTGTGAAGCGGCAATATCCTCAATCAACCAGTCCGGAGTGATTTCGCAATGGATCAACTGGTGGCGGAGGTCTTTGGGATCGCTATCCTGCAGCTCTCTATAAATGTTGTTTATCTGAGCAATTGCGGCATCCCCGATGCAGTGCACTGCTACCTGCATATTGTGCTGGTGAGCCTTGGTGATAAAACTCCGCCAGAAATCATCGGAGTGGCATAGGTATCCAGAAGTGGTTTTACCAAGGTAAGGACTGCTAAGGGCGGCGGTTTCTGAGCCGATGGAGCCATCAGCCAAAATACATCCCCCAATGCGAGGCGAAGCTATCTCCAAGGCAGCATGAAGGTTAAAGGATTGGGGATAGAGGGTGTAAGTAATGGGAAATTGCTGAAGATTAGCCATCAACAACGGAAGGTGATTGATGCTTTGGTCTGCATCGCCAACCATGGTGTGAATACCCGTGAAGCCGCCTTTGAGGGCAATGGCTGCAGCATGCTGATAGGCGTTCAAGACTACTTCGTCGCTAAGGCTTTTATGAAAGAAATGAACGGCCTGGTCATTGTCCCCACCCCGGTAGATTTCGTCGGATGAGGGTAACCGGGGTAAAAGCAGGCGGGCAAAGCTATTCAGAATGCAGGAGTGTCCATCGATGCGCCGGAGCACTAAAGCCCGGTGGGGACAGACAGAATCAAGTTCTGCCAGAGTGGGGAAGCGCTGTTCAGGGATGGTGGTTTCGTCAAACTGCCAGGCGAAAATGAGGCTGGAGCCATCGTCCTTATGATAGGCACCGTCAAGCAATGCAAGCACTTCCGGGATGGATTTCACGCTGCTGAGGTCTACTCCCAGAGAATATAATCCCCCTTCAAAGCTATGGGTATGGGTATCGATAAAGCCGGGATATACGTAGCCTTTATGCAAATCTATAACTTGCACCTCTGATCCCGGAATGAAAGCTGCGGGCAGCAGAGCTTCGATTTTTGCTCCATTAATAAGAAGGGAAAAATCTTTAAAGGTGCCATTATGCCATATTTTTGCGTTAGTAAGCAGTTTCATAAGTTCCTTCCAGAAAATCCTGGAGCATTGTGTAGAATTTACGGATGGGGAAGCCCATTACATTAAAGTAACAGCCCTCCACTTTGGAGATGAATTGGGCTCCATAGCCTTGAATGCCATAAGCTCCAGCTTTGTCCATGGGTTCTCCCGTGGCAAGGTAAGCTTCAATCTCGCAGGGGCTTAAAGATGCAAATTTCACTTTGGTGCATTCGTAACCAGTAAGCAGCTTGCCCTTATGACAAATGCAGATTCCGGTGTAAACATGATGATAATGTCCGGAGAGCTTGCTCAAATAAAGGCGGGCTTCACCAAGATCAGCGGGTTTACCCAAAACCTGATCATGAATGGCAACCACGGTATCTGCTGCAACGATAAGGCTTTCTCTGCCAAGCTTATGAGCACTGAAGAGGGCTTTGTTTCGGGCGTGCAGTATGGCTTGCGCTTCTGGAGCGTCGTTTGTTAAAGGTTCTGCAATATCCGCGGCAAAGACCTGGGCTTTAATTCCCAAAAGCCCGAAGATTTCCTTCCGGCGTGGGGAAGCCGAGGCCAATACCACAGTGTACTTATCTAATATCTCATGTATCATATCATTACATCCTCAGTTCACTTCCTTGGAGCCCTAATATCAGTCAATAATAAAATCTGTCCATGAAAAAAAGACTTGCCTGAAAAATGAGGAATTTAATAATAGCCCTCATAATAAAAAATCTATCCAGGAGGATACAAATGGAACGTGTACACAATTTTAACGCAGGTCCTGCGGTATTGCCGGAGGAAGTGTTACGCGAAGCTCAGGCCGATCTCTTTAATTACAAAGGGATGGGGCTTTCCGTAATGGAAATGAGCCACAGAAGCAAAGAATATCAGGCCATCATCGATGAAACTTATGCCGCCGTGAAGCGTATCTACGGGCTTGGCGACGATTGGGAAGTGCTATTCCTGCAAGGCGGAGCCAGCATGCAATTCCTGATGGTGCCAATGAGCTTTGCCCACGAAGGCAAGATTGCCAATTACATCAATACTGGTCAATGGTCTAAAAAAGCCATCAGCGAAGCCAAGAAGCTTGGTAAACAAGTACACGTGGCTGCCACTTCCGAAGACCGTAATTTCAGCTATATTCCCAAAACCTGGCAGCTTTCCGAAAATCCTGCCTATTTGCATATCACCACTAATAACACCATCTTTGGAACCGAATGGAAAACCGATCCGGACGTTCCTGCCGGTGTGCCTTTGATTGCCGATATGAGCTCAAACTTCATGAGCAAGCCTGTAGATGTACAAAAGTATTCGATGATTTATGCCGGAGCCCAAAAGAACGTGGGTCCCGCAGGATGCGTGGTTGTATTGATAAAGAAGGATTTCCTGGCTACCGGAGCCGCCAATTTGCCCACCATGCTGGATTATCAAATCCATGCCAAGAATGGTTCCATGTACAATACTCCTCCCACTTTCACCATTTACCTGATCGGCCTGGTGCTGAAATGGATCGAAGCATACGGCGGCTTGAATAAGGTAGAAGCCAATAACATCGCCAAAGCCAAGTATATCTACGATGCCATCGATGCCTCCAATGGTTACTACAAAGGCACGGTGGACAAGGACAGCCGTTCCTTGATGAACATCACTTTCCGCCTGCCCTCCGAAGAGCTGGAAGCCCTGTTTATCAGTGAAGCTAAAAAGCTTGGCATGATAGGCCTGAAAGGCCATCGCGATGTAGGCGGATGCCGTGCTTCCACCTATAATTCCCTTCCCTTGAATGCCGCGTACGCCCTGGCAGAATTTATGAAAACCTTCCAGGAACAGCACGCATAAACAACCTGGCAAGAGTATTTTAACAAGAAATGGAATCCAGGTTGAACCCTCAGCCTGGATTCCCTGTTTTACACACAGGATGAGGTAAATGTCTTTACTAGATCTGTTTATCCGTGGTGGTTTACTGATGTTTGTGCTCTTGCTGATATCGGTAATCGCCATCGGTATCATCATCGAGAAATATCTGCAGCTACGTAAGGTAAGAAAGTCCAATGCTGCGCTGCGCGATACTTTGCAGCATCATAACAGCCTCAATGGGATCCGAACTGCGCTTGATTCAAGCGCTCAGGGCAGCCCTTTGGGTATTATGCTGAACAAGCTTTTCAATAGCTCTACCACCAAGCTGGAGCTGATAAATCAAAGCATGGAATCAAGCGCTAATA
Organism: uncultured Candidatus Cloacimonas sp.; assembly: GCA_964609575.1. GTDB lineage: Bacteria > Cloacimonadota > Cloacimonadia > Cloacimonadales > Cloacimonadaceae > Cloacimonas. The sequence goes on from CAZSST010000003.1 coordinate 13,117, forward strand.
TGCAATTGCATGAGCTGGAAAAAGGCTTGGGCTGGCTATCCACTTTTGCCGCGATTGCTCCATTGATTGGCTTTTTGGGCACCGTGATCGGCATGGTGAGAGTATTCATGAAGATACAGCTTAGTAGCCAGACCACTGTGGATATTTCCATGCTTTCCGGGGGCATCTGGGAAGCCTTGTTAACCACCATTGGTGGGCTTGTAGTGGGGATCGCGGTTATTATTTTTTATAACGATTTGGTGCAGAATCTGGAAAATATCGTTAAGGACATGCAGGACAGCGCCGTGGAATATATCATTAAGTATCAGGAACTTAGTTCCGGTGGCCAATGAAGCTGCGCGTTTCCAAACAAAAGATCACGGCAACGATGCTGATTTCCATGACGGATGTGATCTTTCTGCTGCTGTTGTTTTTGCTCATCACGTCCAATTTCGTTAGTCAAACAGGTTTGCCGATCAAGCTTCCGGGCTCTTCCACAGGTATCCGTCAAACCAATCAAAGCCTGCAGATAAGCTATTACAGCGATGGTCGCCTGTTCTTCATGGATAAGGCGATCAGTTTTTCCGAGCTGGAGATGCAACTGAAACAGCTATATAAAGATAGAGAACAAGTGGTTCGCATCTCTGCTGAGGATAAGGTTCAGGTGCAAAAGCTGATTAATCTGATGGATTTAATCAGATCAGCCGGCTATGAAAGAATCTTTGTGGCCACCGAACCCGCGGCCAGACTACAACAGAAAAGATAGCATGAATAACAAAGCTTCTAGCAAGTTGATCAATGGCTACAGCATCTCCCTGGTGCTGCATTTATTAATTATCCTGCTGGGCTCGCTGTATGTAATCAAACCGCATTTAACCTACACCTGGCACCAGTTTACGTGGGAGATGCCCACTCCGGGGTTATTGTCCGAAAATCCCGCTGCACAAGGGGTGCCACAGGCCAATTCTGCAAATAGCGTAATTTCAGATTCCCATGATGCTCTGGCAACGCAAAGTCCTCTTCCAGCCAGCGAAGCCAGCGTATCCCCGCAGCGTATTGTTGAAAGTCCCATAGAACGTCCCTCGGCAAGCAAGCCCGCAGCAACCAGTTCTCCGGGGATCAACCGTAGCTTGGGAAGCAGTGCTTTGAAAGACTTGGGTAGCAATGTTCCGGGAGGAAACATGGGCTTTTCCTCAGCTATGGAACCGGGTAGCGGCGATGCCTATGTAATCCAGCAGCTAAAACCCCAGATCGTGCCAACTCAGGATGGAGAAGTTTTGCTGGAATTCCGTTTATCCCGCCAGGGTATGGTAGTGCCAAGTAGCGTGAATGTAATTTCATTTTCCTCTGCAGCTTATGTGGAAGCGGTTCGCAAGGTGTTGCCCGAGTGGAAATTTGGCTTTCGTAAAGCTTATGCTGCAGATAAAGTCTATCGCATCAGATGTAGATTTATCACCAATGAATGATCTGAGTAAAACCTTGAAAATACCTCGCTTTATGGGCATCCTCAATCTCACGGAGGATTCTTTTTCCGATGGAGCTTTGTATTTGGATCCCCATGATGCATTAATTCATGCAGATAAGCTGATTGCCGAAGGGGCCGAAATCATCGATATCGGCGCTGAATCCACCCGTCCCGGAGCTGTGCCTGTACCCATAGAAACAGAATTGGAAAGGATTATACCAGTGCTAAAGGCCATCAAAAGCCGCCATCCCCAAATCTGCTGTTCCATCGACACTCGCAAGGCTGAAGTTGCCCGGAGGTGCATAGACCTGGGAGCAGAGATTATAAATGATATCTCTGCACTTAGTTATGATCCCGAAATGATGAACTTACTACGCGATCATCCCCAGGTGAAAGTTATCCTTATGCACATGCAGGGAACGCCTGAAACCATGCAACATAATCCTCATTATACTGATGTGATTCAAGAAATTCAGGTGTATTTCACTGAGCTGATTTCCAGCTGTGTAAAGCGTGGTATACAGCTAAAAAACATTATGATCGATCCGGGAATCGGGTTTGGGAAGAATCTGCAGCACAATCTGGCCCTGCTTGCCAATCTTCAGGCACTGTATGCTCCGGAAGTTCCCATAGTATTGGGAGCCAGCCGCAAACGCTTTATTAATGAGCTTCATCCCAGCGAACCCATGCAACGCCTGGGGGGAAGTCTGGCTGCCACGGCATGGGCAATTATGAAGCATGTGGAAATTGTCCGGGTGCATGATGTGGCTGCGCATCTGCAATTTGCAAAAGTTTTTATCGCCATTGCCCAGGAGGAGAGGTTCGCATCATGTCATTTTTAATACCCCGTTTCAAAGATATTGTCGATATAGTACTGATCGCCTTTTTAATCTATCAATCGCTGCTGATAGTACGTAAATCCGGCGGCTATCAAGTATTATGGGGTTTGCTGTTTCTTATGGTGCTCTATTTTTTGGCCTTGGTATTCGATCTCAAGGTGGTCAGTTCGCTGCTTACGGCGATTCGCAATTACTGGATTATCGCGGTGGTGATTATCTTCCAGCCGGAATTGCGCTCCATTTTATCCCGCATCAATCTCCCCAAAGAACTGGGAATGGCCTTTCGCAAACAAGAAAAGAGCTCTCTCTATACTCCGCTTATCGAGGCAGTATCCTCCATGAGTTTTCGCAAGACGGGAGCTTTGATCGTACTGGAAAACAAACGTAAACTAAACGAATACATCCAAAGCGCAGAACTGCTTGATGCAGCACTGTCCATGCGCCTGATTCTGGCTATTTTCAATACCAAAGGCGTATTACATGACGGAGCCATCATCATTCGCGACGAAAGGATCATGGCAGCCAAGGTAGTGCTTCCCCTATCCCGCAAACCTGAGTATGTAAGCAAATTTGGCACCCGCCACCTTGCGGGGATAGGTATCACCGAGCTGTCAGACGCAGTGTCCATCATTGTATCCGAACAATCAGGGCAGGTTTCCGTTGCTCAGGCCGGTACCATTAAATCCAATGTTGTTTTTGAAGAACTGATGCAGATTATCACCGATGCCGCCAAGTAAACGACCCTTGATCATTGGCGTAACGGGTAATATCGGCAGCGGTAAAAGTACTTTTTGCAAGGCTTTGGAAGCTGAGGGCCTGGCGGTGTATTACGCGGACTTGCTGGCTCGCAACCGATTGGATGATCCCTCCTTGCGCGAAAAGCTTGTAGAGCGCTTTGGCAATGACATTATTGATTCGGGCCAGACTGAGGGGCGCATCAATCGCCAGCGCCTGGCTGAAATCGTTTTCAGGGACGAAGCCAAGCTGCAGGCTTTAAATGCGTTGCTTCATCCCCTGGTGCTTCGGGACATGGATGAGATTGTGGCTCAAAGCGACGCAGAATGCCTGATTTTTGAAGTGCCCTTACTATTTGAGGCAGGGCTGCAGGATTGCTTTGATTTCATTATTCTGGTGTATGCTAGCGCTGCTCTGCGCCATTCCCGTATTGTGTCCAGAGATGGCAAAGCACCTGGCGAACGCGGTAAATTCCAAATCGACGATGAAGATAAGCAGAGGGTAGTTGATCTGGTGGTTACAAATAACGGCAGCGGCGAAGAACTAAAAGCTAAAGCCCTGGAATTTGTAGCATATATACCACTATTACCAAAAAAAATAGTAAGTTCCTTCTATAGAGAAGATTAATATCCTTTCTTACTTAGGCATAGATATTCTGTAGAATTTGAGAAGGGCTCAGAACGTGTTATCTGGAAAGAAAATAGGCTCATACATTCTGGTTTCAAGGCGGCATGGACTTCAGCAAATCCACCGGGACACCGTGTAGTCCATTTGGCAGCTAAACATTGAATTAAAGCTCTCTTGCAAACCGGGTGGATTAAACAGCCGCACGATTCAATAGATTATTACATAAACAGTTATCGTGCGATGCCCATGCGATCCCCGCGCATTTGCATGGGCATCGCATGGGCATCTCCTGTACAAGGATATGGCTCATGGCTGGAATCTACTTTCCGCCCACTTAGTTTGAAAGAGAGCCAGAATTAAGCAAGAAAACGGGAAAAGCCACATCGACTAAACCAGGCAACGACTTCACCCATGTATGGCATTCATTCTCCATTTACCCTTGTGATTAAAGGTAAGAATGCCTCCAAGGAACCTCCAGAGGATTTCATTGGAGGGTGTTTAGCAGATAAAGACAGGCGCCAAACATGGGTGTATGGAAGGTTTTACGAGTTTTAAAATGGTTACCTGGCTCAGTTAATCCGGCAAAACGAAACCCGTGTTCGTTCTTGTCAGAATCGCGGAATCGCTTATAATATCAGCAGCGGTCTATGTGGATCGTCAGCTACAAATCCTGAAATAGTATTATCAGGAATTTAAGGAGATAAAATGATTAAGGAAGTAACGGATCAGAATTTTGATCAGATCATCGCGAATGGAACAGTACTGATAGATTTTTGGGCACCATGGTGTGGGCCTTGCCAGATCTTGGGTCCCGTTATTGAAGAGATAGCCCAGGAGCAAAGTGAGGTAGTGATTGGCAAAGTAAATGTGGACGACTTTCCCGAATTGGCTGGAAGGCAAGGAGTGATGAGCATTCCCACCCTGTTCTTTTACAAGGATGGGACTATGAAAGACAGTTCGGTGGGAGTGGTTCCCAAAAGCGTGATTATAAAGAAACTGGAGCTTTTGTAGAAACGGCAAAGATATTCCTTGTCAGACGCGGGGGAGTTAAAATAATGGCCTCTTGGGACAAATGATCCCGAAGAGGTGAATCGGTGCCAGATAAAAAGCTACAGAACATACTGGAATATATAGGATTCAGGGCATTAATCGCCCTGTTTATGACCATGCCGGAAGCAATGCGCAAGCAGATGGTGAGGGGTGTGCTGTATCTGGGATACATATTACGGATTAGGCGCAATGTAGCGGAAAAACAGTTAGTTACCGTGTTTCCCGAGCTGAGCATGCAGTCCCGTCGGCGCATTGCAAAAGATGTGTATCGCAATATGGCGGACAGCACCTTTGAGGTGTATCTGCTAAGTGACCACGAGCTGCTTAAGAAAATTGACTGGATAGACTTTAAGCACATGGAAGCAGCCATGAACCTGGGTAGGGGAGCAATTTTGGCCACAGCTCATTTCGGCAGTTGGGAATCTGCGCGGGTGATGCCGCTTCGAGATATCCCTTTAAGTGTGGTTACTAAAAGGCAGCGCAACAGGATATTTGATGCATATACCAATAAGATACGCACTCGCAGCGGTTTACAGGTTATCGATATGCGCCGGGGTTTGCGGGATATGATTCACCAGTTGCAGCAGCAGCGCATCGTGGCGATACTGATGGATCAAAATGCTGGAGGTTCGGGATTAATGCTCGATTTTATGGGCTTTCCCGCTTCGCATTGGAAGGGGGTGGCCAAGCTATCGTTGCGTTACCAGATTCCTATTGTGCCTGGTTTTGCTCCACGCTTGCCCAATGGCCGTATCCGTTTTGAATTCTATCCGATGATTCTCCATCCCGAACTGGAAGACAAGGAAGAGAATTATCCAATTATCCTGAATGAAATTAACGCTATATTAATCCAGATGATCCACCGCTATCCGGAACAGTGGTTTTGGGTGCACAAAAGGTGGAAACATGGCTATGAGATGTTTAGCAAGGGGAATTGATGTTTATTGATCACCGTTATAAAGTTTTGGAGAGTCTGGGAACGGGCTCTTGGGCTAATGTATTTAAAGTGCAGGACATACGCACCGATAATATCTACACGCTGAAGCTGTTCCAATATCTGTCCTCAGAAAAGCTCTATTCGCATTTTTCTGCGGAAGAGATGCATCACATCACCAAGATTGAGCATCCCAATTTGAGCCATGTGGTAGATTTTGGCCATGTGGGCGATCACATATACATTATCAGTGAGTATTTTGACGGTAAAACCCTGGCGAATTTCCGATTCACTAAAAGCAAACTGAATGTGATTTATGATATTATCGTGCAGACCTGTTATGCGCTGCACGCGCTGCATGACCAGGGGATTTTGCACAAGGATCTGAAACCGGAGAACATTCTTTATAGAATGGAAGGTAAATCTATAATCATCAAGCTGATAGATTATGGTTTCTCCAAAGTGGATACCAGCAAGGATAATCAGATTATTTCAGGTACCTTGCCCTATCTGGCCCCAGAGGTTTATCTGGGCAAGCCTGCTTCCAAGGCCAGCGATTATTACTCATTGGGCGTAATTCTATATCGCATCATGACTGGGAGTTTTCCTTTTAGCGTAGATCAGATAAATGCTCTTATCACCGGCGGACATCAATATTTCATTCCTAATTTTCCCAGCATGCTGAACAAGGATATTCCTTTGGCCTTGGAGAAATTTATCCTGAGGCTTTTAGAACGAAATCCGGATAGCCGTTTTTCCAGTAGCGAAGAGATTATCCGCTATATCAATCGCATTCACCACCAGGAATATCCTTTTGCATCCTCGTGGTCGCTGCTTAGCCGTCTGAAAAACGGCAGCTATCTGGTGCGCGACAAATATTCACACGAATTGCTGGATTTTCTTCCCGCGCTGGAACATAGCAATGGTAAAATCGTTACGGTGATGGGCGGTGATGGCTTGGGGAAAGATAATATCCTGTCGCTGTTCCGTTACCACATTCTGGGCGGGCAATACTATATCTTTGATTTTAATTGCACCAAAACCGCACATGAAGCCTTTTTTGCCCTCATCAAAGAGTATCTGCAATCGCTGCCTGAAGCGGAGGTGGCAAAATTTACCAGCCTTACCACTTTTTCTCCTAAATTTCGAAGATATCTCTTTGAATCTGAACAAGATGCCAAGAATGTAACGCAGACCCAAGCCGAGCTTAAATCCGATTTCGAGGCGGTTAAAATTTTGCTGATAGAGCTTTCCATTCGCAAGCCAGTGATCTTTGTGATTCGCAATTTTCAGCATGTGCATCGTTATACCATCGATTTCATCAATTACATTTCTTCGGCAATAATCAGCAATCGCATATTGGTGGTGCTATCGTGTAACGATTATAACAAGGTGAACCAGATGGAGCACACGGTGATGATGCATGTATTGCCCTTAACCCTGGATGAAACTCGTATCTACGTGAATGGAATGCTCTTTGCCACGGTGCCCATCAACATTGCCAGGGAAATTCATGAACGGGCTGCAGGCAATCCTCAGTTTGTGCGCGAAATACTAACGGATATGGTGCAGCGCAAGCTGATTACCAGAGATGAAAGCCTGAAGCTGCCAGAAACCTTAAAAAGCTATGCACTTAGTTCCAGACTGCTGCATCTGATCTATTCCAAAATGAGCCATCTCACTTCCGAGAACTATGCCCTATTGCAGAAACTGAGCATTGTGCAAACCCCTCTTACCCGTGAACTCATCCTTTACATCCTTAAGATCAGCGACGCTGCGCTTTATACTCTTTTGAATGATTCGATTTACAATGAGATCCTTTATAAAAAAGGAAAGAACTACCATTTCAGCTATTTGGAAGCAAAACAGCGGCTGTATGACGAAGGCAAGGAGAGAATGCATGTTCTGGTATCCCTGCGGGTGCTAAAGTATTATTCCACCAAAGAACTAACTGATATCAGCACTTGCCGGGGAATCATTCATAATGCATACCTCGCCAATGATCTTTCCAGTGTGCGCAAGTATTATTTGAAGCTGTATCATTTACTTTGCGCAGAGTACGAACAAGATGCGGCCTATGAGGCAATTCTGAATGTTTTAAAGCTGGATTTTGATCCCAATGTGGAAGTGAGCCTGCCGGAGATGATCTCCGATATCTATGCCTTTCAAGAGAAAACTGAGCTCACCGGGTATTTTGACAAGGCAGGCTTTTTGATGGAAGAGCTGGGGATGAATGCTAATGATACATCCAGAAAGCAGAAGTTTCCCGAGCTCTTTGAAAAGTATTACTTATTGGGTACCATTAAGTTGCTTGCCGAAGAACCCGCGGTATCCCTGAAACTTTTCATGAAAGCAGCCAAACTGATTCGCACCGGTAAGCAACAGATTTTGGTGTGGTATTATCTGATGCTTATTTATGGACGCGAAGATAATGCCAAGATGAAGTATTACATAGATCTGGCGCTTGGGCAGGATTTGCCGTTGGAGTATAAAATCGCCATTATGGACCGTTTGGCGGTGTATTATGCACAAATGAATGATACGGACAGGGCTATTAAAACCATCGAGGATTTTTTGGCGCAACTGCCCTCGGAACACGATACCCGGGTTCTGATACGTCTGGCAGCGATGCATAATGATCTGGGGGTTTTTTACAGCGATCAGAAAAATATCGAGGAAGCCGATGAGCATCTGAATACGGCATTATCAATCTGGAAGAGGTATAACATCAAGCGCTATTTGGGTTTGATTCACAATAACATCTCCGATCTCTACCTCAAACAGGGTGCCACGGTAATCTCTATGCATTATTCCGAATTGGGATATCAGTATGCGGATGAGCTCAATCTTACCATAACCAAAGCCCTGGCGCTTTTGAATCAGGGCGAAGCACTTATCAAAATGGGTAGCTTTGGCAGCGCGGAAGAAAAGCTGATGGAATGCCGGAATCTGGTGCTATCCAAGCACAGCACCCAGTACTTAAAATCTGTGGAACGAAATCTGGCGCTGGCTAAAAGCAAGATAAAGGGCTTTGGTTATTACTTTCAGTTTATCAGTGAAATGCAGCCGGAATTGATCGCCGGAGATATCAAAGAGATTAATCCTCTGGTAAAGACGTATTTTTACTACCTGAATGAGATGGGGCATACAAAGAAGCTAAAGAGACTGCTTACCAAGAATATACACATAAACTACCGCCATCTTCACGAAGAGGAATTTTATCACAATGTGCAAAGCTTGATCGCCATGTGGGATCATGATTATGAAGCGGCGCTGCGCGAACTGAAGCTGGCCATTCGTCATGCCGGAGAGATTAATAATAACTATGCGATAGCCGTTTTTTACGTGATGGAGATCACTTGTTATTATGGCCTGGGCGATATCCAAAGGGCTGCCGAGCTTATTGAAATGGTGCTGCCGATTATCAAGGAGGGGAATTATCGCTATTGGCAATGCAGCCTGGAAGTGATGATTCTGAAGCTGGATCTTTTGAAGCCAGAGATTCCCCTGCGTGATATACTGCGCCGTGTGGAAGTTTATCAAAAAGCCTGGGCCGAAGATGCTTACTATCAATTGGATTTGAAGCTGATGCAGATAAAGATTCAAATTCTGCTGGCCATGAAACAGGACGAGCTGGCCGCAAGCTGCTTTGATGAATACAAAAAGCTTATTGAAGCGGCGTGCGAAGGAATCAGCGCGGATGATCGGGAAAACTTCTATCGCATCAGTTTCTATCACATTAAGGATATGCAAGGCTTTGATCCCGTGCCTATTGCCCCTCGGGCCAAAGAACTGCGCAGAAACTTGAATGAACTGATTTATAACATCGCCAATGTAAACAATCCCGATAAGGTGCTGTTCCTCTTTCAGAAAGGCATCCAGGCCGTACTGGCTCCCTGGCAGTATCGCTTGATGCAATTTGAAAAGAAGATTATGAACTACAGTCCTTTGCAGAATTACAATGGGGATAAGCATGGCTATGTGGGTGCGGAACTTAGCCCCTATATCGAACGTGCCTTCAAAAACGATGCCCTGATTCCGGCACATCTGAATGGCCGCAATTTAGTGATAGTTCCTCTCACCAGCGCTTCGCAACGCTTAGGCTATTTGATCGTGAATGATGATGGAGAATTACCCTTCACCCGGCCGGAGTTATCCATTCTGCGTAGTATCAAGGCTCACCTCGCAGCTCTGATTGTCCGTAGGCAGGATTATTTGGCCATTACCGAAAGCACCCAAAAAATGAATCAATTGATGCAGATCACCCATGCTTTGATGCGCTGCGTGCAGATAGCCGATCTGGAGCATGAGATCGTGTCCGCCTGCATTGATTTTACCAATAGTTCCCGTGGCTTTCTGATTATCGCCGAAGAAAACGGCAGTAACATCTATAAAATTCGCTTGAATAACGCCAAACAGATTTTACCCAATGCCGCCGGCCTTAGCAAAACTGCGCTATCCCTGTGTCAGAGCACCCGCGAACCCCTGTTTACGCTGAACGCGATCCTTGACAATCGCTTTAAGAGTGCCATCAGCGTACAGGATTATCACCTACATACGCTGTTTTGCGCTCCCATCATCGTTGATAACAATATCTTCGGCTACGTTTATCTGGATAATATGGATGACAACAGCCGCGCCATGTATCTTAATCCCGAGCTTACCGGCTTGCTATTCAAGCAAATAAGCATAGCCTTAACCAATGCCATGCTTTATGAGGAATTACTGAAGAAAAATCGCGAATTGAATACTTTTGAAATGCTCAAAGATGAATTCATGGCCATTGTTGCTCACGAGTTAAATACTCCTCTCACTACCCTGCAGGGTCATGTAAGCCGATTGAAAAGAAACATATATGCAGATGCGGAGGAGAAGAACGAGATCATCGCCAAGATCGAAACTTCAGTGAAAAAACTAATCCTTACTGCCACAGACATCAGCACTATGAACAGCTATAATCTGAAGGAAAGCCTTCCCATGGCACCCACTTCCATCTCTGAAATTCTGGAACTGGTACAGCAGGAAGTGCAGATTTTGTCGCGTAAACGCAAGATGTTCATTCGCCTGGAAATAGCCACTGATTTGCCCAAAGTTCCGGCTAACTGGGAAGCCCTGCATTTAATGATCTACAATCTGGTTTTAAATGCCATCAGATTTACTAATGATTTTGGCAACATCACCATCGGAGCCAGAAAATCGGCCTTCCTCCCAGAGAAACTGAATGGAAAGGAAAGCCTGGTGATTTATGTGCAGGATAATGGTATCGGTATCCCTGAATACCAATTGAATAATGTGTTCCGTAAGTTCTTCGAGCTGAACGAAATCTATGCCCATAAAAGCGGTAGCATAGAATACCGGAGCAGTGGCCTGGGCTTGGGATTGGCTACTTCGCAGCGCATCGCCGAGCTCCACCATGGTAAAATTTGGATTAAAAGCAAAGTTAATGAGGGGACTACCGTGTTTATTGCCATCCCCTTGAAAAGCTAAGAAATAATATATGAAAAGAACCATTTTCATCATCCTTGTAAGCTGCTTATTCTGGACACTGCAAGCTGGCACCATAAGCCCCCAAGCCGCCAGCAACCAGGAAAACTACGATTATCGTTACATCGCGGAGCTTTATGCAGCGGGGGAAAGCGATGCCCTTGCCGAAGAGCTAAGATATTTCTATGCTCAGTATCCGGAATCGGAGTTTCTGCCCTATCTGAGATATATGGAGGCGAATCTGAAACTGGAAAAGGGTCAGCTTGGCGAAGCCAGGGAAATGTATGAAGAATTGTTGCAAGAGCCTCTAAGCCAGGAAGTGATGGCCGTAATGCTTTTAAACTATGCCACTTGCCTGCACGCGGTACATGAAAATGCCCTGGCTTTACAGCAGTTGCAAAGGATCGACGCCGAATTCCCGCAACCTGCCGTAGTGGTGGATGCCAATATCCTCCGGGGGAAAATACACGAAGAAATGGGGCAATACTATTCTGCCGAAAGATATTATCGGCAGGCACATACGGCCATACCGGAAGATATGGAACTGAGATATCGACTGTTTTCCACTCAATTGAAGCTAAACATGGATGAAGCGGCACTAGAAATGATCGATGACCAGGCTCTGGGTTCCGGTTATGGACTTCACTATGCCGCTAACTGGCTGCAGTATCTACTTAATAGTGGCCGATTAAATGATTTTTCCGGCTTTGTTCAAAATCGTTTATCGCCGCAGATGGCTTCAAAGAGCGAAATTAAGGAACTTCAGATTAAAAGGGCTTTACTCATTGGCGATAACTCATCAGCGGAGAGCTTGCTGAATGCTGTAACCACGCCCACCGATGCCACTATTTACTTTCATGGCTTGCTGTTGGTGCAAAATGGCGATAAATCCAAGGCGGATTCCTTGTTTGCCACTTTGGTGAAGCAAGCTGGTGGAGATATTGCCGCGGCCGCGTATCTGGAAAGGTTAAAGATTCTTTATGAAGAAGATCAAGCTGCTGCAATTGGGCATCTTGAGGCCTATTTAAGGGATAACCCCCCACAGGCTTTAGCCGCGGAAGCATATTACACATTGGGGCACTTTCTGTTTAGCCGGAAAGATTATCAGGAAGCGCTAAAAAAGCTTGGTATGGCCCGTCAATTGGTAGAATTCCCCGATCTTAGTTCCAGAATTGATTTTTTGATAGCTGAGTGCTGGAATCTTTTGGAAAGAAAGGACATGGCCCTGGAAGCCTATCATCGCTATCTGAATCTCTATCCTGAAGGATCATCCGCCGACGCAGCTTTGTATAGGATTGGCTATCTCCAGTTTGTGGACAAGAATTATAATGAAGCGCGAAAGGCCTTACAGAGTATTTTGTCCTCTCACCCGGAATCCCGGTATACCAGCGAAGCCCTTTACTATCTCGGAGAGATAGAGTTTTTTCTGGCTAATTATAACCAGGCGTTAGACTTTTATCATGATCTGTTTGAGCAAAAACCTGGCGAGACAGCGGTGCAAATGCGCCTTGCTCAAAGTTATTACTACCTAGGTAATTACAATCAGGCTGCGGCCTACATCGGTGATCTTAAACCCGCTTATGAGACCATGATTCTGTCCGGAGTAATCAAATTTGCACTGAAAGACTTTTCCGCGGCTCTTGATCTATTCATTAAAGCGGAACAAAGCACCACGGTACCGCTGTTTCAGCGCGAAGCAAGAAGTTATAGGGCATTGTGCCTTTTTCAAATGAAACGTTATAAGGAAGCATCCGCCTTGTACAAGGAACTATCCGTGGCAGACGAGAATCCCGATACGTATATGTTCCTATCTGCCAAATCAGCATTTGCCGCCGAAGATTATCATCAGGCCTTGGAGCTATACGATTCATTTATCGATCAATATCCCAAGTCGCGCTACTATTACCAAGTCCTGGCCGATATAGCCACTGCCTTTTACAACATGGGAGATTATGAACAGGCTGTGAACGATTATTTGAATCTGCTGATTCAATTCCGTAACAACCGCGAATTTACCCCGGAGGAAACCGAGATCGTACAGGGCACCCTGCTGGGTATTGAACTGGGCATGAAGAAAGTAGATAATCAGGAACTTACCGATAGACTGCTGATGATGCCGGAAACCTTTATGAGCCAGTTTATTAGCTTCGAATTGAATCTGATAATCCTGAAGTTGTATTATGACACCGAGGAGTGGTCGGAACTGCTTGTTGCGGCTGAGGAACTGCGGGCTGCCTATCCTTCCACCAAAGCCCAGGATGTGCAAATGCTCATGATTTCAGCCCTTATCAATCTTGATCAATACGCACAGGCGGACAGCATGCTCAGCGATGCTTATACGAGTTCCCCCACCAGTGAGGTGCTGTTAAAATGGGCAGAGCTGGAACAGGCTACCGGCCAATACGTTAGCGCCCTCGAGAAATATCAACAGGCCTATTCCCTGGATAAACGCCCCCAAACATGGATTGCCATGCTTTTATGTTCCCAAAGCGCTGGATATATATCTTTCGAAGCCTTGTGGAATCTGGCCAGCCCCACAGAGCAGCAACTGGCGGAAGCGATGCTGATTAAGCTTGATTACCTGTATCGTGGCGCTCGATTTGCGGAAGCTAGTTTCCAGGCAGATGAGATCATAGCTGCCAATCTTTCTCCCCATGATCACGCCACTGCCTTCCTTACCAAGGGGAAGATCGCCTTTGCCCGCGGTGAATATCCTGCCACGGTTGCTTTAATGAAAAGGGTAATTGTGCTCTTTCCGGATTTTCCCGAAATTCGCAGCGTCGCCGCTTACCACGTTGTGAACGCATATCTGAAGCAGGGAGCCACAAGCGAGGCTGATACGATTATGGCGGTGTATAAGGAGTACCTTAGCAAGGAACAAATGCTTGAGCTGGACAGGCTTCGTGGAGCTATGTAAATGAAAAAGTGCATTCCTGTTATTCTGATCCTGTTCTTCTGCATGCAGCTTGGTGCGCAGGTGCAAACTCTACCCGAAATAAAGGTTAGCGGCGAAAGTGAAATAAAACCCCATCTGCAGAAGCGTAACATCCTTTTGGAAGAAGAAAAACAGGCAGTTGATTCCCTGGTGGGCTACCTGCCCCAAAGTTACCTGAGACTGCCCATGCCCAGCATAACATCCATCTCCACAGCACGCCATGGATACCTGCAGGCTTCGGGAAATTCGGATTTGGGCATAAATACCTATCTAACCTATTATCCGCGCTGGGGATGCCTGCGCAGGCTATCTCACCAGCTCAGCTATCAGATTCCCGAATATCATCCCCGCACCCATACCGGCTATCAATCCCATCGCCTTGACGCGGGAATTGCCCTCCACGATTCCATATCCATTATGACAAGTGTGGATTATTTTAACAGCCTGCGTGAGGATTATGAAACCACAGCTCTGGAATCAAGCCTGGACAGCCATATTCCAAGCATTAATCTTGGCAGTTTTATCTGGCGCGAGTTTACTTTTCAGACAAGCTACAGCAATCTTCAACAGTGGAATCTCAGCCCGAAGGACAGCTTTGATAATCTGGGGGTAACACTATCTGGAACTGCTAATTACCGCAGGATAGATATTAAAACCAAATACCTTTACACTTACGATAACGGAGGGGCTTACCTTGCTCCGGCTTTGCCCTGGCAGCCCTGGGGTGTAAATGGATTGCGAATTGCCTTGCTCACTGATGACTCCCATACTATTCCCACCCTGGAGTTTAGCAGCAGAACCACTCTGGATGAGGGATTAAGCCTTATCATCACCCAGGAACCCACCCTTAGCTCACTTTCCAAAAACGACCAACTCAGCGTTTATCCCTGGATGCATTTCACTAAGGCAGCCCGTATTACCAAAACTCCTGTGAATCTCAATGCCACTTTGGAATTACTAAAAGCCAGCGCAAGTACGGATACATCGATCCGGCTCATTATCTCCAATCATCTGTCCTATACCCTGGACGCTCCCATAATAAAGCAGAGCATCAACTACGGGGTGGCCGCAACCCTTCCCGCCGACTATTTGCAAAATTCTGCTGGGCTCAGTTTGTTGTATCGCCATGGCCGACTCACCTTGCGCCAGGCCATACAGCTCAATCTGTCTTATCTTACAGAGTATGATTATCAGCGCACGCCTTATCTTCCCATGTTCACTGTTGAAACCAGGTGCAGCTATCCCTTCCGGCGTTTCACCTTCGAGGCGGGATTTTCCCAATTGTACAATACTCGCAATCATCTCGACGATTCTTTGCCCGAGGCCCTGCTTTTTGATTTCGGTTGCGAGTATAGCATAAAGAGCTCGGTTATCTATCTGCAAATAGATAACATACTTGATAAACAGCAATATCATTTCTCCGAATATCCCACTCGGGGCAGGGAAGTGGTCTTGGGCCTTAAGCAGCGTTTTTAGATTGACAAAATCTGCCTGCCGCTGGCTTTGATATCGCATGATTAATATTGGGAATACATTTTGAATAGCCTGCCATATAAGATATATAAAGTACTTTGTGGAGATTTCAACGGAATTCAGGTGTTCTGGTCTCCCGGGACGCTTATTCCTCTTTTGAGCAGTTCCGGCATTCTGGCCGCGCTGAGCAGTGCGCTCAGTTTTCGTATTCATTACATGCCCCTATTCATTTTTCTTATCATGGGTTTCTACGTTATCTATGTTACCCTGAAGCTTAAATTGTTTTATCAAATCCCGAATGGTGATTTTACCGATGCCTTCATTGGTCTGAATTTAAGCGTTTTGGGTTTGTTTCTTATCTCCCTTATTGTATATGCGGTTAGCGGTTTTATGCTCTATTTTTATGGTATCGACGGGATTTTGAAGCCGCTGCTGTTGCTTTTGTTTAAAAGCTACACTGCGCTCATTATTCTCTATCACTATTTGCTGTGGATGTGGTTACGGCCATTCTATGCTCGCCGTTATGGCAGGCAGCGCGCTTTTACGGCGATGGTGGCCTGGCAGCGAAAAAACATCTATGCGGCGGTTCGCTACACCCTGATGATGATCCTGATGGTTCTTGCCGCCATAAAGGTTTACCAGATACTGCTCAGCTATGTTCTACAGCCTGTTTTGGATGGCCTGGTTCTTCATCTGAAGATCAACCTGCAGTTGCATATGACCGCTTTTTATAATCTGTGGGATATCGTTATCAATCTGGGGATTTTGATTCTTGCTTTTCTCATCTCCAATCTGTGCTTTTATCCTCTGGTTTACGCAGTTACATACATCGGAAAGAGATTGCTGCCTATTCAGACTCGTCCGGAGCCGCTAAATGCCTAAACAGCGCAAGAAGAAGACCCGAACTAACCGCAAAGGCAAGAAAGACAATCTGGGTATCTTTCTGCTCTTGGGCTTCATTGCCATGGTGGCGATGTGGTATGTGGTGAAAGATCCTCTTCCCGAAAGACCTTCCCAAACTACTGAAGTAAGCAGTAAAGATATCTCCAAGGAAAAAAAGGCCAAGGTAAAGGACACTAAAGCTGCAATAAGAAACAGAAAGAAAGAACGTAGCGCCACCCCGCCAACTCAAAAAAAAGTGGCGAAAACATCTCCCAAAATAAAAGAGAAAACGTCCACTTCGCAAAAGGTTAGCATTCCCGATCTCGATACGGTAATCTCTACCGCCTGCCACAAACTGGGGATTCCCGAATCTGATTACAAGCGCAAGAAGAGCGGGGGTACCGTCACTTACTCCATCCCTATTGATCGCAGCAACATGGATTTAACTTATGCGAATATGATCTTCAAAGGCGAGGTGGAAAGGGCCGGGGGCAGGCTGCTAAAGGGCACTGATTCATCGGGAAAACAAAGCCTTAGCTTCAAAGCGCCGCAAACCAAAAACACCTACCTGCTCAATCTGTTCTACGATTCCAAGGTTTATGCTGCAAAAGTACAGCGCCGCCGCATTGCCATTGTCATAGATGATTTCGGAACAATCGGTGGTTCTTTGCTGGATGGTTTTTTAGCCTTGGATAAAGCCGTCTGTTTTGCCATCTTTCCCGATGAGGCAAATTCTGCGGTCACAGCGGCCAGAGCCTCTGCCCAGGGACGTGAAACGATTATCCACGTGCCCATGGAACCCCTTGGCTATCCAAGCGTAAATCCCGGCAATAACGCCATCTTTGTCCATCAATCGCCCACGGAAATAGAACACCGCCTAAAGGGTTTTATAAAGCAACTTCCTCACAGCAAGGGAATAAACAACCACATGGGCTCGCTGGCAACCACCGATGCCGAGGTTATGCGAACCGTGATGAGCACTCTTAAGAAACACGGCATGTTCTTTTTGGACAGCCGCACTTCCAATGTTTCGGTAGCCTATGCCACAGCCCAAAAAGCCCATATCGGTGCGTATCGCAACGACTTGTTTCTTGACGCTCCGGATATCAGTAACGCCACCCTGGAAGCGAAAGTAAACCAGATAATCAGCCTATCGGAGACAAAAAGCAATATCATTGCCATCACTCACTGTCATAACAACGAAAAACTACAATACCTGAAGAAGATCATCAGCAGGCTTAAAGCCGCGGGATTCAGTCTGGTACCACTTTCTGAAATTGGTCAGTATAATGTTCCCGGAATTCTCTAAGGAGTTAATATGAGCTTTTTTTCGGCGATTTTACTTGGAATATTGCAGGGTCTCACGGAGTTCATCCCTGTCAGCAGTTCGGGCCATCTTGTTCTGGCGCAACATTATCTGGGCGTGGGGGAGAGCGGTGATATTCTCTTTGAATTGTTTATGCATCTGGGCACCTTGTTGGCAGTACTCATCTATTTCCGGGGGATGCTCTGGGATATGCTGATATCGCTGTTTTCGTGGCGCTGGGGTGTGAATGGCGAAACGCATCGTAAGAATCGTAATCTTATTGTGTATTTAGTATTAGCCACTCTGGCCACTGGTTTGTTCTATTATTTTTTTGATGATATTCTAAGAGGTGTCTATGACCAGCCCCTGCTGGTTTCGGTGTTACTGATCTTTACTGGAGCTTTCATCTTTGTTTCCGACTATTTAAAAGACAGGGGCATTCCTTCCTCGAGCATGGGCTTCATTCGCTCCATTATTATCGGTCTGGCGCAGGGAATCGCCATCCTGCCGGGGATTTCCCGCTCCGGGGCTACTCTCACTGCGGCCTTGGCTACGGGGATAAAAAGGCGCGATGCAGCCAGCTTTGCCTTTCTTCTTTCCATTCCCGCCATTCTGGTTCCCAATCTCGGAGCGCTTAAGGATTTCATCAATCTTGATCTTAGCCAGCTTCATAAGTATCTAGCAGGCTTTGTTTTCGCCTTTGTGGTCGGCTATCTGGTGATTGCCTTTCTTATCAATCTAATCGAGCACGGCAAACTGAAGTATTTTGCCGTTTATTGTGCCCTGATAGGCGCTCTCTCCATCATTTTGATCTCTCTGGGAATATGAATAGCGAAGCTCCGCTAAGCGCACTGGCTTTTGATCCCCAAAGCATCAGGCTTGGCACTTCCTATCTGCTTACTGGCGGCGATGCCTATCTCAGCGATCTGGTGGTGGATGCAGTGCGCCAGCGTTTAAGCAAGCATGACGACATCGATCTTTTCATTATCTACGGCGATGAGGTAAGTGCCCAGGAGCTATATGATCAATTGGATACCCTCTCCATTTTTTCTAAAGCGCAGCTACTTATCATTCGCAATGCGCACCGGCTTGATAAGAAACGCCTGGAAACTCTGGCCGCATATTTCGAAGCCCCTTCCGAAATCCAAACCCTGCTAATTGTGGCCGACAAAATCGATGCCCGCCTTGCCACCTGGAAAAGCATCAAAGCGGCTTGCATTCCCATCGCGTGTGATCCCCCCAAATATGGGGGAGCGCTGAAAGAATGGCTGGAAAAAGCCCTGAAGAACATGGGTAAATCCATGGCCCTGGATGCCAAAAATGAATACATAAACCGGGTGGAATTGGACTATGCATTTGCTGCCAATGAACTTACCAAGCTGGATATCCTTACCGGAACACGTACTTCTATCACTTCCTCGGACGTAATGCGCAGTTTAAGCACTACTCGCACCGGCGCCGTCATCGATTTCTACCGTGCCTTGGGCAAACGCCAGCCCCAAATGGCTTTGGATGCCGTGGATAAAATGCTGATGTCCGATTGGGAAGCCTTGCAGGTATTCTTTCACTATTGCAAGTTCTATTCGGCTCTGTGGCGCATTCTGGTGCTGAGAAAAGCCCATTTTTCCGAAGCGGAGATCATCGGCAAACACCTGGGCGACCTATTTCCCGCGCAGAGAAGAGAATTCATGGATTTTTCCCAGCGTTACAGCCTGGAAGCCCTGGAACAGATACTGGGAATTCTTTTGGAAACTGATGCCCGACTAAAGCTTAGCATGGCCGAACCCAATGTCCTTCTCACAGATTGTCTTTTAAAGGTTCTTTCGGCATGATGCGCCGCACCGGTATTTTGCTTCATCCCAGTTCGCTGGCCACTGCCTATGGCATTGGTGATCTGGGTCCCGCAGCCTACCGTTTTGCCGAATATCTGAAGCGGGAAGGGCACAAGCTATGGCAAATGCTACCCTTAAATCATTGTGGCTATGGCAATTCTCCCTATAATCCCGTTTCCGCCTTTGCCTTCAATCCCTATCTGATTAGCCCCGAGCTGCTTTATGAACAGGGGCTGGTGAATCAGAAAGACCTTTTCCATGCCGAATTGCCTGATTCCTCCATGGTTTTTTATGAAAGCGTGTTCAAAGCCAAGGACAAGCTACTGCGCAAAGCCGCAGATCAATGGCTGTTGCATCATGAGCTGGATGAGCTAAGTACCTGGCAAAATGATCTCTTGAAGCCCTACTTGGCTTTTCAGATACTCAGCCATCTCTATGACGACAACGCCTGGTACAAATGGAATGAGGAACACCGCCATTATCACGACGAGCTTTTCCAATGGCTGTGGAAACGCTATGCTCCCGAAATGAAGCGTCAGGCTGCGTTTCAGGGGATGTTTCTGGAGCAGCTTGGTGCC
>CAZSST010000003.1:33245-42123 GCA_964609575.1 uncultured Candidatus Cloacimonas sp.
ATGGTCTTTCCATTTCTCTGGTGGGCGATATTCCCCTCTATCTTTCCTACGAAAGCGCCGAAGTTTGGGCAAATCAGCAGTTCTTTGATCTTGACGAAAGGGGCAACCGTTTGCATCTGGCCGGAGTTCCTCCCGATGCCTTTTCGCCCGACGGACAGCTTTGGGGCAATCCCATCTACAAGTGGGAGCTTATGTCCGAACACGGTTTCGGATTGTTCATGCAGCGTATCGGTCAGGCTTTGGATATCTACGACTTTTTGCGGCTTGATCACTTCATCGGTTATGTGAATTATTGGCAGGTGAAGGGGCGGTTCGCAAATGATGGTACCCCCGTTTTGCCTCCCAACGCCATGGATGGTGCCTGGGTGCCAGCCAAACCGCAGGAATTTTTCGCCACCCTGCTTGCCAACTTTGCCAAAGAACGCTTCATCGCTGAAGACTTGGGCATTCTCAATCCTGATGTATGCAACATCCGCGATAGCTTTGGCTTTCCGGGGATGATCGTGCTTCAGTTTTGTTTCGAGGAATCGGTTCCCCAGGTTCAGAACTACCCTGCCAACCGTTGGCTCTATACCGGCACGCACGATAATTCCACCCTAAGGGGCTGGTTTGAATCCCTCGCCAAGGACGATCCCAGCATAAAGCACCTTAAGGAATATTGCGCTTTTCATCGCCCCCGCGATTGCACCGACAAGCTGAACGCCGGTAACATCCACCTGCTGATGCGTCGTATCGCCCTATCCTCAGCTTGCGAAACAGTTATCATTCCTATGCAGGATATCCTTGGTTTGGATGAATCTGCCAGAATGAATACCCCCGGCACCGCTTTGGGAAACTGGCAATGGCGGATGCGCACCGAGGACTGGGAGCTCTGAAAAGCCAATTGAGGCATTGGATTTCATATCACCGATACTGACGGCTCTCCTTCATATCAAGTGGTAACACCCAAGAAACTGACTTAAAAGGGCAAAGGATAACCTGTAAATCTTCTGGTCAGATGCGATGAATCCCGATGGGAATCACATATGCGTATCCTTCCTATTACCCTTTTGCCTGAAAGTCCATCCGCCCCCTGATAAACAGCTAACAATTTGATTGGAGAGGATTTGGGTGAGACCAATCCACAACCTATTAGGATGAGTGGAATGATAGAGATCGCAGGGGTTGACGCCGTGCGTCCTACGGACATGGCGGTTTGGAAACCGCCAATACGCTGTAACTGCGCTCTCCGAAGCGCTGCAACATGGCGGTTTGGAAACCGCCAAAACGCTGAAACGGCGCTCTACGCCTCGTCTGCTGCTTCTACGTGGTCTGGGAGGGTGCGAACCGAAATTCGCCCTATCAAATCTCACTTTCAGTTTATGGTTTTTATCACAAAGAACTTTTTTGGCATTTGAGCCCACCGGCATAGTGAAGGTGTATCTGTTTCCCACAAGGTGAGTGGAAGTGGAGCTGTAGAGATCTTACGTTTATTGGCAGACCAGCACAACGTTCCGGTTCTATGTGACAGGATTCTGGAGAAGACAAAAACAAAGAAAGAAAGTCCTAAACCTGACTCCGCGATGAAAAGCACCCTGAACCGCAGGAACTTGTGTCTGCTGGTTCACTACCTTGTCGCCAGTGGTCTGAACCTGAAGACTATTGCGCTGCTCCTGAACGTCAGCAAGGCAACTGTATCCAACCTCTGGCATGAGATAGAGAATTTACCCGGCCTTATCCTGAACTCAATTGCCAAGTGGAGTGGAAAGATCAGTATCGATGAGAAGTACATCAAGATCAAGGGGATCCCTCACTTCGTTATCACCATTGTGGACTTTGTGACAGGAATTCCACTGTATCTGAATGTATATCCGGATACAAGCAAAGAGTCATACGAGGAGTGCTTTCGAACCTTCAAACAGATATACAAGAAGAATCCCCGGCTGATCGTCAGTGATGGCAGCCAAGCCCTGAAAGCCGGAAGGATGGCAGTTTTTCCATCGGTGCCGCATCAATTGTGTAAGTTCCACAAAATCAAGAACCTCTTCGCCAAAATATCAAGGTGCTATCTGCCCAAACATCAGGACTTGTGGCTGAAAAGCAAAGTGGTAAAGGTCTTCAGAAGAGACACGGTCAGCGGGAGGAAGAAAGGGATGATGGAACTCATGGCTATTCTTCCCAAACCCGCTGCCGAGTACGTCGGTAGCAATGTCATCAAACAATGGCCAAACCTCTCTAAAAGTCTTACGTCCAATGTTTCCGAAAGATTCAATCGTAAGATTAAGAAGGTCATGTCCGGTAGGTACGGCCTCAAATCATACGACACTGCCGTTAATCTGGCCAACTCCCTCTGGATGAAAGAACTGATCGATAACGGAAAGTACATCCTTCATGATGAATCGCTGATCGCCAGTTTAAATATCTCCCAAATCTGTCAAGAAAAGCTCGCCTGGAACCATCTCGACCTGCTCTTCTCCAAGAAAACCAGGAAAGCCGCTTAATGACATACAGAATTTTGAACAGTCTCATTCTTCATTCTTCATATATCTCATTCCAAGTCCTTGACCGGATGATGCCCATGCGACGCCCATGCACTTGCACGGTGGTCGCATGGGTATCTCATGGTAAAAGCTTCACTTTGAATAGGATCACTTCCCTAGATTTTAAACAACCTCTGTGACAATAGAGGATATCTGGACTTTAAACAACGGCGTCATCTCATTTCATAAGTTTGTCCGAAATCCATGGCTCCGTCCGAAGCGTTGCTAAGTGGCGGTATGGAAACCGCCAATACAATGTAACGGCGCTTTCTGAAGCGCCGATTGTTCGGGGGCACACCGATCGCCCCTACTTTCTAATAATGGATGAAAGCGGGGGATGTAAGAAATGTAATAATAAAAGAGCTACAAGTTACGAGTTACAAGTTACGAGCTACAAGTTACGAGTTACAAGTTACGAGTTACGAGCTACAAGTTACAAGTTACCTCCCGATCCCTAACCAAAAAAATGGAGCTAAATGGGGGACTCGAACCCCCGACCTGCTGATTACGAATCAGCTGCTCTACCAACTGAGCTAATTTAGCTTTTAAATATTTTTAATTCGAAGTATTTATCAGGGCTGTCCGCGAAGCTGCCCTCATGAGTGCGGATGTTTTCGGTATCGCTGAAGTTTAGAATATCTCCACAGCGCACTTGATACATATCGGATGTGGTAACCTTCAGATTCAGGGTGCTGGCTTCGATTAAATTGCGGGGAAACCACAGATAATCGGAGCTGAGTAGGGTGCTTTGTCCGCCCAGATTTGCTTGCAAGGCAGGCATATCCACCCAGTAAACCAGGCGAAAATCAATGGGCTTCTTTTCCTTTAGCAGAGGTTCCAGATTGAAGCTATAGCAAAGCGCGTTGGAAGTGGAATCCAGCAGCGCGGGAATGGGGAAATCGGGGACAAAGTGCTCGGGCACAAGATTATCTGCCAATATCATCCCACAAAGCTTGTTTGAAATGCATATCTGCTCCAGATGCAGGTCTTTGCTCAGGAACAGGCTGTGGTATGTGGTTTTGGGCAAGCTTTTGGGATCAAGGGAGAAATTCGCGATTACATATAAACGATTGAGGGAATTTGAATAACGCAAATCCATATCGCAAGACGAAGGACTGATCAGGCCGAAATTGAAATCCGGCTTGATGATGATATCGGCGCTTACCCCTGCCACTGCAAGCAACAGCAGCAAGATTATCATTAGCTTACGCATCATAACTCCCTAATGCTGATAGATACTATGATTCACACGAAATGAAGCGGGCTTTTTCGTCAAGGAATTTGATACTATTTCATCAGTATGGCTTTGCGCAGGGCTGTTTCCCCCCCACTTTCCACTTTAATGAAGTATATCCCTGAAGCAACTTTTCGGCCCTGGGCATCGGTGGCATCCCAGGTGGCACAGTGCCTGCCTTTGGGCAGTTCCGAAGCAAGCAGTTCCTTCACAAACTGACCTTTGATGTTGAATATTTTCAGGCTGGTTGGTGCGCTTTTGGGCAGCTCGAAGGCAATGGACAGGGTGGGATTGAAGGGATTGGGATAAAGCTCTAGATGAGGTTTGGGAACAGTGATTCCGGTGTAACGCAGGCGATTTGCCCCGAAGCTCTTTTCGTTCAAATAGATACTTAAGGACTTGGCGTCTTCCACAGTTCTGGCCTGCATCCAGTAGTAGTTATTGGGCCAGGGGATATCTGCCAGAGAGCTTGCCAGGCTATATTCCGTCCATTCGATAAGGCCGATATTGTCAAAGAGGGCATAGGCGGAACCCGATGGCCCCGAAACAGTCAAGCGGATATCGTAATAGTAAGCATTGGCGGGGATGGTGATCTCTTTGAAATAGTAAGTCCACTCGGTGGTGCCGCTAATATTGGCACTTACGCTTTCGCTGGACATAGCGCTGCCAGTGGTGCGGTTACTATAATAGCGAATGAGGAAATTTGCCGAAGTAACGCCCGTGGTCTTCATCCAGCCATGCAAGGTGTATTTTATGGTGTTGTCATACCATTTGCAGCGATTTGGGATGGTGGAAGTAACGGCAGTGGTTCCACTTGCATTAAGCTTAGCGCTACGCGAGCCATCCAGAACATCCGTGGTGGAATAATCAGGCGGAGCCCAATACTGTGTGCCTTCGTCCTCAAAATCGCCATACCAGATTGTTTCCTGTCCCAGGCGCACGCTTATTTCGGAAGCGGGTTCTGCTGATACTATGCCCGATATGGAGCCTTGACGGGGAAGCTTGATGGGCATGGTGAGGTGATTGGCGTCTTGATGAAGAATTAGATTTTGGGTGGTACTCCAGGGTGTGGTGGTAACGGGGGGATTATCATCGGTCATCAGCACTCTGGCTTCCATATTGGTTCTATCGACCACCACGCGTGTATCCAACTCACGGGAACGTGCGGCAAGGTAATCCAAAATGCGGATTCCCAATTGGCCGATAGCGGGGCGAGGGATGTATCTATCGATAAATACAGGCTTCACGCGGTAATTGCTGAAACCGCTGAAATCCGCATCGGCATAAAGGATCATCGAGGGCATGGTTTCGGGGTAATCCAGATCGAACACAAAATTACCCAGGGAATGGGCAATCAGCTTATCATGATATACTTCCAGGCCTTGAATGATGTGGGGATGATGCACGATAACCAGGTCGGCACCGCTGTCTATGGTGCTGTGGCGGATGGCGATATCCCATTGATGAGGAATGTCGGTGCGGTAATTGTAGTTCTCGTCCTCGGTATCCCAAATGAAGGGATTGGGATTTTTATCATAATCCTCACCGGGAGTAAGTGAATATTCGCTACCGCCATGGAGCTCGGCTACCTTCAGGTCGGCCACATCTTCCACTGCGGCAAGCTGTTCGGCGATGTAATAGGGAGTCATGTAGGCAAAGCCGGGTTTATTGTAGCCAGCTTGCAAATAGGGTTGGGCGTCATTGTATTGTCCGGTGCGGTCACAACTGCGCAAGAAAGCGATATTCAGTCCGCGTTTATTTACAAAGGAAGGCAGATAGGCCTCGTAGCTATCTGCACCGGCACCGCTGTATGAGATGCCGTTTTGATCCAACAGCCCCTGCATTTGCTGCAAAGCTACCAAGCCCCAATCCAGAGTGTGGTTATTGGCAAGGGTTACGTTATCGATGCCGGCATAAACGAGGCCGCTGATATTGGTGGGGCTGCCACGATAAGCCACGCTTTTGGTGGGATGCTGAACCCCTTGATTAGATAGAATCACTTCCAGATTGGCGATATTAATATCTGCAGCGTCGCCATAGATTGCGCGGGTAGGGGCAAAAATGGCATTCACGCCCTGGGTGGGGATGATGCCGCCATTGGCTTCATAGCGCCGGGCCAGCATGATATCGCCCACAAAGTTAATAGTAACGGGCAGAGTTGGTTCGGGAGCGGGATCGATTATGGCAAAAGTGGTGTCATAGCCGCAAAGCCCGCTGTTATCGGTTACTTTCAGGCTTACCGTATAGGGATGTAGCGCGGCATCGGCATAGGTGTGAAAGGGATTCTGCAGGATGCTGGTGGCATTGTCGCCAAAATCCCATAGATAAGTGAATACCGTGCTATCAGGATCATATACTTCGCAAACAAATTGAATTCCCACATCTTTTCCATCTCGGACGGGGCTGCCCTGGGAAGCCGTAACCACAGGGGCTACAGGCAGATCGTCGCTGATGTCTTCGATGGCGTCAAAATACCCGCTGCGGGTGCTAACTCCATCCATGTCATTAATATAGATAATACCGGTGATTGTGGGAAGATAATCAAAAAAAGCCTGCCAATCTGAAGCCAGAGGAAGCTGATAGGTTTGCCATTCATCATCTTCAAATGCCCCTTGATAAACGGGCACCCAGGTTTCAATATCCACTATCCGCGTACCCGAAAAGCTATAAAAGAGCTCATGCACGCCATCCGTGAAGCCGATGCCCTGAACCTTGCCACCGTCGTCGGTTTTGGCATTCAGCTGGATAACCCCGATGCTATCGATAGTATAAGGATTTATCTGCTGCAATTTCCAGGTATTGCCAAAAAGACGCAGGCAATATGGCGAGCCATCGGGGGTATTGGTATCAAGGCTCCAGGAATTGGGGCTGACGTCCTCATCCGCCCACGATACCAGGCTTACACTTCCAGTATCGAAATTCTCGATGGGCGTTAACCGCACCGCGGCGATAAACAGGCTCCAAGATAAAACCAGTAAGGTGCTTAGCACAATTTTAACAAACATGGCTTCCTCCCCGGGGGGTTATCATATCTATAATAATAAGTTATTGCAAGAAAAGCACCATACCAGTGAAAATATTCCTTGTTTGAAAGTTATTTCTTGGCCTCGTAATCCAGAAGGCGGTATATAAGCCCTCCGCCAATGCCTCCGATAATAGGAAACACCCAGAATATCCAAAGTTGCTGAACAAAGGCACCACCCGCAAAGAAAGCTACGGCAGTGCTGCGAGCGGGATTAACGGAGGTATTGGTGATGGGGATGCTGATCAAGTGGATGAGCGTTAAAGCCAAACCAATGGCAATCGGCGCAAAGCCGGCGGGTGCTTTCTTGTCGGTTGCACCCATTATCACCAAAAGAAACATTCCCGTAAGCACCATCTCCGTGATCAGACCGGGGATAACGCGATAGTGATCTGGAGACGAGCTACCCACACCATTGGCGGCAAAAGTGCTCACGAAGGGATCAAAACCAGCTTTGCCGATGGCAACCACATAGATGATTCCGCCTGCCACCAATCCGCCCAAAACCTGCGCGATAATATAGGGGATGAGGTCTTTGGCCGGAAAGCGTCCCCCAGCCCACAGTCCCAAAGAAACCGCAGGATTGAGATGACAGCCCGAAATGTGTCCAATGGCATAGGCCATCGTTAGCACCGTTAATCCAAAAGCCAGAGCAACTCCCGCCACACCGATTACATGCGCCGCGAAGATTGCTGAACCACAGCCGCCCAAAACCAGCCAGAAAGTGCCGAAAAATTCAGCACCCATGCGTTTCAAAATACCAGGCATCTTTTTCTCCTTATCTTTCTTTAGTAGTCCAAGTTTCATAAATGCATCTTATTGCTTCTTATCTAAATCCGTCAAGAAATAAATCGCTACTATTATCATTAGATATATATAGGTCTCACCGAAATCTGCAAATCGTCTCAGCAAAAACTGCATGCGGCGGAAAAGAAGCATGTCTCAGGTTAGCGGAATAACCCAGCACCCCATTATGAAATCCGATCCATTGGAGCTATCTCCGCATCATCTTGTCGGTAACGGCGTTCTCAGAGACCTTGATCGGAGCATAGAAAAGATGATAAAGCTATCAGGATTTAGTATTCTCGCAAGAGGTGATATTGTATAATATGCTGTAATACAACGTTTTACCCCCCCCATTTTGTTCTTGACAGATATCTTTAGCCAAATACTTATGTCAAAGTAAAGAAATAATCGCATAACACAAAACTTCATAATGGAGGAACCCATGAAAACAGCAATGCTAATCAGCATCCTGTTTATGTTTGGCTCCGGGCTGATGGCGCTCACTGGCTATGGCACCACGACACCGGTAATTAATGACACCGTTGATCCCACCCTGTCCATTACCGCTCCCAATGGCGGGGAAGCCTGGTACATCGGCGATACCAGGGACATCACCTGGAGCGCCACCGATACCAATATCATAACCGATAGTGTTAATCTGTGGTACAGCCTGAATGGAGGTACCGACTACACCAGCATTATTGAGAATACCCTTAATGACGGCATTCATCCCTGGGCGGTTCCCTCTGTGCAAAGCTACAATGCCAAGGTGCGCATCAAGGTTTCGGACAGCTTTGGCAACTTCAGCCAGAAAGCCAGCGCCAGCCCTTTTTCCATCACCTATGTGCCACCGATGCCACCTGCAGGTGTAGCTGTAAACACCTCCAACGGCCTGGACGCCGTGATCACCTGGGAGGCGGTTACGCAAAACATCTATAACAGCCCCATGACCCCGGATGGCTACATCGTGCTCTATAACGAAACTCCTTATGAGGACGACCAGTATTATTACTTCCTGGGCCGCAGCTTCAGCACCACCTACACCCATCACGATGTGGCGGAATTTCGGAGCCAGATGTTTTACAAGGTGCTGGCATACAAGAACTACCGCGGTGATGTGGATAATATTCTGCAGGCTGCTCTGGCCAATCCGGATGCCAGGCTGAGCCTGGCGGAGCTGAAAGCCGCTCTGCATAGTTACTCTGTGGGAGGTGAGAAATGAGAACGATTAGTATAGTTCCTACCTCTGTGGCGACGAGACGTCCCCACCCCCACAGGGCCGTCGACCATAGAGCTGTCGACCATAGGGCTGTCGAC
>CAZSST010000003.1:42223-43994 GCA_964609575.1 uncultured Candidatus Cloacimonas sp.
GCTGTCGACCATAGGGCTGTCGACGTCCTCGTCGACAGAGGCAGCGAAGCTGCCTGTAATAGAGGCCTCCGGCCTCTGTGGCGACGGGACGTCCCCACCCCAATCCTCACATTTCTGTTGCTGGTATTCAGTTTCTCCCTTTTTGCCGAAACCCTCGCCCTGCAGAGCTTCGAATCCAGCACCAGCGACACCTGGACTTACACCGCCAATCCCACTCCGGACAGCAAACGCATCTGGTGGGGGCCTACCACCGAAAGCATGGGCGGCGCCACTGCCTACAGCGGCAGCTACTATTGGGCGGGCTGGGACCTGGACAATGTGGAAAGCACGGTAACCTTAAGTACCCTTACCTTGCAGGCTGGCTTTACCTATAACGTAAGTTTCTATTTCTTCACCAAAAACCTCGCCACCACTAATGACTATTGCCGTTATAGCGTGAAATATGACAACGGCACCAACTGGGATGGCTGGTCTAATGTCGCCATCAACAGCAATGCCTGGACGGCGGTGAGTGTGGATGTGCCCTCTGGCAGCAACTACCTGCGGATGAGATTATCCTCCAAGTTTGATGGCGCTACCAAATATGCCCATTGGGACTATATCAAAGTGGAGAAAACTCCCATCCCCAATACCGCGCCGGAGGTGAGTAATGTAAGCGCCAGCCAGCGCACGGATGGCAGCAAGATCGTGGACATATACTACGACCTCTATGATGCCAATGGCGAGCTTTGCGATATCAGCGTCAAACTGAGCAGCAACAACGGCAGCAGCTATGACATTGTTCCCAGCCCTGCGAACCTCAGCGGAGACTTTGCTGATGATCTGGCTTCCGGAACAAGCAAACACATTGTCTGGGATGCCGGTTCGGAGAGCTTTGGCCTGGATGGCAGCTATCTCTACCGGGTTTATGCCGATGACGGCTCTTCACCTCCTAGGCCGGAGAATTTTGTCTTTGTGGAAGGCGGTACTTTCAATAACGGCACCTCGGATGTAACCATCAGCAGCTTTTATGTTGACAAGTATGAACTAACCCAGGCTGGATATCAAGCTGTGATGGGTTCTGACCCTGCCAGTGGCTATGGAGATGGAGATACTTATCCCGTTTACTATGTTTCGTGGTTCAATGCCATTGAATACTGCAACCGCCGGAGCCTGCAGGAAGGATTGACACCCTGCTACAGCTATAGCACTTATGGCACTAATCCGGACGCTTGGCCATCTGGCTGGAATACCTCATCTGGCAACCATACCGATGTGAGCTGCAACTGGACTGCCAATGGTTACCGTTTGCCCACGGAGATGGAGTGGATGTTTGCCGCCAGAGGTGGAAATCAGACCCATAACTACACCTACAGCGGCAGCAACGACATCAATGCCGTGGCATGGTATAACTCCAATTCCGGCGGCACAACCCACACAGTTGGCACCAAAGCCGCAAATGAGCTTGGCACCTTTGACATGAGTGGTAACGTATGGGAATGGGTGTGGGACATTTATGGCAGCTATCCCAGTGGAACGCAGACCGATCCTCATGGCGCTACAAGCGGGTCTTACCGTGTGCAGCGCGGCGGTAGCTGGTCCAGCAGTGCCAACAACTGCACCGTTTCCTATCGGTACGCCAGCGTTGCGACTTATAGCAGCGACATCATGGGCTTCCGCTGCCTCAGGGTTTCCCCTTGATTGGGCTGTCGAGCTCCTGCTCGACAGAGGCCGCAAAGCTGCCTGAAACAGCAGGCTGCGCCTGCTTTGGCGACGGGGACGTCGCCAACCC
>CAZSST010000004.1:0-1819 GCA_964609575.1 uncultured Candidatus Cloacimonas sp.
ACCTTATGCTACACCTTTTTTTGATAGGGAATAGCGTCAATGCTTTTTTTGGGTTTGAGGATAAAAGGTTAATGAGCTGTTACGGAGGGGAAGTGCCAAAGTGCCAAAGTGCCAAGGTGCCAAAGTGCAAAGGTGCCAGGGTGCCAGGGTGATAACTTTTTGCCGTTCTCAGCTGCTGGTAGTCCAAAGCGCTATCAAAAAGCAAGTTAAGTTTACAATTCGTAGAAGCTATTTGCACTCCAATCAGCTTGCGCATATAAATTTAGCTTGCGATGCCCATGTGCTCACCGGGCAATTGCCTGGGCATCACATGGTCAGCGCATGGTAATGATGAATGCAGAAGGTAGAATGAAAGCTGCGCTAAAGGACATAAATAGAAGGATTTACTAATCAGGAGTCATTCCGCATCATAAAGCAGGAGTCATTCAGCCCACGGTGATTGTTAATTTTACTACTATTTCTAAGGGCTGAAGGACTCATGCAAAAAACAGCCCTATAACTAACTGCGCATTATTCCTTTGCGGATATAAATAGTATGCTAAAGCTTGATGATGTAAGCTGCAATAAACTACAGTTCAACCAATGAACCATGCAATAAGAGGCATGAAATGTGTTTCATCTTTCCACCATTTCACTTTTTCACTTCTGACACCTGACACCTGAAACCTGTTGCCTTACTCGGCTTTCAGCTCTCTGGTCATCAGTTCTTTGATGGCGACTAGCGGTTCTTTATCTTCGTAGAGGATTTTGTAAACCTGAGTAGTGATTGGCAATTCCACCTGAAGTTTGGTAGCCAATTGGTGCACGCTGCGGGTGGTGGCCACGCCTTCGGCCACCATGTGCATTTCTGCCAGGATGTCTTTCAGCTTGCGGCCTTTGCCTATTTCATAGCCTACAAAGCGGTTACGGCTATGAGCTGAAGTGGCGGTGGTGATCAGATCGCCGATTCCCGAAAGGCCCAAAAAGGTATCAGGATTGGCTTTCATGGCGCTGCCCAGGCGGCTTATTTCCACGATGCCGCGGGTTAAGAGAGCACCAATGGTATTATCGCCAAAGCCAAGACCGGCGATGATTCCGGCAGCGATGGCGATGATATTCTTCACGGCCCCGCCGATTTCCACGCCGATCAGATCCATGCTGCGATAGGCACGGAAATAGCTGTTGCTGAAGATCTTTTGCAGTTCAATTAGCAAAGCTTCGTCGCTTCCGGCGATTACCACGGTGGTGGGGATGCCTCGGGCTACTTCTTCGGCGTGGGAGGGTCCGGAAAGGGCACAAATCTTGGGGTGGCAAGAAAGGGGAAGTTCCCGAATCAAGATCTGGTCTATGGTATCCAGGCTATGCTCTTCGATGCCCTTGGCCACGTTCAGAATGGCCTTCAGCGTGTTCTGCTGCCAAAGTGAGGCAGGGATGGAGCGCAGGGTGGGACGGAGAAACTGCGTGGGAGTTGCCAGAATTACGAGCTCCGGTTTGGAAGCACCAATCTGCTGCAATTCACCAGTGTAGGCAATTTCGGAAGGCAGTTCAATGCCTTTCAGCAAATCGGGATTACGGTGCTCTGTTTGTAGCAGCTTTAAATATTGGGGATTATATTCCCAAACCAGAACTTTATTTTGGTTTTCGGCCAGTAGTTTGGCCAAAGCCAGACCCCAGCCACCTCCGCCAATGATGGCAATGCGCATGCTTAGGATTTGTTTCGGGGATGCAGTTTCAGATCGCAGATCAGGCCCAGATCATCGTCATCCAGATCAATATCGTCATCCTGAGGGTCTTCCAAATCAGCCATCCAGTCGGGGCAAAAGAGCAGATCTTCCTCATA
>CAZSST010000004.1:1919-41646 GCA_964609575.1 uncultured Candidatus Cloacimonas sp.
TCGATGCTAAGGGCTATGTTGGCGTCCCGGCGATATTTATCGGTATTGCTGAGGTTTTGGGTAATGGTGCCTCCCAGTTTGGGAGTAAATTTCCACCACCGGTAATTAATCGGATAGCCAAGCTCGATTCTGGTGCTGAGTGAAGCATCATCGGTAGTATCCACATAGCTGAGCTTGGAGTTGTTCCTGTCAAAACGATCCATGTCATAATCAGAGAGCTGAAAGACATTATCGGTGTAGCCTGCAGTAAGCGTAGCAAAACCCGTGAGCTGAGCATTAAGCAGCATCGGGAAAGCCAAGGCCAGCACAAACATCATGATGATGGGACGGAAGTAGCGGACTCTACGGTTGATGCGACGATGCACAACCCCTCTGGGAGCCTTGGCTGCGATCGTTGATTCAGAGCTCTTTAGCAGGTCGTTGGACTCTTCCAGCAACATTTTATCCGTGTTGCTGGTAAATACTGGTTCTTCGGTAGAATTTTGAATGTTTCTATTTGTCATCCAGGCTCCTGGTTATTTCTTTTTCACCAATACCGGCCTGCCGATAAAAAGGTGATCAGAGAGCGGCCTTAGTTCATAATCGCTGCTACCGCTGTTCGTGGGCAGATCGATTTTGATGCCGATTCCAAGATTTTTGATGCCTTGCACCTGGTATTTGGTGGTGCGTTTGATTGTGAATTCAATGGTATCCACTAAATTACCGTTTTGATACACACCCAGCTTGGGAATGGATCTGTCCAGCAGTCGGGGACGCACATAAACCACGGCATTATGGCCGTTATTCAGGGTAAACTTTAAGGGAGAAGAGGGAAGCATGCTGTAATATTCGCTGCTGCTGCCGTTGTGCTGCATATTTAAGGCTCCGCCGTGGGCTTTAAGCACCATGTTTTTCAGCTTAACGGGCTTGGGAGCTTTGGGGGGCAGCACATTGAAGGCTCGTAGATACACAGAGCGCGAATAGCACAGGATTTCTATCTTATCTGTTTTCGAAGGTAGATCAATTGTAACAGGCTTATAGATATTATAAGCCCCATCGGTGCTGTCCAATTCCAGGGGATAGGCTTTACGGGTTTTATCGATGATCGTAAAGAGCTCCGGTTTGCCAAGCTTTTCGATGGCAAAGCTGCGAATTTCCAGTTTGCTGATGCCTGTAGTGCTAAGCGTCATGCTTTTTTCAGGCAAAGAACGGAAATAGAAGTATTTTCCGGCTTCGGTGGTTAGCAAACGCTTAGAGCCGGGATTCTCGAAATTGAGAGATTTGTATCTGGTGCCTGAGGTGGCTCCGATAAGGCCCAGACAGATTACTAAGGCCATGATGGCCAGGGTTTTATTACGCATATTATAGTTCCTTAAAGCTCTTCATCCGGATCGACGATATTGGCCATAAAACGGCGATCATGGCGGTCAAAGATGATCACCACGATGATGGCGATTACAAGAATGACCAGGCAAATTACATTTATTAACTGGTTATGAATCATGGAACTGAAGACCCTGCCTTCTCCAACCTTGGGAATGGTATCAAAGGAAGCAGGCAGATCGAACTTTTTAACCCATCTCAGCACGCGGCGCATGTTTAGAACAGGGATGCTACGTTTGGCCATCAGCATCATCACCCCTTCCTTTTCATAATTCCGTTCAGCGAGCTTACGGTTAATTCCTTCCGGGATCAGATTGGCATTGGGTTCGCTGCCCACATTGGCAAGACCGCTACCGATATTGATGAAGGCTTTGTAACGGGCTTCACCAGGCAATAATTCATCATAGGCAGCCATGCGGATCTGAATGTTATCTGCAAGGTCAGTTCCTATTAAAAGGGGCACATTATTGCGGATCATAGCTTCCCGCATGGCAGCGATGCCATTGTCAGAAAGACCGATGCCCATGTCGTCCCTTCCTCCCAAGGAGGCATAGGACGAGCCAAAATCCACCAAGCCCTTGTCTTTTATAATCTTCTCCAAGTCCAGCCAGGTGAGGTCTTCACGATTGGCACCATAAGAAGCGGAAGAAAGGGCCACTATGATCTTGGGATTTAGTTTCATGGCCTGCATGGCAGCATAAAGAGCAAGATTCACTCCGGGATTGCTACCCGTGATTCCAACGGCTACATCGTCTCCGGCATCCAGATTCAATTTGGCCAGTTCTTCCACGATTACTGCAGCCAGATTGGGATTTAGCGCTGCTCTTTTTTCCGAAAGCAAGCCTCGATCGGTGGTGATGGAGCTAAGCCGGGTGCCTACCAAACCTGTTTCCAGGGGATCATCAATGGGATCGATCTCGTAGTTACGGGCGTTCAGTTCAGCTTTAATGGTCTCCATAAAGCTCTTCATCATCTCCGAGGCAGCTATCTTCTGTTCATATTTCTCTGATTTCAGAAGCACATAACTGCTTTGGGCGATTACGTACAGAACGATGGACAATACCATCAGCGAAATGAGGGAGCGACCGGATTTTAAGGAAGGACGGTACATATTATATCTCCCCGTGGAAAATCACCATCAGCACCAAACGTACCAAAACAGCGGCAATGGCCATGGTAGAAAAGGTTTTCCAAAATCCCTGGCGCTCGAACCAATTGGCAATAAGGCCGGGTACGATGTAACCAATGGATTGCATCTGCAATTGCATTACGGTGAAATCCTGGATCACCAGAAGGCGTGAACCCCACCCCAGAATAAACCCGATCAGGATGCAGAGCACCATCCTGCGTTTACCAAAAAGCAGAGTGAAATTTCCTATCAAACGGATGATTCCCCAGGTAAGTAAACTGATAATAAGAGTACCCAGAATTTGCATGGGACGATCCAGGTATAATGCTAGATAACCCGGCACCACGATACCTCCAGCGGAAGCGCCCAATAACTCAGTG
Organism: uncultured Candidatus Cloacimonas sp.; assembly: GCA_964609575.1. GTDB lineage: Bacteria > Cloacimonadota > Cloacimonadia > Cloacimonadales > Cloacimonadaceae > Cloacimonas. The sequence continues at coordinate 4,791 of CAZSST010000004.1, forward strand.
AAAATGAGAGAGATAATTACGCCTATCCCTACTGCGGCTTGGACTATTGCATCGATCACGTCCGGCTCCTTTTATTGCTTATCATTTTATGCTTGAAATGCGCCACAATCTGCGCGCCGTATTTGATTCTGCCAGCCATATTGCCTATTCCCATCACATGGGCTTCACTATTGGTAAGCTCCCAAACCTTTTGATAGATCACTTCGGTAAGCGGTTCTCCCAATGCAAATAACTTATTGCGAGGTATTCCCGTTTGCAGAGCATAGGCTTCCACTTTGTCATGAATCTCGCCGGTGAGCAGAATGTAAGAATAATCCAATTCCTTAACCGCGTCCACCAATTGATGGCTGCGGAATAAGCGATCGGCACGGCTATTAATGATGATGATCTTTTCCACATTCTGCATGTGTCCGGTGACCATTTTTATTATACCCACCGTGGATTCAGGATCGTTGGCGGCAAAGATATTATAGAAATTGATGGTTTTACCCCGGTCTTCGATATGGTATTTTTTCAAAGCTCCGGGATCAGGATTGGCCTTTTGCATGCCTTTCATGGCTACTTCACGGGGAATGCCTGCTTCGGCACAAACGGCCAGGGCCAATTGCACATTTTCCTTGTGCTCGATGTATTGAAAGTGTTCCATTTCCTCGTCGGTAACATCAGTAGGCCTGATCTTATGAATTTTGCAATGACGGCTTTTGGCCACCTTTTCCAAAATCCCAAAGTGCTCGTTTTCAGCTGTGTAACACACACCCCCATGGGGTATGGTATTGCTAAGACACATGGTAACGCTCTGCACTGTGGAGCCCATCAGATCCAGATGATCCGGACGGCTATTGGTAATCACGGAAATGGTGCTGCGTATGAACTTGCGCTCTGTAAGCCATTGGAACACAGGATTCACGGCCATACATTCGATTACAATGGCATCTGGCTTGTGGGTTGCAGCATGCCGGAAAATGTATTTCTGCTCGATGATATTTGCACCCATAAGCCTGATGATAGCGGCTTCACGGCCATCGGGCAATACCACCCGGGGAAGCGTACCGGTTATTTTGGCTACGGTTTTCTTGCCCCCGGCGCGAAGCCCGGCAGCGATCAAACGCGTAACGCTCGATTTTCCTCGGGTACCATTTACATGGATCCTGATCGGGATCGCATACACATTGCGAAGATGCCTTCGATACTCCAGGATCCAATTGAGCACCAGGAACACCGTCGCTAAAATCAGAACAGTCATCTATTCCCCTGTTATTTACAATCTTAGGCGCTTTTTACCTATGGCATCGTGAAACTGCAACCATGCCTGAAATATGGAAGTGCAATATCCATTCCATTTAGCTCAGTTTATTGTATTGGAGCTATCCCAATACAACCTGATTCTGCGGTTAAACACTTCGTAAATCCATCCCATATGCTTCCCATGCTCAAGCACGGGGATTGCATGGGGATGGCATGGGAGTCTATTTGCCAGGCTCCCGTTTCAGAATTCTATTGACAAAATGCCTGATAGTTTAAAAAAGTACAGGGATGGGTAGTAGACAATTGCCCACAAACTCCAAGTTAGAGGTATATATGATCCCATTATTGTGGTTCATAGCACCAATTGGTGCGGTTGCAGCGTTAGTGTTTGCAGCGATTTTCTTTCATCAGGTAAAGGGATTTGATCCCGGCACACCCCGAATGCAACAGATTGCAGGTTACGTTCGTGAAGGGGCTTTCGCCTACCTGAAACAACAATACAAGGGCGTGATAATATTCTTCATTTGCGCCTTTATTGTCTTCCAGATCATGGCCTGGGGCTTGCATGTGTTGCATTGGCTGGTGCCTTTTGCCTTTTTAACCGGTGGTTTTTTCAGTGGCCTTGCTGGCTACATCGGCATGAACATGGCTACTTTGGCCTCAAATCGCACCGCTCAAGCCTGCACATCCAGTTTGAATAAAGGCCTTAAGGTGGCTTATCGCGCGGGGAGTGTGATGGGCTTAACCGTGGTGGGGCTTGCGCTTATCGACATCTCCGCCTGGTTCTTTATTCTAAATACTTTGAATTTTCCCCTGCATCAAATCACCGTGATCATGCTTTCATTTGGTATGGGTGCTTCCACACAGGCGCTTTTTGCCCGTTTGGGCGGTGGTATCTTCACCAAAGCCGCCGACGTTGGAGCTGACCTCGTGGGCAAAGTGGAAGCCAATATCCCCGAGGATGATCCCCGTAATCCTGCCACCATAGCGGATAATGTGGGTGACAACGTTGGTGACGTAGCCGGCATGGGAGCCGATCTATACGAATCTTATGCGGGTTCGATATTGGCTACAGCGGCTTTGGGAATGAGTGCTGTGGCGATGATGGGTCCCGGTTTTGCCGATTGGGCGGTGAATTTTGTAGTGGCACCCATGATCCTTGCCGGGATTGGGGCGTTGCTTTCGATCATCAGTATTTTCGTGGTTAGCACCAAGGAAAGCGCTGGTACGAAGGAACTGATGTTTGCTTTAAATAAAAGCGTGTATCTAAGCTCATTACTTATTGCCGTGGCAGCCTTCTTCATATCCAAAGCTTTGCTGCCAGCGGATTACTATTTCGGAGTATTTATCTCCACGGTAATTGGCCTGGCTGCAGGGGTTTTGATTGGTACCTTCACGGAACTGGATACTTCCCATAGCTATAAACCTACCCGACGCATTGCCGACCAGGCGGAATACGGCCCGGCAACGGTGATCTTGGAAGGCTTGGCAGTGGGGATGCGTTCCACAGCAGCGCCAGTGATTACCATCGTAATTGGCATTATGGCTGCTTTTATATGTAGTCATGGCTTTTCTTCCATCGAGATGGGCTTGTATGGCATCGGCTTTGGTGCCGTGGGCATGCTGGCCACTTTGGGCGTTACCTTGGCCATGGATGCCTTTGGTCCCATCGCCGATAATGCCGGAGGTAATGCGCAAATGAGCGAATTGCCGGAAAATGTACGGCAGATGACGGATAATCTTGATTCCGTGGGAAATACCACTGCTGCCACTGGCAAGGGCTTTGCTATTGGCAGTGCTGCGCTAACGGCTATGGCTTTGCTGGCTGCCTATCTGGAAGAAGTGCGCGCGGGGCTTACGCTGATCGGAGATAGGGCTGGAAAGGTGCTGTTCCTGAACATCCACTATGGCAATAACCTCTCCGAAAAAGTGGAAGTTAGCAAAGCTTCGGTGGCCGATTTTATAAACTATTTCCAGATCAATGTGCTTAATCCCAAGTTCCTTTTGGGCATCTTTATCGGGGCCATGGTGGCCTTTGTATTTTCTGCGCTAACCATCAGAGCGGTGGGACGTGCTGCCGGGCAAATGGTGAAAGAAGTCCGTCGTCAGTTCCGGGAAATAGCAGGAATTATGGATGGTAGCGGTACTCCCGACTATGCTAATTGCGTAAAGATTTCCACGGTTGCCGCGCAGAATGAAATGCTGATGCCGGCTTTAGTAGGTATTCTCACGCCTATCATTACAGGATTGATCTTTGGTGTGGCCGGAGTTTTAGGAGTTCTTGTGGGTGCACTGTCCACAGGCTTTGTACTGGCGGTGATGATGAATAATAGCGGTGGAGCCTGGGACAATGCCAAAAAGTACGTAGAATCAGGCGAGCATGGCGGCAAAGGCTCCGAACCCCATAAAGCTACAGTGGTTGGTGATACGGTTGGTGATCCCTTTAAGGATACGGCTGGACCGTGCATCAATATCCTCGTGAAGCTGATGAGCATGATTTCCATTGTCTTTGCCGGACTGATCGTAACCTATGCCCTGAAAGTGGAGACCATAAATGCTCCCTTTAGCAATGCCGATCTACCCCAAAGACTTCATAATGAGATTATTGCCATTGATAAAGATGCGCTGGCAGCTTCTCCTTGTGCCGATTGTCCAGACTTTAATCCTGCCTGTGTAGATAGCCTTAAGTGAAAGATTATTCCGCGTATCCAAACAAAATAACCCTGGAAATTGAATTGCTGAGCTCGGAAGAATATCCGGGCTCAGCTTATATGAGCTTCGATCTGGATTTTGAAAAGGTCTTCGGCTCCAAAGGTAAAATCCCCGTGGTATTCACCGTGAATGAACATCAGTATCGCAGTACCATCGCAGTTTATAACGGGGTGCATATGATGGTTTTTAATAAAGCTATGCGCGAGGATACGGGTTACAAAACCGGAGATAAGATAATAGCAACTCTGGAACGGGATCAAGAACCGCGTAAAGTTGAAATCCCCTCGGACGTACAGAATGAATTAACGCAGGCTGGAGTGATGGAAGCCTTTGCTAAATTCAGCTATTCACACCAGAAAGAAGATATTGCCTGGATAAATGATACCAGGAATCCAGAAACCAGGGCCAGGCGTATTGCCAAGCTGATAAGTGCATTAGCAAAGCAGAAGTAAACTAAGTAAGATTCCTAACTATTTGCACAATCTCTTCAGGATCAGACACCAGATAATCCGGATCATGGCTACAAAGCAATTCTGGGGTGTGAAAGCCCCAGCTTACAGCGATCACTTTTAGCTTGCATTTCCTGGCAGCCACGATATCCCGCACTTCATCACCCACATAAATCACTTCTGATGTCCTGAGATTATGCTTCTTTAGCTGTTGCATAATGCGCTTATGCTTCTTCAGGATTCCCGATGTACCTTCCACCCAATTGAACACCGTGATTTGGTGATTATTGAGGAAATAAAAGAGATTTTCATTGGTATTGGAACTCAAGAGCGCCATGGGGACATTCATTTGGGCAAGCGTTGCCAGCATCTGTGGGATTTTGGGATAGGGATGAAGCTCATGAATCAGCTTTCGGTATTCCGCCAGGGATTTGGTAATAACTCCGGGAATCTTGTAAAAAGGGATGCCAAGCTCTTTGATTACTTTGGTTACAGGCATGGCACGGAACCTGCTGAAATCTTCATCAGAAAAGCCTTTGTGCCCATATAGCGGTGCAATGCGATTGGCAATCTTGCTTCCCAGATGAATGGAATCAGCTATGGTACCATCAAAATCGAAGAGCAGAAAGGGTTTCATTGCCTGGCCTGCTTGTATTTCAGCACCAGCTCGTAAGCTTCAGAATGGCTAAGCCCATAGCTTTGGCTCAGTTCCAGGCAAATCTCTTTGGATTTCAGGCCTTCAGCAGTTAAAACCGTGATGAGATCCTCTATTGTTTGGGCTGGAGTGTCTTTCTTCTCAAGGGGCGGCTTCCCCTCAATGATAAGTACAAATTCACCTCTCAGAACCAAATCCGGATTCTCTAATAGCTCTTCGGCATAGCCGCAAAGATGCTCTTCATACAGCTTGCTTATCTCTCTGGCGATAAATATCTTACGCTTACCACATGCATCCCTGATGTCTATTAAAGTACCTTTAAGGCGGTGTGGAGCTTCGTAAAGCACGCTGGGATATGGATATGAAGCAATCTCAGTAAGTTTGGCAAGGCGTTTCTGCCTGGTTTGGGGAAGAAAGCCTATAAATTGAAACTGAGTGCTGTCCATCCCCGAAGCAGTAATCGCAGGCACAAAAGCAGTAGCCCCAGGCAGGGCAATAACCCTTATTCCTTTGTTAGTAGCGCTTTCCACCAGTTTGCCCGAGGGATCGCTGATGCCTGGAGAGCCTGCATCAGAAACCACCACCAAGTCATTTCCCTCTTCTAAATGCCTTATCAATAGCTCTTCACGCTGCTTTTCATTGAATTTATGAAAGCTGATCAGCCGGGGGATGGGAATTTGGAAATGGTTTAATAGGAAAGCGGTTTTACGAGTGTCTTCGCAGGCGATAAGGCTGGCACTGCGAAGGGAATCAAGGGCTCGCAGGGTGATGTCTCCCAGGTTTCCGATGGGGACGGGAACCAAGTAAATCACCCCGCAAGCCATATTAATCTTAGATAAGTTTCAGTTCTTTGCCGATCTTCTTGAAAGCGGCAATGGTTTTATCCAGGTCTTCGCGGCTATGAGCAGCGGAGAGCTGAACTCTGATGCGGGCTTTGCCTTTGGGAACCACGGGATATACAAAGCCGATTACATACACGCCTTCTTTCAAAAGCATATCGGCCATGCGGATAGCCAGGGGTTCATCATAAAGCATCACCGGCACGATGGCAGTGTTGCCTTCCACGATATCGAATCCGGCTGCGATCATTTCCTTGCGGAAGTAGGTGGCGTTATCCCACACTTTGTCGCGCAATTCAGAGGAACGGGACAGCATTTCAATCACTTTAAGGCTGGCACCCACAATGGCAGGAGCAAGGGTGTTGCTGAACAGGTAGGGACGGCTTCTCTGGCGAAGCAGCTCTATGATCTCTTTGCGTCCGGAAGTGCAGCCGCCATTACCGCCGCCCATGGCTTTTCCAAAGGTGGTGGTAATAATGTCGATGCGGTCGGTAACTCCCCAATATTCAGGGGTTCCGCGTCCGGTCTTGCCAATGTAGCCGGTGGCATGAGAATCGTCCACCATCACCATGGCGTCATATTTATCGGCCAGATCACAAATCTTGTCCAGGCGGGCAATGTCGCCATCCATGGAGAACACGCCGTCGGTGCAGATAAGGCGATATTTAGAATCCTGAGATTCCTTCAGGGCAGTTTCCAGTTCATCCATATTGGAGTGTTTGTAGCGATAGCGTTTGGCTTTGCAAAGACGCACACCATCAATGATGGAGGCGTGATTCAGCTCGTCGGAGATAATGGCGCTATCTTCGCCTAAAAGGGGTTCGAAAACGCCACCATTGGCATCAAAGCACGCTGCATAGAGGATGGTATCTTCCATGCCCAAGAAATTGGATACGGCATCTTCCAGCTGTTTGTGAATGTCCTGGGTGCCACAGATAAAGCGAACGGAATTAAGGCCATAGCCCCAATCGTTCATGATATCCTGGGAAGCTTTGATCACTTCCGGGTTATTTCCCAAGCCAAGGTAATTATTGGCACAGAAACACAGGGATTCACCCCCGCCTTTCACGCCGATCTTGGCGCCCTGGGGAGTGGTTAAAATACGTTCGTTCTTGTAGAGCCCTTGTTCTTTAAGCTCTACGAATAGCTTTTGCAGGTCAGTTTTGATCTTGCCGTAGGCCATTTTGGTTCCTCACTTTGTCAGAATAGTAATATTTTTTCGCTACTTTTTGGGGCGCTTGCAATCAGTCAATAGAAAAAACACACCATTCCATTTCTTAGCACAGGCAATGCCCATGCGATGCCCATGTAAATGCATGGTGGTCGCATGGGCATTGCATGCTAAGTCTTTAATAGGGTTAGATTAATCCGTTGCCCGGATTCTAAAGAACCTCCTCAGATAGCTTCCCGGAGTGCTGAAAAGTCCGTTTCCGGCACAACCCACTGGCTCAAAGGTGCCATCGAACATATCAGAATGCTCGATAAGGTAATCATTGGCATCAGGTACCAAGTCCCAGCTCAGATAGGCAGAACTGCCTGAAGAATAAGCAGAAACATTTTGCGGAATGGCCAGGGCAGCACCCTGGGGCACAATGCGGATATTATCGATGGATGCAGGAGCTTGTGAGCCACCCCCACCGTCATTATGCCAGCTGAAGATCAGCCTTTTAGTCTGCCCAGCCAGAGCGTTATCCAGATTTATGGACACCACTTGCCACAAGGATGCGCCGGAATACTCCATGCCAATCTGCCCGGTGGAAAAATGTTCACCTGCCACAGGCACAAAGCTGGTATCGGTAATATGAACGCTGAGGTAATCAAAACCGGGCTCACCCATGCCCTTCCAATTGAATTTCAAGCGCAGTCCATTCATGTCTGCGGGGAAGATAACGTCATGGTAGAAATGCACATAGGAGCTGGTGCTGAGGTTGTAAGTATTGGTGCTGCCATTATCCTGGCTGATATAGGCGGAATAGCTGTTCCGATATGGCGCGGCAGTACCAAGTTGCCATTTATTAATCTGGCCGTCATTCACCGTTATCCAATCCAGCCAACCTTCCTCAAAGTCCATCACAAAAGGTGGTTCCAGGGGACCTATCCCGCGGCCGCTTAAAGGTATCTGATTTAGATTACGGCCGCTGACGTTATCGATGATATTCAGAAGCGCGTTTTTGATTCCCAGATTCTGAGGACTGAAGCTTACATTGAGCGTGGCAGTTCCCAGGGGTGGAATAACGAGATTTGCTCCAGGATCGGTAAGAGTGAAATGCATGGTGTCGCTACCACTTAGGTAAATGTCACCGCTATTAATGATCAAATCGGCATCCCCGGCATTAGTGATAACGAAAGCTTTGGGATCGCTGCTTGTTCCATAGGACACCATCCCGTAGTTCCAGGATGGGGGATCAATGCTGAAAACCGGGCTGGGAACATATTCGCGAAGCGTGATATCATCCAGGCTGAGATAATTGGTGGGGGTGCTGCAGATGCCATTGATGCCCAGATACCAGATGCCTGTGGAGGGAGCGGTGAAGCTTCCCACGGCGCTCTGGTAATCTCCATCCACAAATTCATGGAAGCTGATAATGTTATTGGCCATGGCACCTATTTCTGCTGCAGAGCCGTACTTCACCTGAATAAAGGCCATGGAGCCGGAAGTGCGGTATTGTCGGGCATATAGCTCCAGTTCATACGTATTGCCTTGCTGCAGATACATGGGGCGAAATAGCCACGTATCGCCTGTGGCAGAGAGGGTTACATTAAAGCTACCGCTTCGTGGAGCCCGATTAAAAGAAGAATTAGTGGAATTCGCCGTCCAGAAATTGCTGCTGCTTCCCAGGGCCTGAGTCCAGCGATTGATCGTGGTGGAACCCTGGGTATTGCCCTCTTCAAAGCTTTCCAGGAAGGGGAGTTCCATGATGGTATAATCGTTACGTGAAGTGAAACTCCATATTGGCCCCGTGGCTGTACCCATGGTATTCACTGCATCGATCTTCCAATAATATGTACTATTCGGGTATAGCAGTGGGGTATAGCTGGTTTCGGTGTAAGCAGCAGCTACAAGAGGTGGGGGATTGGTGGTGCCAAAATACACATTATAGGTGTCGGGCATGCCCCCAGAGCTTCCCGCAGCCCAATTCAGAGTGGTGTTCAAAGCCAGGCCAGTTGCGCCATTAGCCGGGCTTAAATAGGCAGGGATGGCAGGAGCTGCAAGGATGGCGCTGAAATTGCCTTCATCTGCTCCAATATCAGGCTGGGTGGTATGGCGGGCTTCATTATCAAAATCTATGCCGATCCCTGCCAGAACCAGAGCATTACCTTCGGCATAAGTTTGAATAAAGGGATCAAGATGAAGATCATAAGGAGTAGTTTCACTAATAAATGGCGTATTCTCGGTGAATGAACCCTGGTCTTTGCCGATATTGGCAGTTTTATAGTCTTCCAGAGTGATGCAGGCCAAAGTGCCGTAATAACAGATGAGATTCTGGGTACCGGGGCTGCCTGCATACCAGATGTTGCGGTTGCTGTCGGAGGTAATATTGTCGAATTCACCTTCCTCTTTCCACAAGGCTACGGCCATTCCGGAAGCCCCATGTGCGCTTTTATTGCTGAAGATATTGTTTATCAGCCTGATAGTTGTTCCGGTTTCGATGTATAAAGCAGCCGATGAAGATGTTGCCGCAGTGGCAGTGCAATTAAGCAAAACGCTATTGTAGTATAAATTAGCATTACTTGATACATTTATTCCCCGCACTTGCGGATTGGCAGAAGAGGCCGGATTATCCAGAGCGCAGATCATGTTGTTATACACGGTGGGCGTACCGGAAAGATACATTCCGGACAATACTCCGGAAGATGAGGATGAACCTATGCCGTAGATTCTATTGGCGTAGGCTGTGCCATTGTGAACGCTGAAAGCCCTCAGCGAACCGGCTGCGTTCAGATTGTAAACAGTGTTATTATAGGCAGTGGAGCCGCTTAACGCAATACCATACAAAGTGTTATTGTTTGTGCTGCATATCAGGCTGTGTACTGTGTTGTCATAAACGTCACGGGCATTGGGATAATAAGTTTGAATGCCATAGATGTATCGGGAGGAATTGGCACTGTGTACCAGGTTCCCTAAGATTCGCAGGTTGCCATTGAAAACGTAGATTCCACGATATTCTGCGGATGTGGTGGCTCCGATGATGGTATTGGTACTTATTTCTCCATCGCCATTATCGCCCATAACGGATATCCCGTAGAAGCTGCGGGTATTATTTGCAGCCATATAAACGGTATTGGTATTGATGATGATGCTGGTGCAAGAGCGAGAGTAGATGCCATAATCGGTCATATTGGTGATGTTATTGCCTTGCACTAAAGTACCCTGGATGGGATTGCTGTCATAGAGATATATCCCGTAACGGCTGTTATCCAGGGTGTTACAGAGATAGTGATTGCGGTGATTGTTTCTTCCCGTAGCGGAATCGCTGCGGATGCAGGCGCTTTCGGGGGTAGAGTTACTTAGAGTAACGTAGCAATATTGGATGGTGTTATCAGTGCAGCCATTGCCTGTTACTGCCTCAAGCCAATAACCATATTGCAGGTTTGTGGAGCCTGGGGCATTGGTTATATCGATCCTATCGAAGGTGATGTAGTCTCCTCCGGCGATCTTGATTCCGTAGCTATTCTCTCCACCGGTGGCTTTTATTATCGGATTGGCTAGCAGGTGATCGCTACTGCCAAAGGTGATGGGATTATCTGAGGTTCCTGTGGCTGTAATCACCGGGGGATTTTCGGTGAATACTTCCCCCGCTGCGGCCATGAAAACTACCCCTCCTATGCCCACTCCGCTGGCATTAAGGTAGTTAATAGCATGAGTGAAATCAGGATAATAGCCGCTGCTGCCTATTGTCCAGGTTCCCGTTAGAGGTGCCTGATGCGTGGAGAAGTTCCATACGGGACAGGCACTGGCACTACCCTGGCTATTATATGGTTCGATGCTCCAGTAATAGGTGCCCAGGTAGTCTAAAGTTCCTGAATATTGGTAGCTTAACACATTGCCCAGATCGAGCGCTGCGATAAGATTTGTGGGGGGATTGTCAGTTCCAAGAGAAAGCCGGTAGCCTGTGGGAGTTCCGCCTGAAGAGGATGCATACCAGGAGAACAGAGGGGTAAGGCTTATTGCATAGGCATCTTGTGCCGGAGTAACCACCAACGCTGGTGAAGGTGGTAACAGGGGAAGAGTGAAATCACCCTCATCCGCTCCGATATCTGGAGTGGAAGCGTTACGTGGATCGTTGTCATAATCAGTGCTGATACTGGCAAGGGGAATAGCATGGCTTTCGGCAAGGGTAGCCGCTCCTGGAACAATATGTAAATCATAGGGAATTGTGGTGCTAACAAAAGGAGTGGCTTCCGTGAAGCTGTTCTGGTCGTGAGTAACTGCTGCTGCCTTATACTCATCCAGAGTGATGTATGCAGTTGCCGAGGTATAGCTTATCAGATGAGAACTGCTTGGAATCCCAGCATAAAGGATGTTGTAGTCTGTAGTAGCATCTATAGTGGCAAAACCTTCATCGTTCCAAATAGTTACGGCCTTACCGGTAGTACCCGGAGTGCTGAGATTGCATAGGATGTTATTGGTTAACTGCAGCGATGTTCCGCCTGTATTGTGAATCGCAGCGCTGCTGAAATTGGCACCGGAACCAACGGCATCCAGATAGATGGTATTGTACATGATATCAACGGTACGGTTGGTAACCTGAATTCCTATCACTTGGGGTACCGTGGACGCAGCGGGATTGCGCAGATCGTATATGTAGTTATTGTATAGTACATTATCAGTGCCGTTGCTTTGGATGCCGATAACGGAGTATGAATATGTGGTGGTAGAACTAAGATCATAAATCAGATTGTTATAGGCAGTGGCTGTACCCCCGTATTCAATGTGCAGATCCATGCCTTGAACAGCTTGCGTGAGTGAGGACAGATCGTGGATATTGTTATTGTAAAGTGTGCAAGTACCAGCGATGGCGTTAAACCCTTTCATCTCATTGCTACTTTGCAGGTTATACACACTATTATGGTGCCAGCTTACGCTTCCTCCATTTTGGCTTAGGGCTCGCACCGCATTGGAGGTGTAACCACCAGTAATAGTATTGGATGCAACCGTGGCATTAATCAGATTAAGCGTATATATCCCCTGCAAAGTGGCAGTTCCTGTTTCCGGGAATGAGATGCTGTTGGAAAGGATTTGGCTGTCGGTGCCATTATTATGATAAATCCCATAGGTAGTGGCATTTGTAATTGTATTACCCTGGATAAGGGTATTGTAAGCTTCTGCTTGGGGATCAAGATAAATGGCCTGTGTAGCATTATCGATGGTATTATTCAAAATACTGATATTATTATGCGTAAGGCTACCGCTTGCTCCATCCATAAAGATGCCCACGCTGGTTATATTTCTGGAAAGAGTGATATTGCAGTTTTGGATAGTGTTATTATCTGGCCCGGCTCCACTTATCCCCCTTATCCAATATCCATATTCCAAAGTGCTGCTGCCAGCGGGATTAGCTATATCGATATGATCGAAGGTGATGTAGTCTCCTCCCTCGATCCTAATCCCATAGCTGTTATCTCCCCCAGCAGGAGTTATCTTTGGATTGTTTCCGCTACCCAAGCTTGTGAAAAGAATAGGATTAGCAGCAGTTCCAGAGCAAGTGATGAGAGGGGAATTTTCAGCAAAAACTTCTCCAGCAGCGGCCTGGAAGGTTACGCCCCCTGCTCCCACACCGGCTGCATTCAAATGCGTGATGGCCATAGTAAAGCTGGGATAATAACCGCTACTGCCGATAGTATATGCCCCATTCAGGGGAAGGGCATGGGTTTGGAAAGTCCATACAGGACACAGGGTTGCCTCTGTATAACCCGTGGCATTATAGGGCACAATCTTCCAGTAGTAGGTGCTTAAATACTGCATATCGGGATTGGGATCATAGCTACCTGTATTACCCATATCCAAGCCATTAACGATATTGGTGGGGGGATTATCGGTTCCGAAATAAAGCACATAGCCTGTTGGCACACCGCCACTAACGCTGGCAGACCAATTCAGAGTAGCAGTGGGAGACACCACGATGGCATTATCCAACGGACTGATAACCTGTGCGGGATCAGGTACCAGCGCTGTGATCATGAAGTTACCTTCATCAGCACCAATATCCGGGGTGCTGGCATGGCGCAGGTCTTCGTCAAAGTCATATTCCCAGCCGGTAATTGGCAAAGCGTTGCTTTCCACATAGGTGGCCACATCGGTGCGGATGTGCACGTCGATTGGCACTTCCGTACTCACAAAGGGCACATTTTCCGTTAGCGAACCAAGTTCACAGCTTCCCACCGCATTCTTATAGTCCAAAAGGCTGGAGTAGGAAGCTCCATCGTCATAACAGATAAGATGTTGCGTATCGGGAATGCCTGCGTAATAGATATTACGATCGGTAGTGGCCGTGTATCTTGCAAATCCCGGATAGCTCTTCCAGATGGCGGTGGCACGTGCAGTAGCAAGGCTTCCTGGAGTACTGCGATCCACAAAGATGTTGTTTCGCAGGTCTATCATGGGATTGTCATTATCGATATACAAACAGGCCGAAGAGAATCCCGAAGAGCCGGAACCACCCTTTAAGTATATGGTGTTATAGTAGATATTGATGTTGGTGCCATCACCGGTATTGATGCCTCGAATCATGGGTGTGCTGGGTACTGTGTATCCCAAAGCTCCCAAATCGTAAATCATATTATTGGCAGCATTAATCGCTGTTCCCGAGAGAAGCATGCCCACAGCAATATATCCTCCAGTATTGGTGGTATTTAGGTTATACACCTTGTTTCCATAAAGATTGGCAAGGTCAACTCCCGAAAATGTACCAATTCCATATACATGGCCATTGGAACTGATACTGCGTATCGTATTGGCATAAATATCATGGCTTCCATCATCTATTCGTATTCCATAACGTGTAGTAACAGATGTACCTATAAAATTCTGGATTAGGTTATTATAGCAAGTGCTGCTTCCCGCAGCAAGGTAAATACCATAGCATACGGCACCAGTGGAATTACCAGTGATGATATTACCGCTGAATTCCATGGAACTGGAAGTGCCTGCAAAACTAATGCCTCTGAATTCCACAGTGTTGGAAGGGCACATGTATATCTCATTGCTTGTAATCTCCACATCGATGCAATGCTGAATGTACAATGCATAACCAGCGATATCAGATAACAGATTTTCACTTATCACTGTATTCGTAACCCGATTAGTACTAACGCTATATCCCGTAAGGTGAATGGCTTGATTTGTATCGGAAATACTATTGCCGCTGAAAGTGCAATCGGTATTGCAGGCTGTGGATAATGCGGGGGAATAGATGCCCCGGGTATTGGGATTGCTACGGTCTAAAGTAACATCGCAGCCATTGATGCTAATGTGCCGGCAACCGTTATAGGCAATAGGCTCCAGGTAGAAACCATGTTCCAATGCAGTGGAGGCGTCGGCATTGCTAATGGCTATATCCTGGAAGCTTAGCCAGTCGCATCCCTGCAATCTGAATGCTGCATCGTTTGTGGCCGTGGTACCAAATACCTTTATCAATGGGTTGTTACCTGCTCCGCTTTTTTGAAAAACGATGGGACGCAGCGACCCACCTATAGCGGTTATCGCAGGTGGAGGAGGGTCTTCTGAAAATACTTCTCCGGCCAGGATATTGAAAACAGTGCCCCCTTCCGGGATACCATAGAGGGGTTGATTGGTATTCAGAAAGTTAATTACAGCGGAGATAGTGGTGAAATCACCTCCGGTGCCCACCGTGTAACTGGCGTTGATAGGCGTGGGCGGAGCCCAGATGAAGCTTGTACCGGATGCAGGAAACACCGTGCTATTCAGGGTACAGGTGCTATTGGCAGCCGTGCCTTCCGCTGTGGCCGACCAATCTGAAGTAGTGGTGCGATTTCGATAGTATGTAGCTGTGTTGGCCGGTTCAGCACGAAAACCTACCTGCACATTAGCGGAACTGGCATTGCACGCCATGGAGCCATATTTTATTATGATCTGATTGCTGGTCTCTTCCAGGCGAATCTGAAAATTGAAGCTATCACCCGTGGCACCGCTTTTTCGGTAATTGTGCCATTGCGCCACGAATACTCTATTAGGAGCCGTGCCGATGGTCTCTATCCGAAGATTGGCTCCGGTCTGTGCGGCAAGATTTACCCCCAAAGCGCTGATCCGGCTTACCAATAAAGGAGGATTTATACCATTGGTGCTGCTTAAAGGTGCATATTGGCTGGAACTGACCACTGAGACTGGCGTGCCAAGCCATGATTGCCCCAAACTAAGCCAGCCATCTGCGGTTAAGGCCACGCGATCGAATTCATAGCCATTGAAATAAAAGGGGAATTCCAGGGGGAAGCCCGGGCCAGTGGTGGTTGTTCCTCCCAGGGGTGATAATGGATCCACAAAGCGCTGATCGGCAGTGGATTCATTTCCCAGAGCCGTACCGCCACTTATTTCTTCATAGCTGGAAATGGTAGAGGTAAATGAATAGTTCGCAGTAGCTTGAGCTTCAAGCGCCATAAGTATCAGTAAAAATGCCAAACAAATAGCAAAGCGTTTCATGATTCTCTCCTTTATAGCTGAATTTATGAACGATCACACACTACAGGATTTTAGAAGCAAAACACATTGTAGCATTTGTAACAGCCAATTCTCTCACGTCAAGCGAAAAAGCTTACAATAGTGATATTTAGGATAGGTTTATGTGGAAAAAAATGAACTCCGCTTCTCTGATTCCCTTCAGATCAGGATAATGGTCAGGATGCAAGGCTGTAAAACCACGCATCACAGCATATCTTTGTCCATCTGATAACCATGCAATGCCCGGGCACTTGCTTGGAGAGCGCATGGGCATCGCATGATCATACTTTATATGGCTCAAAGAATACTGTATGCCATAACTTTAAGTGCTTAAATAAAAAAGCTTTGGCCTTAGCTACATTCCCTGGCCAGTTCACTATCGGCAGTTTCTTGCATAAATTGATTCATATACAGCTTGAAATAGCGGCCTTTGTTTTGCATCAACTGATGGTGCGTGCCCTGCTCCAGCACTTTTCCCAGGTGCATCAGCAGAATTCTATCCACATTTCTGATCGTGGAAAGACGGTGGGCAACAATGATGCCGGTGCGGTTCGCCAGCAGCTTATGCATGGCTTCTTGCACCAAACCTTCTGTTTCAGTGTCGATGGATGCGGTGGCTTCGTCCAAAATCAACAGACGGGGATTGGCCAATACCACGCGTGCAAAGGCGATTAGCTGCTTCTGACCGGTAGATAAAAGATTTCCCGCTTCACCCACCAGGTAATCATAGGTTCCGGGTAGTCTCTGGATAAAATCATCGGCAAAAACCGCTTTGGCCGCAGCATACACTTCCGTATCGCTGGCATCCAGACGTCCATAGCGGATATTTTCGCGGATGCTTCCCTGAAAGAGGTGGGGGATTTGCTGCACATAGCCAAGCTGGCTGTGAATCCACTCCAGGGGTAGCTTGCGGTAATCGTGTCCATCGATGCGAATCACGCCGTTTTGAGGTTCATAGAAACGGCAGATTAGGTTTACCAGCGTGGTTTTTCCTGTGCCGGTTTCACCTACCAAAGCGATGGATTCGCCGGGAGTAATATCCAGCGAAAAGTTCTGAAATACAGGCTGGCCATCTTTGTAGGCAAAATCTATATTTTCCAAGCTGATGCGGCCTTGCATCTTCTTTTTGGCCCAGTTCTCATCCCAGGGTACGCTACTGATAATCTCGGGTTGTAGCTCCATCAGAGTGAAAACCCTTTCTGCCGCGGCCTGACCATTCTGCATTTCCGCAAAAAGCCTGGCAACATTGGAGATAGGCTCGAACATGTGAGTGATGTATTCAATGAAGGCCATCAGCGCACCCACGGTCATTCCGCCTTTCAAAGTGGTTAAGCCTCCCAGCCAGAGGATAAGTCCCAAGCCCGTGGAGGATAGCATCAAAATGAGGGGCATGAACAAAGCAGAAAGCACTGCGGCCTTAACCGAATGGCGGTACATGTCGTTATTCACTTCTTTGAATTCGCCCAAAATGGCATCTTCGCGCACCAGAGTCTTGGTGGTTTTAGCGCCATGGATACCTTCACCAAAGCTGTGAGTGATGCGTGAATTCAGCTTGCGTACCAAGCGATAGGACTTCAGCATTCGTTTTTGGAACAGGATGCCGATGTAGGTCATCACCGGAATCAAGAGGATGATGATTATTGCCAAACGCCAATTCATCATCAAAGTGATGCCAAGCACCCAGAAAACCATGGCTACGCCCCAGGCCATGTCCACAATTCCCCAGGCTACGATGTCGCCAAGCCGCGATATATCGGAGGTGATTCTGGCTACCAGCCAGCCTGTGGGGGTGCGGTCATAATAGCCTATCTGCATTGATTGCAGCTTGGCAAAGCACTTTTTGCGCATATCATAATTCATGCCGGTTTCCACTTTTCCGGTGAAATGAATGAACAGCAGCACGTTTACGAAGCCTGCCAGCAACAACAGCAGATAGAGCAGGCAAAAACCCAGCAGCCCCGAAGTATCCTTGGGGATGATCATTTTGTCGATGGCAAAACGGGTAAAGAGCGGTAACATCGCGTCCATGCCAGCCATCAGTACCATTTGTGCCGTAATGATAAGCAGCAATTGCTTATATGGAAGGGCCTGCTTCAGCACTTCCAGCCACAGCTTGGGATCGAGATTCGATGTATATTCTTTTTCTTGAAAGATTTGGTTCATTTTATCCTGCTTCCTGTTCCAACTGATGTTGGATGTTCCAGATGCGTTGATACACGCCTGGAACGTTTACTAATTCGCTATGCGCACCTATCTGTGCGATCTTTCCATGTTCCATCACTACAATGCGATCGGCCAGAGATACGCTGCTGAGGCGATGGGTAATAATAATTGTGGTAGCCTTGCCTTTGCGCTTCCTGAGGTTATTCAAAATCAGTTCCTCGGTATCAGTATCCACTGCGGATAAAGCATCATCCAAAATCAGAATGGGAGCATCCTGGATTAAGGCCCTGGCTATGGCACAACGCTGTCTTTGCCCACCGGACAAAGTTACTCCCCTTTCGCCGATCACGGTTTTATATCCGTATTCAAATTCGCTTATGGCCTCGTGAAAAGCTGCATCCTTCGAGGCCTGAATGGCTTGCTCAGGGGTCATACCCTCGCGGAAGGCAATGTTATCTAAAAGCGATCTGGCATACAAGAACGGTTCCTGAAGCACTAAACCGATCTGACTGCGCAGGTATTGGCGGTCGTATTTGTTCAGCTCTATGCCATCCAGAAAAATCTGACCCTGCTTATAATCAAAGAGCCTTGGGATCAGATTGGTGAGTGTGGATTTTCCTGCTCCGGTGGCACCCAGAATAACAATGCTTTCTCCAGCACGGATATCTAAATCTATGTCAATAAGGATATCCGGGCCATTTTCATAAGCAAAGGAGAGCTTACGGAACTCGATGGCTCCCTTAAGCTTCTGGTTCTCGCCGGGGATAATGCCTCGCATATCTTCCTGGGGAGTGTCGATTATCTCTTTCAAACGCGTTGCTGAAACCCGGGCACGTCCCATATCGGTTAAGATTCTGCCCATTTCCCTAATGGGCCAGATAAGCATATTGATGTAGGAAACAAAGGCCAAAGTGGTGCCTAAAGTCATATCCCCATTGATGGTGCGGATGCTTCCCAGTACCAGTACCAGGGCGATTTGCATCATACACAGTTGATCGGAGGAAGACCAATACCACGATAACACCGTTATCAGCTTTCTACTTTTGTCACGATAATCCTTTGCAGCCAGGCCGAACCGCTCTACTTCGTATTCTTCGCGGGCAAAGGCTTTTACCACTCTGATTCCGGATATCGATTCTTCCAGCATGGTAGTCATGTATCCCTCCGCTTCGTCTTGGGCTTTAAAGAGCTTGCTGATCTTGCGAAAGAAGATGAAAGCATAGGTGAAAACCACCGGCACTGCGAGATTTGCATATAGGGTCATGGTGATATCCAGGCTCAGCATCACCGGAATGATCAGGCAGATCATGAATAAACCGCGGCCCAATTGCACAAATTGCAACGAGATAAAGCGGCGCAACGTATCCACGTCCGAAGTGCAACGCTGAATAATGTCCCCGGTCTGAATGCGGCTGTGCCAGGCATAGGGAAGCATTTGAATGTGCCCAAACAGCGCTTGCCGCAATCTCCGGGCAAATTCTTCCCCCACTTTAGCGCTTAGTTTGCCGCGCAGATAGGTGCAGCTATGAGCCAATACTGCCATGGTAATAACCGCAAGGCCGGCAATCCAGAAGTTATTGCGGATAAAGGTAATGAATCCTTCACCGGGATTGGGAAGCAGCAAAGGCATATTAGGGGACTTTCCTCCCACCACCGAATCTATGCAAAACCGGATGATAAGGGGATTCATGAAGCTGAAGCTGGCTGCGGCAATAATGCAAAGCATTGCTCCCAGGTACTTCAGTTTCAGGCCTTTGGCAAAGCTGAAAACGAATCTGAGTAATTTCATTGTATATCCTATTAAAATCTGTTGGGCAATAAAAAACGCTCCCAAACAGGAGCGTTCAAATTGGTGCAGAAGGCGGGACTCGAACCCGCACACCCGTTACAGGCACAAGATCCTTAGTCTTGCGTGTCTGCCAATTCCACCACTTCTGCGCAAAGTGATCATTTCCCGTTGGCCGGAGCTGTTGCCGGAGCAGCAGCAGGTTTTGCAGCCGGAGCTTTCGCCGGGGCTTTTTGTTCGGTATCCTTGATTTTCTTTTGGCGTTCCTGGATGCTACCTGCTCCGCTTGCTCCCAGGTCTTTTACCAAAAAGGCCAGGAGTATGCAGGATGCTGCGAAAACCACTGCCAGAATCTGAGTCCATTTCTTCAGAAATTGGGAGGCTCCGCTACCACCGAAAACGTTCATGGCTGCACCTCCAAGATTGGCATCCAGGCCACCCTTGGAAGTTTGTGCCAGAACTACCAGCACTAATGCCACACAAATGATGGCATGGACTATCAAGGCTATTGTGTACAAAACCATTGTATTTTATCCTTTCTACAAAAACTATGTTTATCTAAAGCGTGAAAATCACCAAAATCGTAAGGCCTTCATTCTGTCAACAGAAAAGTTCAGGAAGCACCGCAAACAAGGTTGCTACAAACATCAGTGCCATCCCTCCCAGCATGATAAAATCTACTCTTTCTCCCAAAAGCAGAGCTCCACCGCATAGTGCAAATACTCCTTCCAAACAGAGGATCACGGCTGCTTTGGCCGGTGCTACCGCCTTTTGTGCCTTCACCTGCAGAGTATAGGCAATTCCCACGCTAAGTATTCCTCCATAAACCAGCGGCCACAAAGCGCTGATGACTCCCGTGGAGAACTCTGTACCCATGAATGTACCTTTATGCAAAACAACATTATAAACAAAAGCAAAAATGGCACTCAACACCGCACACACCGCAAATTGCGAGAAAGCCAGATATCCTGTTTCATAACGAGCCGCATGCCAATCGATCATTTGCACGTGCAATGCCCAGAACACGGCTCCACAAAGCACCAGCAGGTTTCCAAAACTTGCCTGCAGATCACCGGGACGATTAATCAGTAGCATCCCTGCCACTGCCAGAGCTATGGCCAGATAATCCTGTTTGCGGATTCTCTGATGACGCCAAATTCCCAAAATTGGTACCATCACCACATAGAGACCCGTAATGAACCCTGCTGCTCCTGCCCCGGTATAGATTATCCCAATCTGCTGTAAGCTGGCCGCAAAGAAGAGCACTATTCCCAATTTCCAGGGAAAGGAAGGTGCTTTCTCCACGCGGCGTAGGGCCACTATCCATACAAACAGCGCTCCCAAAGCGAAGCGAATGGCATTGAAGCTGAAGGGATCAAGGCTGCGCATCCCCAGGCGCTGCGCCACAAAGGCAAAGCCCCAAATAGCCGCAGCCAAAAAGAGATAGATGTATGCCAGGGCTTCAGTCCTTCTTACGCTTACGGCTGAAAGCCAAACTGCCAAAGCCACCCACTATTGCCAGATAGAATCCCAAGTCGTAACCGAAACCGGTGTTATCTGCCTCATAGATCGAAACTTCATCTCTAAACAGTGAAAAAATTAGCGAAAATGGTGCAATCCAGCCGTGCCATATACCCCAAAAAAAGCCTGCCTTCTTTTCGGGGCTGTGGTCTGTCATTCCCGGAGCGCAGGCACCAAGCAGAAAGGCCATAAGTAACAATGCGAATACTATTTTTGCCATCATCAAACCTCTTAAGTATTTTCTCTGCACTGTTTTAAAATGCACGATCTTAGTCAAGCCTTTCTTCAGACAGAGCACCCTCCTTTTACTAACCAAGAACCCTCCTTCATCCCTCCTTTGTCGCGGCATGGGAATCACCTGAGAATTACTTTGGTAACCATTAGGAGAGCTGAATAGTCCCTTTCTACACAATAAATGCTTGGACCCGGGATGGTAACCATGCAAAAGGGACTGGGATGAGGTTAGTATATCATGTTATTTTAAGTTACGTTACACGAAAACAATGTTTGTAGTTTTCAGATATTTCTTTTCCAGCACCTGGCAATATTGTTTCATAAGGTTGCGTCTTATCTCCAGGTCTTTTGGCAAAGCTGGGTCCTGGTGAGCCTCGTTGATTTTGGTACCCACCACAAAGTCGATAATGTCGCTGTCCAGCAGAATTTTCATTAGGCGTTTCACGGCGTTATCCTGCATCAGATCAAGATTGGCATCCTCATCCAAAGCCCGCAAGCACCGGGTAAGGGTAATGGTGCCTTCGGTAACCAGATCAAAGCCTTTCATGGTTGCGGTGGGGGGGATTTCCTGATTATTCTTTATCTCATTAAGGTTTACCTTCACCGGAATGTTCAGCTCACGCGAGAGGATAACGGAGGTAGTGCCGCCGCAAATCACCTTTTTGCCATGGAAGTTCTGTGCCATTTCGGCCAGAACATGATCGTGTTCTTTTTTGTATGGCGGTCCTGTGAAAATAATGGTGTGTCGGGGTTCGCGCAGGTATAGGGCGGCGCAGGTGATATCATCGGCGGCTTTGTTGCCATCCAGTTCCCTGGCTTTCAGGGCAGTGCGTTTGGATATCTCGCCGGCTGAAATATGGCTATTTTCCTTTAACAACCCGCATAAGTAATCTTCCACGCCTTGCTCCTGCCAGCCCAGGGGAAGATGTGGCAAGCCCATTCCGGATTGACTTACGCCATCGGAGAAATAGATGATGCGATCTTCGGGAAGCGTGTTGATTTCCGAATAATAAAGGTGGCTTTTACGGAAGCTGCTGATGGGGATTTCCTGCTTTTCCACTTTCTGGATTTGGCCATTGCGAATAAAGGCATAGGGAGGATTGTCGTGCTCGATGATGCGCACTTTGCCATCGTAGGAGGCATCAATAATGGTAAAAGTACTATATCCTATGTGGCGGTATGAGCATACGGGAAGAGTCTCCAGAATAATCTCAGCTGCACGTTTGATATCCATTCGCGAGCTGATAAAGCTGGTAGCCATGGTGGTGGTGAGGGTAGCCAGCACACTTGCCTTGATGCCGCTGCCAAGACCATCGGCAAGCACGCAGATCACGCGGTTATCAGTTTTGCGGCTATAGAAGCTATCTCCACATGACTTATAGCCATGCTTGCAAATCTGGTAGAAATCTGCTTCCAGAAAGTAATCGTTCATGGCTGATCCTTGTTTGAGAAGCTTTCGATGATGGATGATAAAAGCACTTCGCTATCTGCGGCATTCTCTCCCAGCAGAAATGCGATTTGCTGCACGGTGCGCAGGTTCTTTTGCATTACTTCTCCAGCTTTTTCGATAATCTGCTCGCGCTGGATAACCGGTTCGGTGATATCTTGAAGCACCCCTCCTACCACCAGGTGCTTTTGAATGGAGAAAATAGTAAGCCGAATGATGCGTTTATCTTTGCGTATATCATGAACTTCCACTTCTGTTCCGGAGGATATGGCTTTGGCAAAGAGATCATGGAAATCCACCAGACGTTCCAGATACACGCCTTCCAGATCGGGATCAGCTTCCGAAACCACGGAGGCATCACCCCCAATAATCTGGATAAAGCGTTCATTGGATTCGATGATCTTTAGCTTGTCATCCACGATCACCACTCCGCTGGGCATGGCTTTTATAAGGGCTGCTGCCTTGTTCTGTGCCAGTTTACGCAGATATGAAACGCACATGGCAGGCTCTGCTTTTTCTTCTATCAAGGCTGCGGCAAATTCTTTACAGGTATCATAACCGCATCCTCCGCAATTCAATTCGTCTTCTTTTCGTTTCTTTCCGATGCGCAACAGGGCTGCTGCAATCTCCGCTCTGGTATGCATGGTTTGCACTATTTCCCGGTTTCGATACCTGGCAGCGATGTCCAGAGTGGGAGAGTGCTGATCCCTATCCTGGGGAGGAGTAAGAGTTTGAACCTTGTAACGTTTAACTGCCGTGGCACCTCGATTGCTAACCCCCGGGCCATTTACACAGCCCCCCTGGCAGGCTAATGCTTCGATGAATACAGGCTGATCAAAGGCTTTGGTATCCAGTTCATCAAAGGCCTCCACAATTCCTTTTACTCCCGAGAAGCTCATGTATAGGGTATTTTTGGGGGCTCCACAGAGCTTTATTCCCTCTATCATCCCTCCATCGATGGGATACAATCCTCCCTCCTGAGCAGCAAAGGGGACAAAGCCCTTAGAGGAGGGAAGATTATCCCAGGAGATACCGCGGATATTGATCCAACGGCGTAGATCAGAGAAGGTTAAAGCCACGTCAAAGCTGTTTTCTGCTTCATTCTTTTTAGCGATACAGGGCCCGATGAATACTACGCCGATGTCTTCGCCATATTCTTCCTTCAGCAGCTTTGTATGAGCCTGCAAGGGAGAAATAACCGGCGTTATATAGGGCACCAGATGAGGATAATACTGCTCTATCAGATGAATAACGCTGGGACAGGCGGAAGAAATAAGCAAAGGATGTTCGCTATTTTGCAGCAATGAAGCGCAGGAAGCGGAAACCACCTGCGCTCCCAAAGCTGTTTCCGATACACCTGCAAAACCAAGGCTGCTAATGGCTGCAATCAATCGCTCCTGAGCAAGTCCGCTGAATTCGGTGCGGAAGGTTGGGGCCAGGGATGCAAAAACCTTCTTCTTTGTTCTCAGCAGCTTCATGGCGTCCTTAAGATCATCACGAATCTTCTTGGCTCCCACAGGGCAAACTTCGGTGCAGCGTCCACAAAGGATGCAAGCTTCGGGCATTACCTGAGCGCTGCCATCCACCACCCGGATCGCTTTAACGGGACATTCCCGCACGCATTTGTAGCAATCCTGGCACTCGGTTTTTTCGGTGTAGATCGGTTTGTTCATAATTCCAGTAACTCTTTATCCAATATTTGCGGCAGGTTTTCGCTGTGAACTTCGTGATATCTCCTGCCATTTATGATCAGATTTGGTCCCAAAGCGCATTCTCCCAGGCACAATGAGCCCTCGATGTGAACGCTGTCTTTAAGACCTTTATCACGCAGATACTCTTCTATTACTTTCAGGTTTTCCCTGTTTTCGCGGGCAAAGCAAGAGCTTCCCATGCAAATCAAGATGCTTTTCATGCTTCTCTTCTTTCCGCTTCGCTATGCAGCATCTGCTTTACCTGGGCCAGTTCTGCATGGTGGATTACCTTGTCCCCGATGCATACGGTGGGGCCTTTGTCGCACTTCTCACTGCAGAAAGTTGCCGCGATGTCAAAATACTTACCCCAAGCATTTTCTTCAACCATTTGTAAAGTCTTGGCCAAAATATCCTGGGAACCACGCAGGTAACATGAGGTTCCTACGCATACGCGGACCTTGCACCTGTCGGCAACACCGCTTCCCGAAAAGGACAGCTCGTCATCATCGATGCGTTTGCGATGTTTGTAGGCAGTATGAAGCAATTCATGTGCCACATGGCTATTGGGATTTTTTAGCAAGGTATCGTAAAGCTCGTTGATGAAAGGATTATCCTGAGCGCGATGCAAGGGCATGATCTTGTCCGCATGATACAACGAAGTGGTGCGCTGTTTGCGCTGCATAGGATTCATCACGATGGGTTGTCCAGCTCCTCCTGTGCATCCACCGGGGCATGCCATCACTTCCACGATGTCGTAGTGAGCTTCTCCGGCAATAATCTTGTCGCACAATTCCTGGGCATTCTTCAGACCGTGAACCACAGCCATCTTCAGGTTCCCGTCTGCCAGCTCTGCTTCCCGCAGGCCTGAACTTCCTCGCACTTCCTGAAGCACGATGTTTTCGGGTACGGGAATATTGAATTTATCGGCGGCATAACGCAGCACAGCTTCGCTAACTCCACCGCTGTTTCCGAAAATAACTCCGGCTCCGGTGGCAAATCCCATGGGTAAATCCATGGATTCGGGTTCCAGATTGCTGAAATCGATCCCTGCTTCCCGGATCATGCGTCCAAGTTCCTGAGTGGTTAATACCACATCTACATCAGCTATCCCGTCGGTTATGAATTCCGGACGCTTACATTCATATTTCTTGGCGGTGCAGGGCATCACCGAAACTACCACCAGGTTCTTTTTCTCCACTCCCAATTGCTTGGGTAAACGCTCCTTGGCAATGGAACCAAACATCTGCTGGGGAGAACGGCAACTGGAAAGATTTCCCAGCAATTGCGGGTAAAACTGCTCTGCATATTTAACCCAGGCGGGACAGCAAGAGGTAAAGATAGGCAGCTTTTCGCCCTTTTGCTTGCGATACACAAATTCATTGGCTTCTTCCACAACGGTGAGATCAGCCGAGAAAGCTGTATCAAATACTTTATCAAAACCAATGATACGCATCGCCGCAATCATCTTGCCCGTGGTGATATCGCTGGCAGGAAGATTGAACATCTCTCCCAAAGCAACCCGTACTGCCGGTGCGATTTGCGCCACAACAGTTTTTTGAGGATTGTGAATGGCATCCCAAACTTGCGGAATATGGCTTTTCACCACTATTGCACCCGTGGGGCAAACCGCTGCACATTGTCCGCAGTTTACGCAATCCACCTGGCAAAGGCTTTTCCCATAAGCGGCAGATACGGCTACTCCCTGTCCGCGATTGGCCATGTCAATGGCACCAATTCCCTGGATTTCACTGCAAAAGCGTACACAGTCTCCGCATAGTACACACTTATTGGGGTCGCGAACCAGGCATTCACTTCCCAGGTCTTTGGGCTTCATTTCCCGGGTTCTGCGGAAGCGTACTTTATCTATGCTTAAGCGATTGGATAGATCACGCAGTTTACAATCCGAAGAACGGCTGCATTTTGTGCATTCCTGATCATGATTGGCCAGCAGCATTTCCACAATTGTCTTGCGTAGTTTTAATATCTGATCGGTATGAGTTTTTATTCTCATGCCCTCGAAGGGAGTGGTGGAGCAGGAAGTAACCAATCCCTTTCCTTCCACTTCCACCATGCAAAGACGGCAGGCTCCATAGATGCTGAGATCGCTGTGATAGCAAAAGGTGGGGATATCGATATGAGCTTTACGCGCCAGAGCCAGGATATTGGTTTCGTCTTCCCAAAGCACCGGACGATCATTTATGTAGATATATTTTTCCATTTTTATCTCCTTATTAGCTTATGGCTTTGAATTTGCAGGTATCTACGCAAGCTCGGCATTTAATGCATTTCAGGGGATCGATCTTATGAGCTTGTTTTACTTCTCCACTAATGGCTCCCACGGGACAAACTCTTTTGCATAGGGTGCAGCCACGGCAAATGGATGGATCGATGGAGATAGGAGTTAAAGCCTTGCATTGCCTGGTGGGGCAGAATTTTGCCTTTACATGTGCTTCATATTCATCGCGGAAATAGCGCAGAGTGGATAGCACCGGATTGGGAGCACTTTTCCCCAAACCGCAAAGGGAAGTTATTTTCACCGCTTCACCTGCTTCCTGAAGAAGCTCCAGGGTTTCCATGGTTCCATCACCCTTGGTTACATCTTCCAGCATTTCCAGCATCTGACGGGTTCCTTCTCTGCAGGGAACGCATTTCCCGCAGGATTCATGCTGAGTGAAGGTCATGAAATACCGCGCAGTTTCCACCATGCAGGTGCTATCATTCATCACTACCATACCTCCACTGCCAACCATGGCTCCAATTCCCCCCAGGGAATCGAAATCCAAAGGCAGATCCAGGTGTTCCCGGGTAAGGCATCCACCACTGGGCCCGCCTATCTGAACCGCTTTGAAGGCATCATTGTTTATCTTGCCATCCTTATCCAATACACCTCCGCCTATTTCAAAAACGATCTGACGGATAGTGGTGCCAAAAGGAACTTCTATCAATCCGGTATTGGCAACATGACCCGTGAGGGCAAAGGTTTTGGTTCCCGGGGATTTGGCAGTTCCAACTTTGCGGAAAGTAGCTACGCCTTGCTGCATCACTACCGGAACCAAAGCCAGAGTCTCCACGTTGTTTATCACGGTTGGCTTGCCAAAGAGGCCTTGTTGAGCTGGGAAGGGTGGCTTGGGATTGGGCATTCCCCGCTTTCCTTCGATGGAGGAGATAAGAGCTGTCTCTTCGCCACATACGAAGGCTCCTGCTCCTTCCATCACATTAATGTGAAAGCTTCTGCCCGTGCCAAACACATCGTTGCCAAGGATACCAAAATCTTCGGCCACTTTTATAGCGCTTCTGATTCTGGTGCAGGCCAGAGGATATTCCATTCGCACATATACATAGCCTTCATCTGCGCCAATGGCATGGGCGGCTATCATCATACCTTCTATCACACTATGGGGATTACCTTCCAGAATGGAACGATCCATAAAGGCTCCTGGATCACCTTCATCGCCATTGCAGATCACATACTTCTTTTCAGAAACTTCCCTGCGGGCAAATTCCCACTTCAATCCTGTGGAGAATCCACCCCCACCACGTCCACGCAATCCGCTTTCCTGGTAGAGCTTGCACACTTCTTCGGGGCTGTGATTGGTCCAGATATCTCTGGATGCAAAGTATCCGCCATGGGCTATGTATTCGCTGATGTTTTCGGGATCTATCTTTCCACATTCTTTCAGCCCGGTACGTAGCTGCTTGGTGTAAAAAGGTATTTCTGCAGGCCCTTTATAGCTAATCCCATTGGCGGGATCATGATACAGCAAACGTTCTATCACCTCATTTTTAATAATGCTGCGTTCCACAATCTCTTGTGCATCTTCGGTCTTCACATGGCCATAAAGAATTCCGGCAGGTTCAATGGTTACCAGGGGACCAACCTGGCAAAATCCCTGGCATCCGCTTCCTATCATATAAACATCATGCTTTTTGTGCTTGCTGTGATCGTCCGATTTCAATGATACGGTTACTTCCAATCCGCTTAGCGCAATGGCATTCTTTAGCGCTTCAAAAACCTTCATCGAGCCATTGGCGATGCATCCTGTTCCTGCACAAACGATAATCCTTTTATTGCAAAGGTTTCTGGCAGTATTGTATGAATCTCTTATTTGTTCCAGACTACGCATTTTCTTTCTCCTCGGCAATAATCTTTTCCAGTAGTTCCAAAGCCTGCTCCGGCTTAATCTGGCCATGAACCTGATCGTCCACAACCAGCACAGGGGCCAATCCACAAGCCCCAAGGCAAGAGACGGTTTCGAAGGTAAACATCATGTCATCGGTGGTGATCTTCTTTGCACTAAGCCCCAAACGTTCACGAATGGCATCGATTACGGCTTTTGAACCACGTACATGGCAGGCCGTGCCATCGCACATTTTGATGATATGCTTTCCCTTGGGTTCCAGGGAAAAGTGGCTGTAAAAGGTGGCCACTCCAAAGAGTCTGGCTGGTGATACGCCCAGCGAAGTGGCGATAAATGTCATTACTTCCTGCGGCAGATAGCGATATTCTTCCTGAACTGCCTGCAGGATAGGGATAATCTTGGCTTCGCTTCGGTCATAGCGATCCAAAATCTCGATTACCTTGTTGAAACTGCGTGCGGCTGAGTATTCGTTACTCATTATTGCTCCTGTATGTTTTTTTTGTTTTTTAAGACGTACCTGTAGAATCAGGGTATTTTCCGGTTCTTTTACATGAGGGTATCAGGCTATATGCTTACCTGCTGTGCAAACGTTCTGCCACTCTACGGGACAATACTGCCAAGGAAGAACTCATGTCCACATTTTCCACAATTATCTCCCCGGGAACATTCAGCTTGGCAGAGCTGAAATTCCATATGGCGACAATTCCACCCTGCACCATCTGAACTGCTATTTCCTGGGCAGCTTCTGCGGGAACAGCAAGTATCCCGATATGCACATGCATGCGGGAAAGGAGGTTTTCAAATTTGGAGATGGGGAAGATCTTGATGCCGTGCAATTCCGTATCCGCAAGCTCAGGATTGGTGTCAAAAGCAGCTACTATCTTCAGTCCCTTGCGATTCAATTCCTGATAACCCATCAGGGCCTTGCCCAAGTTTCCAACTCCCACCAGGAAGCATGAACTGGCATCGTTCCAGTTCAAACAAGCTTCGATGGCTTGAATCAATGCCTGAACTTTATGTCCCACTTTGGGAACTCCCACCACTCCGGTGTAGGCCAGATCTTTACGCACCTGCGTCATGTGAACATCCGTGAGGTCGGCTATTTTTGTGGCAGATACCAAGGAACTGCCTTCTTTCTGGAACTTGTACAGCAATTCAAGGTATCTTGGTAATCTTCTAAGGGTTAGGATCGGGATCGCATCCATCATTTCTCCTTGCCTTTCGGCTTATTCATTCTTATGGTATCGATAAAATAATATCGGCATTTTCTGTCAAGAGAAATCTGCTATTTTTTTATCGATATCCAGGTATTGATATGGTGGGGGCTGTTGATCTGATAGCTTATAGCTATGGAACATAATCACTTGAAGGTATTGGGGTAATTATATACAACGTGAATTTCCGGGATGCTTGGATGGTATCTAATACTATCCGTGATGTTAAGATATACTTTTCTCACTTTCTGCTTGACAGAATTGCATAATTTAAAAGACAATAAAAAATAAGGATGTAATAATGTCTAATAAACGCTCAGGAATATTAGAAGAGCTTGAATTGCAAGATGTTGAAGGCTATACAGAAGCTCAGAAAGCCTATTATCTGTCGATGGGGTACAAGCCTTACCGCAGTACTTCAGGAAAAATCAAATGGCTATCACCGGAATTGCATTCACGCCGGATTAACAATATCAAGCGCCGCAATTTCTTTCAACGGCTTTTTGCCATACACCCCAATTACAAGCCCTATCGTCGTCGCCACCGTCCCAAACTATTGAAATTTATCAAGGTTAATTGGTTCTTTATTAGCATCTTACTGGCAATTGCGATATTTCTTCTGGTATTCTTCCTATATCCCCACTTACTAATCAGGAGTTAAGAACAAATTGCGTATCTTATTGCTAAATGATGATGGTATCTTTGCCCCTGGAATCAGGATTCTGGCCAGGGGTTTGCAGCATTGCGGGCATCAGGTGATAATGATTGCACCGGATGCAGAGCGGAGTGCGGCTTCGCATTCGCTTAGCTTAAAGCGAGATATCAGGGTGTGTAAACGTGCAGAGAATGAATATGCGATTGGCGGAACGCCCGTGGATTGCGCAGTAATAGCGCTGCAGAAGATCATCACCGAGCCCGTGGACTTGGTAATATCCGGAATCAATGCCGGGCAAAACATGGGTGAGGATGTGCTTTATTCGGGAACCGTAGCCGCAGCTGCGGAGGCTTCGCTGATGGGATATAAAACCATTGCAGTTTCAATTAATTCTTACAGTGATCAAAAATATGAAACTGCTGCCACCTGGATGTGCCGGATGTTGGAAAATGGCCTGGCTACGTTAGCCCAGCCACATCAGGTGCTGAACATCAATGTTCCCAACATCGCCCCGGACGAGGTGAAAGGGATCAGGCTTACTCGCACCGGACATCGCAAGTATTATAATTTCGTTAAGATTGTAGAAGAATTTACCGATGGTTTTTCCTATCGTATCGGTGGTGATCTGCCCGTTTGGGACAAAGAGCATGGTACCGATGCTGAAGCTGTTTCCGAGGGGTATATCTCCATTACCCCGCTGGGATTCAATCTTACTCATGGTGAGGCTTTTCCGCTGATTCTGGAATGGCTGGAAGAGCATAGATTTCTGCAGGTGAAAGCTTAGATTTATGCGCTACGAAGATCAAAGGGCCCTGCTGGTTAGCGACCTGTCCCGGGAAGGGATCTTGGATCAAAAGGTGCTTGCAGCCTTTGCAAAGGTGCCACGGGAAAACTATGTGTTGCCCGAATATCGCGAATATGCCTATCGCAATTCCCCTCTGCCCATCGAACTGCAGCAAACGATTTCGCAGCCATTGATGATCGCGATTATGCTACAGCTATTGGAATTGCAGCCCGAGGACACAGTTTTGGAAATTGGTACCGGCAGTGGCTATCAAAGCGCGTTGCTGGCAGAGCTGGTAAAAACGGTGTGCACTGTGGAGCGTCTTGATCGGCTATCGCTTAGCGCACAGAAGGTACTAAAAACTGCCGGCTATAAGAATATCCATTTCCGCATTGGGGATGGCAGTCGTGGCTGGGAAAAAGCCTATCCACCCTACAAAGAATTTGCAAAAATAATCGTAAGTGCGGGTGCGGAAAGCATTCCCCCTGCCATTGTTAACCAATTGGCGGAAGGGGGGAGGCTGGTAATCCCGGTAGGTCATTCCCAAATCCAGGAACTATATCTGGTGCAGCGTAAGGAAGCTAAGATTATCAGCAGCATTTGCGGTGCCTGTTCCTTTGTGCCGTTGATTGTGGATAACTGAGCTTGTGAGGAGATTATGAACAAACAGTATCTTACCTGGCTGAAGTCCTTTTTCACTCGTCCCGACCGCTATCCGCAGCTGAGGGGTTTTAGTCTCTTAGAAAACTTCAGCACTTTCGAGCTGTATCTGCTGAATAATATGCTCTACAAGCGCAGCTACAAAGCAGGGGAGATGCTTTATGACAGAGAATATCCCCTGGAAGCGGTGTATTTCATCATTAAGGGCGAAGTAGAAGTAGAGCGAAGCACGGGAGGATCATCCCGAACCGTTCTCGCGGGAAACCAGTTTCTGGGGGTTATTGATATGTTTCATGAGTCCCTGCGCAGCAGTTCTGCCCGGGCAAAAACCGCTGTGGAAACCTATGTAATCACCACTCATGATCTGGAGGAGCTTATCCGCCTTAATCCCAAGCTGGGGATCAAATTTCTTGGTAATGCCTGCCGTTTTCTCAGTGGCTATATTTTTGAAATGTCCCAGGCAAAGGAAATGGGAGCCTAACAGCCTTTATGAACTGGGTTAAAGCAGTTTTTTACCTCTTTATTGCGGCCCTGATTGTGGCGGCGATCTTTTTTTATCGCTGGATCGTGCCCAACATGGTATATGCCTTCATTTTGTACTATATTCTCGATCCATTTGTATGCTGGTTTGAACGCAGACGGGTGCCCCGCTGGCTTTCGGTGCTAACTGTATATGCCATTATCGTGGGAATTTTGGCCTGGTTCACAGCGATGTTCATTCCGGATTTGATAAAGCAGGGAAATTACCTTTTCGAAATGCTGAGTAGTGGCAACAAGCTTACCGGCAAATATATCATCAGCCTGCCCTTTGTGAATTCCATCTATGTTTTTTTGCAGAATTTGGATAAGCAGATTCCGGGGCTTACCCTGGCTCCTAAATTGCTGGATTTGGTAAATAGCGCCAATACTTTCCTGGCCAGCTTGCCCAAACTGCTAATGGATAATTATCAAGCAATTGTGGGTGCTATTTCCGTGGTGGCTACCATCCCGCTTTTGTGCTTTTTCCTGCTTATGGATAAATATAAGCTTCGCAAGGGCCTAATGTCATTCGCCTCCAATCGGTATTTTGAGCTGGGTTTAATTTTACTGCGCAAGATCGATGAGACGGTGGGAACCTTCCTGCGGGCGATGTTTTTCGAAGTGATCGTGGTAGGTTTTATGGCTTCGATGGCCTTTACGATTGTGGGAGTGCCAAATCCTGTATTGATAGGTGCCACAGCCGGAGTGGCCAATATCATTCCTTATTTCGGACCTTTCACCGGTGGTGCTTTGGCTGCGCTATCTTTATTGATCAATGGCGCACCCTTCATCATGGTTCTATATGCTGCTTTGGCGATGTACATTGTGCAAGTGATCGATAATAACATCATTTACCCCTTGGTGGTAGGCGGAACCATCAATATGCACCCACTATTGGTGTTGCTAACTGTTATTGCCGGAGGTTGGTATGGCGGAATTTTATGGATGCTGATTTCGGTTCCCCTGGTGTACATCAGCTTCAGCTTGATAAAGGTCTTATACGTTAATTTGAAAGAATTTAGAATAATATAAGAGGAAAATAAATGAGTATTCTTGATAAATGCTACCGGTTCACAGATGCCAAGAAAGTGATGGCCATGGGTTATTACCCTTATTTTCGGGAGATTAGTTCCGAGCAAGATACGGAAGTGATCTGCAATGGTAAGAAAATGCTAATGCTTGGCTCTAATAGCTACCTGGGCCTTACCACACATCCCAAGGTAAAAGAAGCCGCCATCCAGGCCATAAAAAAGTATGGCAGTGGTTGTGCGGGCAGCAGGTTTTTGAATGGCACTCTGGATATCCACATAGAACTGGAGGAAGTTCTGGCCAAGCTGGTGGGCAAGAAAGCCGCTCTGGCCTATCCCACAGGTTATCAATCCAATGTTGGCTGCATTTCGGCCATGGTGGGAAAACACGAATATGTGATCACCGATAAATACGACCACGCTTCCATTCTTGATGGTTGTTTACTATCCGAAGGCACCATGCTGCGTTATGCGCATAATAGCATGAGTTCTCTGGAAAAAGTTTTGCAGAAGATTCCGGGGAAGAACAGCTTGATTGTGGTGGACGGTATCTTTTCCATGGAAGGCGACATTGCCAAACTTCCCGAAATCTGTAAGCTGGCCAAGAAGTACGGAGCCAATGTAATGGTGGACGAAGCTCATTCCCTGGGAGTTTTGGGAAAGCATGGAGCCGGAGCCGCAGCTCATTTCAAGCTGACCAAACAAACCGATTTCATTATGGGCACTTTCAGCAAGTCGCTGGCTTCAGTAGGCGGATTTATCGCCGCGGATGAAGATTTGATTCACTATCTGAAGCATAAATCCCGCGCCCTCATCTTTTCTGCTTCGCTTCCTCCAGCTTCCACGGCAAGTGTTTTGGAAGCCGTGAAAATTATGAAAGCCGAGCCGGAACGCATCGCAAAACTTTGGGAAAATACCAATTACATGCTTTCTGAATTCAAGGCTATGGGCTATAATACCGGCGATTCTTGCACTCCCGTGATCCCCTTACACGTGGGAGATATGAGAATTGCCTTCCAAATGTGGCGCCGTTTGGGCGAAGAGGGTGTATTTATAAATCCCGTGGTTCCGCCCGCGGTACCGCCAAAACAGTGCCTTATCCGAACTTCTTTTATGGCCACTCACACTCTTGCCCAGCTTGCTGAGGCTCTGGACAAATTCCGTGCCATCGGGAAGGAACTGAGTGTTATCTAAAATATAAATACATAAATAAATAAGCCTATCCTGGAGGAATAATGGCAAGCAAAAACAGTGCAGAATACTATTCCAATATCAAGGACATGTCTCCGATTAGGGCCATAGCCGTTACGCTGATGAACAATCACAAAGTACGCAAGCTAAACATTCGCGAAGCCTACGAAATGGCCAAGAACCAACCCGGCGTTAGCGTTACTGATCTGCCCATGTATCCGGAATTTGTGAAATTGCACAATCTTCCCGCAGATGCCAAAGTGCTGGATGATTGTCATGGCAATATCATCGGCCGCACCGCCAAAGCCCGGCGTTTCTATCACCGTGAGAACGCTTCCAATAAGAACAAGCTGGAAGGAGATTTCCGCGAAGCCGTGTGGCAAATGCAGCATTACCCGCTCATCAAAGCCGAAGCAGTTCTGGGAATGGATAAAGACCTGATGATCAAGGCCACATTTATCACCACCGAAAGCGACGTGGCTAATCTCTACAATTGGCTATTGAATTTCGCCCCTTACGAGCAGCTTCAAGCTGAGTACGAAGCCAGCCCGGTGCTTCCCATCCAGGATATCATCCTTATCGCTTTCAATGAATGGACTTGCGATGATCCTTTCTATAATAATGTGGGTGCTCCCCAACTTGCCTTGGTGGATGAAAAGCACAATGTGATCGTGAATCTCGGCATGCGCTATTTTGGCGAACGTAAAAAGGGAACTCTCACCCTGGCCTGGACTTCCGGGATCAGAATCGGCATGGCTGCCTGCCATGGTGGGATCAAGGAAATTGATTTTTCCACCTGCGAAGATACAGAAGCGCGCAAACTCGGTAAACGCTCCATAGCTTTTTACGGCCTTTCCGGCACCGGAAAATCCAGCCATACCAATAATGCTGATAATGCTGGCACGCTGCCCAAGGGCTTCAGCAAAGTGGTGCTGCATGATGATGCCTTCCAAATCGACCTGGAAAACAAGGTTTGCCGCGTGTGGGAACCCACGCTATTTGATAAAACCGACAGCCGTCCCATTGATCATCCTGATTGGAAATACGCTTTGGCGCTTATGAACCACACGGTTCTGGACATCGATGGCAAGCTTATTCCCGTAGGCCAGGATCTGCGTAATTCCAATGGCCGCGCGCTGCTCGATCGCAGTCTGCTGGGCGAATATGTGAATCGCTGCGCCTTCCCGAAAGCTTTGGTATGGCTGATGAAAGATTCCGTGCTGCCTCCGGTGATCAAATGCACCGACAAATTCCTGGCCATCGCTATGGGTGCAGCGCTGATGACCCAGCGTAACCGCGCCGAAAACGTTACTGAAGATGAGCTTAAAAAACTGGTCTTCGAACCCTTTGCCAATCCCTTCCGCGTATATGAGCTCTATCGTGACGTGGAAGCCTTCCTGGCCGTAGCCGATAACGGCGCGGATTTCTATTGCTTCAATAGCCGTGGCTACTGGAAAGAATCCGATGAAGTGCTGGAAGCAATTCCCCTGAAAACTTCACTCACTCTTCAAACAGCCATTCTAACCGATAAAATCACCTGGGAACCCTGGCCACTGCTCCCCGGAGCCATGGTCCCCACCCGCGAATCTATCGAAGCCATTTTACCAGGATATTATGACAAATATGATCCTGCCAGGCGCGGCAATATGGATAAATATATGGCTCTACTAAAAGATAGATTTACTCAACGCTGCGACTTCCTGCAAAAAAGTGATCTGACGGAAAGACCCGAAACCCAGGCAAAGCTGATGGAAGCTCTGAAGATTAGTATATAATTAATAATGATATTGATTACATAAAAGGCGGGAGTTACTTCCCGCCTTTTTCGTTGGGTCGGACGCCGTTCAGACCAAAAAGAACTAATCGAAACGGTGTACTAAACAATGTCGCCAAGTTGTCATTCAATATCTCTTCATCCTGCGATGCCCGGGCATTTGCATGGTGGTCGCATGGGCATCGCATGGGCATCTAGTAGTGAAATGTGGAAGGGGGGAAAGGTGAAGCACGGGCTAGGTGTCAGTTTTCAGGTGTCAGCTCTTTCTGTGAGCCAGGCCGTTAACCCGCTAACCCGCTAACCCGTTAACCTTCTAATCAGTTAACCCATCCCCGTGTCGAACGAAACGGAGTTTCGTAAGAAAATTACAAGCGACTCCGTCGCTTTGCAAACGGGGACGTTTGCAATCCAGCAATCCTCGTGTCGAACGAAACGGAGTTTCGTAAGAAAATTACAAGCGACTCCGTCGCTTTG
>CAZSST010000005.1:0-38185 GCA_964609575.1 uncultured Candidatus Cloacimonas sp.
GGCAAGCTTTCCACCCTGATCTCCTGGCATACCCAGGATCCTCCCGATGCCTGGGAAGCCTTGCGCAATAACCGCATCCAGAACCTGCAGGGTAATCGTAATCCTTTCATCGACCATCCCGAATACGTTTATTCTATATACGGCGGAGGCTTGGAGTCACCTGTAGTTCTTATATCCCATTCCGGCAGCACGATAAACCTCTCCTGGACGGCCGTTAGCGGCGCAACATCTTACCGCGTGGAGGCTGCAAATAGTCCTTATGGCCCCTTCACCAGTGTTTATACCACCAGCGGCCTTAGCTACAGTGCCATCGCCTCGGGGCTGAAGTTCTTCCGCGTGATCGCCACAAACTAAAAAGCATCCCACTTATTACGTTACCTTGTGATTCCCATGCGATCCCCGGGCATTTGCATGGGCATCGCGTGGGCATCGCATGGGATGGGATTTACGATGTACGATTTACGATTTACGATTTACGATTTACGATTTACGATGTACGATGTACGATTTACGATTTACGATTTACGATGTGCGATTTACGATTTATGATTTACGATTGGGGTGAACGATATGGACAGTCCTCTAAGCCATGAAACGATATCCATATAGTATGTTTCACCTTTCCACCCTCCACTTCCCCACTTCCCTCCCTCACCAGCGTATTTTATTGACAGTAAAATGCCTTTACAGAAATAGGCATTTCAGGAAGGAAAATTGAAGCTTAGCAAACTAAACCCCATGGAAAGACGCAGTGTGGAGCTGTTGCTTTTTGCAGCGCTCTTCAATGGCGTGGTGCAAAGCCTGGCACAAACGCAGGACATTATTGCCCGCAAGGCTCTGCATGCCCAGGATTGGCAATTGATGGTGATGACCATGATCTGGCCCCTGGCGAATCTTCTATCCATTTGGTGGGGAAGGATTTTTGAAAAATCGTGCCACAAGTCGCGGCTCTTCATCGCTGCCGGCTTGCTTGGCAGGCTAAGCCTGGTTCTGGGCATCTGGATTAGCACCATGAATGAGTATCTGGTGCTGCTGGCGCTGATGTTTTCCGCCAATTCGCTGTTGATTCCGGCCCAAAATAGCATTTTCCAAAAAAATATCGATAGCAGTCGTCGCGCCAAGATCTTTGGCTATACGCTCAGTTTGTCGATGATCATCTCGGTGATTATAACCTTTGTGGCCGGACGCCTCTTGGATACTCATGAGCAAAGCTATCATTGGATTCTGGTGGGCACCGGCATCTGCGGCTTCATTTATTGCCTTGTTCTATCCACCATCCGCATTCAGGAAGCACCGGGGACAAAAGACTGCGCACGCCTTCCGTGGAAAAAGATGATATTGGAACCGCTGCAAAGCACATTCAAGCTGATGAAGGAAAACAAGGCCTTTGCCGCCTTCGAAAGGAACTTCTCGATTTATGGGATGGGGTTTATAATGATGCAGCCCATCATTCCAATCTATCTGGTGGATAACCTGCACCTGAGCTACACGCATAACTTTTTGGCCAAGGGGATATTATCTCAGGTAGGCTTGTTATTTCTCAGTCCATACCTCGGCAAGATGCACGACCGTATTCATCCCTTCAAATTCATCAGCCGCAGCTTTGCTTTACTGATGGTTTTTCCGCTCCTCTTCGTAGTTTCCTCGCTATGGGCTGGGGAAGGGCTGGTTCCGGTGCTGATTGTTTTTGTGGCCTATTTGATCTTTGGCGTGGCGATGTCGGCTGTTAATGTTGCCTGGAATATGAGTTCCATATTTTTTGCTGGCAAAGAAGATGCATCGCTATATCAGGGTGTGCATGTAACCATGACGGGAATCCGCGGTTTGATCGCTCCCATCCTGGGTTACACGCTTTTAAAGGTTTTTAATATCACCGCAGTGTTTGTAGTGGCAGCAGGCTTTTTTGCTCTGGCCTCGGTAACTTCCCTGCGTGACTATCGCAAGGTGAAAAAGCTAACCCTCTAACCCTAAAGCACCTTAACCTTTATCTCCCTGGCAATCCGGCGATCCAGCACATAGCGTGCATCTCCAACCGCTATTACGACATTGGGTTGCGACATTTCGTTGCGAAACATCTCCACCTGCACTCCATGCACCAAACCCCTCTCCAGAGTGGGAAGATGACGGTTGCAGGTGATGATGGCAGCGCTCCCTTCCAGCAGCAAGTCCAAAGCAAGGCAGGCGCCATGAGGATTTTGGCAACCTCTGCGTCTGGCGCCAAACATCCTTCCGAAGTTACGCAGCCTTACACGATTACGATTTGATAGCATTACGTTTTCCTATTTGCTTTAAATTCATATAGATCAGGATGAAAAAGCCCAGGCCAAGGGCATACCAATAAAGCGATGCCACACTGAATTCCAGGCTTTGATACACAAGGGTGGCAATCATCCAGGCCAAGGCAGTTAAATATGCAAAGGCGAAAAGCGTCCATTTGTAGCCATGTTCCTTGAAAAGCATGGTTAGCGCTGCTGCACAAGGCGAATAAAGCAGCACAAAGATCAGATACGCCATTGCAGAAGAAGTGCTCCCAAAGCCTGCCTTCAGGTTGGCGGCATGAGCAGCAGAACCGGGATTATCCTTATTATCATTTTGCTGATATAGGCTTTGCAGAGTACCCACAATGGCTTCCTTGGCAAAAACCCCGCTGATTAGGGCCACCGAAGCAGGCCAATTATCGGCTTTCACTCCCATAGGGGCCAGAATGGGCGTAAGAGCTTTGCCGCCAAGCTCCAGAATGGAGTTATGCTCGTTGCTATGCCCCAGGGGTAAGCGGATCACCTGCAGGATGTTTATCACTACTATCACCAGTAAAATCGTTTTTCCGGCGCGCAAGATGAAGTCCTTCAGCCGGTGCCAGGTATGCAGAAAAATGCCATTGAAAGTGGGAATATGATAGGGAGGGAGTTCCATTACGAAGTTCCCCGGTTCGCCGGTAAAAATCGTCTTCTTCAGCAGTAGTCCCGTAAACATGGCCATAACGATTCCGAAAAGATACAGCCCGAATATCACCAGGTCTGCCCTTCCGGGAAAGAAAAGCATGGCCATGAAGGTGTAAACAGGAAGCTTGGCCCCGCAAGATACAAAGGGAGTAAGTAGCGAGGCAAAAACCCGGTCGCGAGGGCTATCCAAAGTACGCGTGGCCATGATGGCAGGAACTGTGCAGCCAAAGCCTACCAGCAAGGGAATGAAAGCCTTTCCGGGAAGTCCGATGCGGCGCATGAATTTATCTGCGATAAAGGCTGCCCGAGCCATGTAACCCGAATCCTCCAGAATGGATAAGCATATATAGATGAAGAAGATGGGAGGGATGA
This sequence comes from uncultured Candidatus Cloacimonas sp., assembly GCA_964609575.1. Taxonomy (GTDB): domain Bacteria; phylum Cloacimonadota; class Cloacimonadia; order Cloacimonadales; family Cloacimonadaceae; genus Cloacimonas. Next base: position 3,315 of record CAZSST010000005.1, read on the forward strand.
AACTGCCAATGGTGGCTATTCCTCCTCCCAAAGCATCGCTTAAAAGATATTTCAGCCAGTCCGCTACGCCCAAAGAACTTAGCAATGCTCCCCAGCTACTTACAAACACCCAGCTTAAAGCCGTGTCTATCAGGTTTATAAAGGGTTCGCTGGCTCGCACGGCAATTAAAAAAACCAGATACATCACTCCGAAAAAGATCGGCAAACCCAACCAGTTACTAAGGGTAATCTTGTCCACCGCATCGGAAAATGTCCAGTTACTGGTGCGTTTACGTTTCACCACGTCTTTCACCAGACCGCGGATAAAACCGTAACGGTCATCTGCAATTACCGCAGCAGGTTCTTGCCCCCGATGTTTGGCTATGGCAGATATCTCATGCTCTACCAAGGGCTTCAGGTCTTCGGGCAGCAGGCTACTGAATTGGGGATCGCCTTCTATAAGCTTTACAGCATACCAGCGGCTTTGGATGATGCTATCATAGGCTTTGGAAGCCATGTCCGTTCTGGGCAAAGTGTCGGGTGAACTGGTAATTGCAAAAGCCGGAACCCCCAGAATCAGTTGCCAGATGTTGTCCAGATGCTTTTCTACCACTTCGTCATAGCGGATCACCGTGGGCAGGCTGGAACGCTGTAAACCGGCTTCTATCTGGTTTAGCAGTAATTCTTTATCCCAAGTTTTATTCAGCACCAGAGGAATGGCAGGGAAGCCAAGATGCGAGCTTAAATGCTCATATTCGATGGCGATGCCATTCTGCTGCGCTATGTCTGCCATGGAAATACACATAATCATGGGTGCACCCAGTTCCATAAGCTGCACGCTTAGGTACATATTGCGCACCAGATTGGATGCATCCACGATGTTTACCACCAGATCGGGCTTATTATTGAGAATGAAATCCCGGGCCACTAATTCGTCTGGAGTACCCCCGGAAAGAGAATAGATGCCCGGAAGATCAACAATTTCATAGCTTTTACCGTGGTGCAGGCAATTCCCGGATTTATGCTCCACAGTTACCCCTGGCCAGTTGCCCACAGTCTGGCGCGAACCGGTTAGGGCATTGAAAAGGGTGGTTTTACCTACATTGGGATTTCCTGCCAGGGCAATCACGAATTTAGTTTTCATCTATATGATTCTCATTCTCATTTGCGTGACATTTCCAGCAGAGTCCGCTGATGCTGAGGCTTACTTGCTCGGGATGAAAACCAAGCCCCAGGGCTTGTTTCTCCACTTCCCCAAAGAAATCCTGCATATCGCTTTCCAATAGCGCTCCACACTTCCGGCACAACCAGTGAATATGCTTTGGATGGCCATAAATGTGCTCATAACGTTCTCTACCTCTGGTACGCACCGCTTTTTGCACCAGGCCCGATTCCACCATCAGGGGAATAGTGCGATACACCGTGGCCAGCGAGATCACCTTGGTGGTGGCCTTAAGATGATCATACAGTTCTTCGGCATTGAAGTGCTCATGCAGGCTAAATGCCATATTCAGGATCTCCCTGCGGGTGGAGGTAAGCTTCAGCCCTCTCTTTTGCAGGAAGCTAAGAAACTGCTGTTCATGTTTTTCCATGTCTTTTCCCTTCATTTAATGAGAATCAGTCGCAATCATTATCACCTTCGCTATTCTGTCAAGCCCGGAGTTTTTAGCAGATAATACTATAAAAATATAGCCCGCACTTCACAATGCGGGCTATACTTATGTTATCTGGCAGTGCTATTTACACTTCCATTATCTCTTTTTCTTTGGCTTTTTCGGCTTCATCAACCTTTTTGATCCATTCGTCGGTAAGGTCTTGCAAGTCTTTCAGAAGCTTTTTTTCTTCATCTTCGCCGAATTCGCCGTCTTTTTTCTTTTTCTTTCCCAGTTCGTTGGCATCTCTGCGGATGTTGCGAATGGCAATACGGGCATCTTCGGAGAGCTTCTTGATGCTCTTCACAATTTCCTTGCGCTTATCCTCTGTCAAGGGCTGGAAGGGCAGGCGAATCACGTTACCGTCGTTCTCGGGAGTAATTCCGATATTTGCCGCCAGAATCGCCTTTTCGATATCTCCCAGAGTGGTTTTATCCCAGGGCTGCACGATAATGGTGCGTGCTTCGGGAATGGAGATATTGCAAAGCTGTTTAATCGGCGTAGGCTGACCGTAATAATTGATACGAATATCATCCAGGGCAGCAGCTCTGGCGCGTCCGGTACGAATCTTGCCATATTGATGCAGCATCGAATCGAAGCTCTTCTGCATCTTCTCTTTGGTATTAGTTTTCAGGTCTTCCATAATTTCCTCGGTCTAAATAAGAAACCTGTGTATTTCAGGGATGAATGAAGGTACCGGAATCGGCATTCTGCAGCGCATTAAGCAAGGCGCCGGCTTTCCCGATACCAAATATCTTCATGGGAATATGATTTTCGGAGGCCAGAGAGAAGGCAGTTAAATCCATCACTCCCAGACGCTCGTCTACGCATTCCTGATAGCTGGCCTGGCTAATGAACCTGGCTTCCGGATGCTTAACCGGATCAGCCGAATAAAGTCCATCCACCTTGGTTGCCTTCAACACGATGTCGGCCTTAATTTCCACCGCGCGAAGCACTGCGGCAGTATCGGTGGTAAAGAAAGGATTTCCCGTGCCTCCGCTAAGGAAACAAATGCTTCCTGCTTCCATAGCGGCAATTGCTGCCTGAGGACTATAGCGCGCGGCCACTTTATCTATCGCCAGGGCAGAAAATACTTCCGCAGGGCAATTCTTGCTGTTCAGCACTTCTGCCAGATACAAGGCGTTTTGCACCGTGGCCAGCATCCCAATGTTATCGAGCACCACACGGTTCAGATCCTGTTTTTTCCAGGTTCCGCCCCTGAAGATGTTGCCACCGCCAAGCACTATCCCCAGGCTGTAGCCCAGGTTTTTTACCGCGATAAGCTCTTCGGTTAAGGCATCGATAACCTCGTCGCTGTAACCAAAGCCACGAGTTCCGGCCAACACTTCACCGGATAGCTTCAGCAGCACCCGATGGATCATGGCCGGCTGAAATTCCTTGCTCATCCCTGTGTCTTTGCCTTATTCACCCAAGGCGTAACGGGTGAAACGGGCGATTTGAATATTCTCACCCGTGGTGGCTATGGCATTGGTAAGCAGGTCTTTAACCGTTTTGGTGCTGTCGCTGAGAAGTTCCTGTTCCAGCAGCGAGTGCTCCGAACAGAATTTCTTAACGTTTCCTTCCACGATCTTTTCCACAATTTCGGGCTTCTTGCCATCATTGATAGCCTTGTTGCGCGCAATCTCTTTCTCGCGTTCGATAAGAGCGGGATCGATCTGCTCTGCGCTAACCGCCAGAGGGCTGGAAGCGGCAATCTGCAAGGCAATTTCATCGGCTATGGCTCTGAATTCGGGAGTACGGGCCACAAAGTCCGATTCGCAATTAAGTTCCAAGAGCACGCCAACTTTATAATTAAAATGAATATAGGAATGAATGATACCTTCTTTGGTTTCACGCAGGGCCTTGGCTTCTGCCTTGCTGATTCCCCTCTCGCGCAGGTATTTGATGGCGGCATCCATGTCGCCATTTTTCTCGACAAGCGCCTTGCGGCATTCCATCATGCCGACTCCGGTACGCTCACGCAGTTCTTTTACCATGGTTGCGGTAATCTCTGCCATTGTTTCTCCTTTGTTTACAGTAGGTTAAATGGGTGGAAAGGGAAGGTGCCTTCCCACCCGGATAATAAGACTATTGCTCTGTTCCCTCAAACTCGGGAACTTCAAATTCCACTTTTTCTTCAGCTGCTACTGCAGCCAGTTCCGCTTCGGGGGCTTCCATGGCGCTAACGCTTTCCATTTGCGGAGTGGCTCCCTCGCTGGCAATTCCCCTTCCCTCGATCACAGCATTGGCCATGATGTCTGAAATCAAATGAATGGCACGGGTAGCGTCGTCATTTGAAGGAATTACGTAATCGATCAAATCCGGATCGCAATTGGTATCCACCATTGCCACGATCGGGATATTCTGAATCCGCGCTTCGTGCACGGCGATATCTTCATGCTCGGTATCAACAATGAATATAGCGCCCGGCTGGGCGTCCATATCTCTGATTCCACCCAGCGAGAATTCGATCTTGTCGTGCATGCGTTTCATCTTCTGTTGTTCCAGCTTGGTATAGCTGGTGATGGTGCCATCGGCAACGATCTCTTCGTAGTATTTCATCTTCTCGATGCTTTGGCGGATGGTGGCCATATTGGTGAGCATGCCACCGTACCAACGCTGATTAACGTAGAATACGTTTGCTTTTTCGGCAGCTTCTTTAATGGCGGCCTGGGCTTGCTTTTTGGTTCCCACAAAGAGAATGTATTCACCCTTGGAGGCCACTTCTTTCACATACTGGTAGGCTTCGTTGATCGCATCAACGGTCTGCTTCAGGTCAATAATATGTATCCCATTGCGCTTGATGAAGATGTACTTGCGCATCTTGGGGTTCCATTTGAAGGTCTGATGGCCAAAGTGCACACCAGCTTCGAGTAGTTGTTTCATTGAAACTACGGACATTATTTCTCCTAATTTCTTACGGTTGTCTTTCTTCCGAACGGTGTAAGCAATTCAGGGAAGCCTTGTTCCCACCGCCTTGCAAGCGTTTCGGAAGTTTAGTTATTGTGGTTTTGCCCATTTTTCCGGCATTATTGATCCCGGGAGGGGGACATAAATATCCCCCAAAACCCAGTGTATCTTAACGCTTGGAGAACTGGAATCTCTTCCTGGCTTTCGGGCGTCCTGATTTCTTGCGTTCCACCATACGGGGATCGCGGGTAAGAAATCCACGGGCTTTGAGAGTGGGTTTTAGCTTTTCGTCGAATTCCACCAGCGCACGAGTGATACCATGACGGATTGCTCCGGCCTGGCCACTAAGTCCGCCACCGCATACATTTACGAACACATCGAAATTCTCAGACATGCCAACGGTCTGCAAGGGCTGTTCCACTACCATTTCGAGGGTTTCGCGCTGTAAATACTTCTTCATCGGGATCTTATTAATGATCCGCTTACCGGTTCCGGGAGTAATTCTCACTCTGGCTACGGCGTTCTTTCTTCTTCCCACGGCATCAAAATTCTGCATGCCTTTTCCTCCTAAATACTAAGTTCCACCGGCTTTTGGGCGGCATGGGGATGCTCGCTTCCGGCATAAACTTTCAGTTTTTTGAACATGGCGTTACCCAGCGTGTTCTTGGGCATCATACCTTTTACGGCATGCTCAATGATCCGCTCGGGATGGTCTTCCATCACTTTCGCGTAGGGAACTTCCTTCAAGCCGCTTGGATAACCACTAAAGCTTTTATAAATCTTTTGCAGTGCCTTCAAACCGGTGATGCGGACTTTCTCCGCATTGATTACGATCACGTAATCCCCGGTGTCGATATTCGGCACATAATAAGGTTTATGCTTGCCGCGCAAAATCGTGGCAACCTTAGTGGACAACCGGCCCAAGGGAAGACCCGTGGCATCAACGATATACCAGGCTTGCTGGATATCACTGGGACTCGGGGTTAGGGTCTTCATTGATACTCCTTGTGCAGTTTTTTGTACAGATAACCACAATTTTCAGGGTAGCTTTGGTGTCAAGAGATTAGTGATATGTGAATGAGAAAGGGGTATTGGCGGTTTCCAAACCGCCATATTAGGAAAAGGGGTAGTGGCGGTTTCCAAACCGCCATATTGGGGCAAAGGGTAGTGGCGGTTTCCAAACCGCCATATTGGGGCAAAGGGTAGTTGCGGTTTCCAAACCGCCATATTGGGGCAAAGGGTAGTGGCGGTTTCCAAACCGCCATATTGGGAAAATGGTGGAGTGCAATTCGTGCATTTTGTTGCAAGAAAATCACATCGTCCATACCGTCCAAAATGCAAATCCGATGCGATCCCCATGCACTCACCCGGGGGTCGCATGGGCATCGCATGGGCACCGATTAATGACTGTTTGGAAACCGCCACTACACCTTCTCCCTTCTTCCTTCCCCCTAACATGGCGGTTTAGAAACCGCCACTACTCCTCTTTCACACTCCGAACAAGCTCCTCAAGCTGCGCTTCCGTGGTATTGAAACTGCACATCAGGCGGACTTCATTGCGGGTTTCATCCCAGGTGTAAAAATGGTATTTCTCCTGTAGGTGCGCAATCTTTTGTTCGGGAAGGATCACAAAGAGGGCATTCACTGCCACTTCCTGGGTTACGCATACTCCCGGTATCCCCTCCAGTTTTTTGGCCAATAGCTTTGCCATCATATTGGCATGCAAGGCATTGGTGCGCCAAAGCTCATCTTGCAGATAAGCCTGAAACTGCGCAGCGATAAAGCGCATTTTACTAAAGAGCTGATTGCCCTGCTTGCGATAGAAGCGCATGTCATGGGTAAGCTCCGGCACAAAGCTGATGATTGCCTCGCCAAAAAGCATGCCATTCTTGGTTCCACCCAGGCTTATAATGTCTGCTCCCAAATCCGCAGTCATGGCTTTGAAACTGCAATTCAAGGCCGCAGCCGCATTGGCCAAACGCGCTCCGTCGATATGCAGCAGCATCTTGTGAGCGTGCGCAAAATCTGCCAAAGCCCGTATCTCTTGCAGGGTGTAAAGGGTGCCATATTCGGTGCTTTGCGAAATAGAGACAATTTTCGGAATGGAATGGTGCTGATCGCGGTCTCCCAAAAGCTTCGGGGCTATCAGATCGGGAGTAAGCTTGCCGTCTCTGGTTTCGATAGGCAGCAATCTGGCCTGAGTGTTCTTTTGCACCGCGCCGCATTCATCCACATTGATGTGAGCGGTTGCCGCGCAGATCACCGCATAATATGGCTTGATAAGCGCTTGCAGGGAAAGCACATTGGCGCCGGTTCCGGTCATCACCAGCCAGGCATCGCAGTTTCCTCCGAAAAGTGCTTTTATTTCTGAAAGAACTGCCTGGGTAAGTTCATCATCGCCATAAGCAGGGCAATAGCCTTCATTGGCCTTGATGATGGCCTCCATAACCCGGGGATCGATGCCGCTGTGGTTGTCCGAACCAAAACTGATGGGATACATATTAACCTCTATGTAGTCTGTTTATTTTGTTTATCTTGTTGTTTTTGTAGCTTTTGTTGCAAGCGCTCCTGGCGTTTTTGCAGCAGGGCAATGGCCTTGGAATCCACCATGGGACGCGCCAGCAGATATTGCTCCAGGCGCTTAGCAGTGTTCAAGGCTTCGGTGTAATCTTTGCGAAAGTTTTCCTGCAATTTACACAATTCCAGCATGCCGATGCGGGAAGCCAGTCCGGAGGCTATTTCATAGGCATCTATAGCCGCTTCCAAATCTTTTTCCTGTTTGTATAGCAAGCCCAAATCGCAGGCAATATCAGCGCTTACCACCCCCGTGGCGATAAGATCAATGAGGATGCGTTTGGCTATTTCCGGCTGCTTTTGGCTTAAATACAGCCTGGCCAAGGCGTGATAATCGATACGGATATCAAAGCCACTCTGCGGAGGATAGATGGTGCTATTGCAAATAAGGGCCAAGAGTGCGGCAGTATGCAAAATGTCGTGATGATTGTGCACAAAAATGCGACGGATGAGCTCAGGATCGCCACTCATAAGGTAGTGGAAATAGGTTTGGGGGATGTCGCCGCCCTCAATATCCAGTTCTTTGTCGCGGATATGCCCCAGAATGTAGAATTCTATGGTCTCCAGGGCGCAAGAGGGAAGCTTGTTTTTCCAGAGCCGGCGGGCGATATGCAGCAAGTCCAGATGCTCCATCTGGCGTATATTCAGCCAGATTTGATGGTAAAGCAACCGTGATTCCAGCACGGGAACGTCGAACGTTTTTCCATTGAAGGTAACAAGTAAGGACTTTGTTTTCAGCAGTTCCAGGATCCTATCGAAGGAATTTACTTCAGCATCGGGATCAGGCAGAAACACTTGCTCTACAAAGAACTGTCCCTGATCAAAGTATCCCAGCCCGATCATGAAAGCAAAGATGCCCCCACGGCCCAGTCCTGTGGTTTCCAGATCAAAAACCAGAATGTCTTCCAGCGACCTGGTTCTGGTCTTATCCAGCCCTGCCCAGTTTAATATCACTTCGGGAATTTGCTCATAGGACAGGGGAATATTGTCGATCTCGGTGAACATGGGATAGGCTTTACGGGTGACATAGCAGGGATTATCCTGGTGATGGCTGTATTCACCCTCGATCGCCCTCGCCAAAGCTTCCTTCAGCATGGCTTTTAGCTCCAGGGAAAACAGGTCGCGGTCGTCGTTCATGTCGGCAGGCATTGGCGGAATCAGTTACTTTAAATTCAAGAGTTTATGAAGCTGCAGGCTAAGCTTGGCGTTTATGCCATCCTCCAGCATCCAGGTAGCAAGATCATGGGGATCGAGTAATGACGGTACCGGAGAGAGGTGTATGGCCGCTACCTGGGGCTGGTTAGCACCGATGAAATCCCTGGCAAAGCAATAATCACGGTAGTTGGTGAGCACAAACTTCAGCTCATCATGCTTCTGGAGAAACTTTAGATTCCACTTCATGAAGCTGTTTTGCATGCCGCTTCCGGGGGTTTTTACATCCACAATCTTGATCACATAGTCCGGCACCTCGCCCAAGTATAGCGAGCCATTGGTTTCCAGCAGAATCTTATAATCATCCTTATGCAAAGCCTCCATCAGGATATTTACCTCATCCTGATATAGTGGTTCGCCGCCAGTGATCTCCACAAGCTTGCCAGGATGGCTTTTAACCTGCTCCATAATGCTGCTGATGCTCATCGAGCGTCCCCGGCCAAAGGCATACGCTGTGTCGCAATAGCTGCAGCGCAGGTTACATTCAGCCAGGCGGATGAATACGCAAGGAAAGCCTGCATAGGTGGATTCTCCCTGCAAAGAGAAGAAGATTTCGTTGATGCTTAAATGCTGTTCCATAGGGATTCCCCGCTAAACCTTTAATAAGTTTAGCTGTAAAAACTTATCGCGATCATCAAAAGGGCAGATAGGGGAAATCTTTGTGATAACCAAGCACCGCATCGATCTGATCATTCAGGTCGATAGGATCGCCGATTACGAATTTCTCTTTATTGCCGGTACGGAAGGTTGAATAATCACTATCGGACAGATTAAGCAACTCCAGCCATTCGCTATCGCCGAAACGTGGGATGCCTTCCACCACCAGCAGCCTTATATGTGCCGCCTCCAGAGAAAAGAGATTCTCGAAGGGATCGCGATCCAGCTTATCCAGCAGCAGCAGATTTTGGCAATTTGTGGACTCCAAAGCAGCGAAAGATGCAGGCAACATCAGCGCTTTGGCGGCATTAACGGTGGCCATACGAAATAGTTCCTTAGCCTCAATGGCAGGGAAATGCTCTCTGATCTTGATGAATTCCGCGATCAAATTTATCCCTCCGGACATCGTGGAATCCGTCCCAATGCACACATTGGCCTTGTATTTCAAAGCTGCATCGATCTTTAAGGTTTCATTTATGAGGTAATAATTTGAGCTGGGACACCAGCATATCGAAGCACCAACCATGGCAATAGTGGCAATCTCCTCTGGAGAAAAGGCAATGCCATGAATCATCAGAGTATTCTTTTGCAGCAGCTTACGGCGCACCAAATCCGCAAATTCAGCCTTGGTTACTCCGTCTGAACCTTCGCCCAAGTGAATTATAAAGGGCATTTCACCTTTGGAAAGCTGCAATTCCTCTTCGGGACTGCCTCCACCCCACCAGTTACCAAGGGTTATGGAATGGCACTGACTGAACTTACGTGGCACCACAATAGGCATGCTATCGTAATAGATATCCTTTTGCACCGGGGCATGATCATGCACCACACTGCACCCGGAAAAGAGGCTTTTATAGGCTCCCAACTCGGCCAAAAGCAGGGATTCAGGCTCTTCCAGATGGAATTTACCGTCATTACCCCAGTATTGGCTGCGCTCTTCAAAGGAGAAGGAATGCTTCATATCCTCCACCCAAATATGCGAATTTGGATAGGGACGCTTGTCCCCTGCGCGGGGAACCCAATTGCCGATCAAATGGTCGTGGGAGTTGATCAGGGGTACGTAGGCAACGGCATCAGGCAAATCAAGCCGCTGCTCCTCAGCCTCCCCTTGGGGTGGATAAAGATGCAAATCAATTCCGGCTTCCACTCGATCAGGGTTGATAACGCTGATCGAAGGCTTGATAATCATGTTCTTAGCTCTTTTATTCTCTTCGTTAGTTTTGGAACTACTTCAAAAAGGTCGCCCACGATCCCCAGATCGGCCACTTTAAAGATGGGCGCATCGGGATCTTTATTTATGGCAATGATATAATCCGCGCTGGACATCCCAGCCAGATGCTGGATCGCTCCGCTGATGCCCACAGCAATGTAGATGCTGGGCTTAACGGTTTTACCGGTTTGCCCCACCTGATGCGAATAGGGAATCCACTCTGCATCCACAGCGGCACGGGACGCACCCACTGCTCCGCTTAAAGCTTCGGCCAGCTCTTCGATCATGGCAAAATTCCTGGCATCTTTTATACCGCGGCCTCCAGAGACGATCACATTGGCTTCGGTGATATTGATGAGAGTGGTTTTTTCTTTTTCAAAGCCCAGCCACTGGGTTCTATCTTCTTCCAGCTCAAAATTATACTGCTCACGAATTACCGTACCGCTGCGAGTGGGATCAGCAGGCAGGGGATTCATAACCTTGTGGCGCACTGTAGCCATTTGGGGACGGTGATTGGCAGTTAAAATGGTAGCCATAATGTTGCCCCCAAAAGCAGGACGGGTTTGTTTCAGGTTCCTGGTATCGTTATCTATCTCCAAGCCCGTGCAATCGGCGGTAAGACCTGTATGCAAATGAATCGCCACGCGGGGTATAAAGCTTCTGCCGATCACCGTGGCTCCGGCCAGAATGATCGCAGGCTTATATTTATCGGCAAGGTAACTGAGCGCTTCGGCATAGCGTTCATCGCGAAAATGCTTTAATGCCGGATCATCGATCATAATCACTTGATCGGCTCCGTGCTCGATCAGTTGCGATGAAAGTGCATCGATCCGCTCACCGAAAACCACTGCACTGAGCTCACATTCCAGATCATCGGCCAATTCCCTACCCTTACCCAAAAGCTCAAAAACCACCGGAGCAATCGCTCCATCCCGCTGTTCGGCATATACCCACAAGCCAGAATAGGCAGCTTTATCTTCCTGAACGCTGGCTTGTTTGCGGATTATTATTGCTTCAAAGGGGCAAGCCTGCACACAAGCTCCGCAGAGGGTGCATTTGTCCACATTAATATTGGCCAAATTGTCTTCTATCTTTATCGCATCATAGGCACATACTTTTACACAGGCTCCGCATCCGACGCATTTATCGTATATAACTTCGATCATAAGTTTCTCCTGAATATATGCTTTTTTCGTTTATGTATTTCTGTCAAGCTGAAATTGCCTGATGCTGAATCCTACCCATAGAATTCTGTGAACATTGGGAGTATGCAACCGATGAACCCGACAGCAGGACAAAGGCAGATCCCCCAAAAAATCCTGGAAGGGTGAAACCCCACAGCCCATGATGCAGCTTAATCCCAATTGACCAGCTTCGGGACGAAGCTGCCACGAGGTTGCCCCCATCCTCCGTGGTTATTTACTCCCTGAAAATCATATACCACAGGGAGCTCATGCGATGCCCGGGCACTTGCATGGTCATCGCATGGGCACCGCATGGTCATCGATTATGGTGCAATGACTGATTGCTCAGAGAAGGTGCCGGGGAAAAGCAGGCCAAGATTAACTTCCACTACACCTTGCAGAATCTGGTAGCGATGTTGAAATCGTTCAGGATGGGAATCGCACTAATCGCCTGCTTATATTTTTCCAATTGCAGGGGATCATGGATGCCGCCGCTTTTATAATCCACAATCAGAGCTTCCTTGGTTTTCTTGCTGAGCATCAGGCGGTCGATGCGGATAAGTCCTTCGGGGGTTTTCAGTTCCAGTTCGGTGCGAATATAATCCCATTTATCCTCAAAGAGCCAGGGGTTTTGGGCGCAAAAGCTGCGGCAGCTAATCATTGCTTCCCGGATCTTATCCGCAGGAATCAGCGAACCATATTGCGCCAAAGCCCGGCGATGGGCATAATCATGCTCGCGGTTATCATTCCTGATAATGAAGCTGAGGTGATAGTGCAGCAGTTCGCCGATGAGGTTATGCTTATCCTCCAGCCACACCTGCTTCCAGTTCATTGGGAAATTTGTCTCCTGAAGCGCCATCTCACCAAATTCCGGTAATGCTTCAAAGGGAAATTTTGCAGGCAAAGACCAGGTAAGCGTAGTATGGGGCAACACAGCATTGTGTTTAGTTTCATCCTGCTTTTCAGGAGGAGCTTCGAACCAATCGCTTTGGTAGTAGCGGATCGGTTGCTGCAGAGAATCTGGCAGAGCTTCATCGCTAAGTTCCATGTGTGCATCGCTTTCGCGGGTGTAGCCTCCCTTTTCCGCAAAGAAGCTGTTGCAAGCATCACAGAGCAACAGGGGCAGATTCATTTTTGTCCGGCTGGCCAGATAATCCGGCCAGGGATCTTTATTCAGATAGCAGAAATAGATATGCAGCTTGCTCTTAGCCCTGGTGAAGGCTACGTACAGAGTATTCATCTCTTCCAGAATGGCGCGCTGCTCGCTTGTTTCCCATAGCTGGCGATAATCTGATTCCTTTAGAATCCTGTCGTAATGCAGGCTGATGCCAAAGTCTTTTAGCAAGTGGAAGTCCTTGCCACGATAATCCAACGCCCAGGAAAGCTGTTGGCTATCGTCGGCATGTTTGGCAGAAAGATCATAAAAAAGAAACACCCTGCGGAATTCCAGGCCTTTAGACTTGTGTATGGTAAGCAGTTGCAAGCCTTCCTCGGTGGAGATGCTGGCTTGCTTCAGATCATCCGCGCCGGTATTTTCCGCAATGTACAGCAGCAGCTCAGGAATAGAGAGTGCATCATCTGCAATATTCACCTCCCAATCCGACAGCACATTGATGAAATGATGCAGATTTAGGAGGTCTCTGGAGCTGGGAGTAAGTAGCGGAAGGCACTGATCGACAATATGTTGACAGATACATGAGGGCAGCAGGGAGTGCTGTTTGGCAGCAAGGGTAGCGTAGTGCTGCACCAAAGGCAGAGTGCTGAAATCACAGCTTGGGGATGTGGCAGCGTTTTTGCTGGATTCATGCGCAGCAATGATATCGAGGGTGGCTTTTAGAACTGCAGAATTGATGCGAACATAATCGGAGCGCAACCAACTGAGCAGATCGCCCCAATCACCCCAGGCTACAAAGCGAAGCCAATCCAACAATGGGCTTACCAATGGGTGTTCACCAATACTACGGTCGGGCTGATAGAGATTTGAGATATCCAGTTCGTCCAAAACCGCCTGAATTCTGGCCAGGTCGTTGCCTTTTCGGCAAAGGATGGCGATGCTGCCATGAGGATCTTTTGCCAATTCGGGAACCACCATGCGGCGGACAAAATCGGCATAAACCTCATGGGAAGTAAATCCTGAGGCATCGCCGCGGCTGTAATTTTGCAGGCAGAAGCTTAGCTCTACTTCCTTTTCCAAATCAGCTTTGGCGCTATGAATAGGCTCATAATCCCAGCGAAATTGGTTTTCCTTCAGGAAATCATGAATAGCATCCGCACGGAATATGCGGTTTATAAAGCTCATTAAACTGGGAGGACAACGCCAGGAATTGCCAAGGCGTTCCAGGCTGAGATGTTGCAAAGGGCCAAAAATCTGCGGCAGATTTAGCAGTAAATCGCGCTCGCCTCCTCGCCAGCCAAAGATGGATTGCTTTTCATCCCCCACCACGATGAGACCCTGAAAGGGCTTCGAACCCTCGCCAGAAGTGAGCTCAGCAATGATGGGATGAAGGATGTTGAATTGGATGAGTGAGGTATCCTGAAATTCATCGATCAGCAAAAAGCGGGTGCGGTGGCTGAGAAACTGGTAGAACTCAGTGGCAGATATTTCTGATTGGGGATCGAAGATTTGGGGTTCCTCGCTGAAGAGGGCTTCGAAACTGAACCAGGATATGTCGCTATAAGTCATATTCTTATAGCGATATATCAGGCGATCGTACTCCTTCAGGATAATCCCCCAGATCTCGATGATTTCTTGCTGCTCCGGAAGATAGAGCTTTTCCATGAGGTAATTGGCCAGATGAAGCTTAGCTTTGGCTTGAGCTTCCGTAAGCTGATCCGTTAGCTCCGGATACTTTTTCTTGCTGATGCTGGTGGCATTCCAGATGTTTTTGCCCGATAGCACCCCAAGCATCTTGTCCGCAAGGTTTGGCGATGCAGCGGCATTGCGTATGGTTTCCAGAATGGAGCTGAGACTGTCCCCTTCATTACTCCCTAAACTGCGGAAAGCAGAATTGAACAGCGCGGCAGAAAAGTCTTTGCCTTCAGACATCCTAAGTTCATGCAAAATAGTGATCAAACTCTGCATGGCGGCCAGATATCCTGCCAGTTCGGGATGCGGATCGGCAGCAGGAACAATGTCCACCACTCTTTTTTCGCCCGGTTCCGCCTGTGCGTCCAAACGGCGCTTGATCATGTAATACAGCCATCTGCTATTGATTAAACTACTAAAGAATTTGCTATAGTCATCCAGCGAGCGGTTAAGCTTGCGGGAAAGCAATTTATTCAGGCGGCGTCTGAATTCCGGCTGCATAAGGTGATCCAGCAGGAAAGGCATGCGCTTGGCCACGGCCTGATTATCGATGTCATAAGTTTCGAGATTGCGCATGGGACGCACAATATTGCGAAAGATGCTGCCTATGTAGGCATCGATGGTCATCACCTGCAGCTTGGAGCTATCACAACCGATCTCCCGATATGCGCTCAGGATGCGGTTTTGCTCGCTTGCGTCCAGATCATTTTCATCACCAGGAACGAGGGTGCGCAGGTCTTTGATGAGATTGGGACGTTCTTTAGGCTTATCAGGATTGGGATGCAGCAAGATATAAAGATGCAGCATGATGCGGGCACGAATTTCCGCAGTGGCTTTACGGGTGAAGGTTAGCGCCAGGATATTATCGATTCGGAAGTCCTCAACGCCATAATACTGGATGAGAATGGCTATGTATTCCAGGGACAGTCGGTAGGTTTTACCCGTTCCTGCACTGGCACTTATGATGCGGCAAACTGGTTCAGGCATCCTGCACCTCCCGGGTATGATGATAAAGATCGGCGCGGGTGATGCTTTTCAGTCGCTGCCTGTCAGTTGCTTTCTTACCCTGATAGTACCCCTGTGCCAGAATCGCAGAGAGAGTTTCCAGAATGTTCGTCCGCAGTGCCTTACGCTTTTCGGGATTGATCTTATCGCTGGAGGCTTCTGCTTCCAGGATCATCCAGAAGATTGAGGAGATACTATCCTCTGGAATCAGATCATCCATCAGGTAGTAAAGCCATTCGTAAATAATAAGTTGATTGATATCTTTGCCTCCGGTTTTAAAGTCTATAATCAGAGCTTCCTGTTCCATTTCGATGCGCAGATCGGCACGTCCCCTTGCCTGAATGCCATAGCTTGTTTCTGCTTGGATAACCTCACCGAGGTCTTTCACGGGTTGATCTGTCCATTTATCTTCGATATTTTCGGGAATCAGCTCAAAGCACCTGTTCTTTATTCTACTACGCAGCCATGAATTGTAAAACTGTTGCAGCGATTCCGCAAGGCGCTGGCTGATCACTTCTGACAGAAACTCCCCATTATAGTTCTTGGGAATCTGGTATCGGAATTTACCCTTGCCGAGGATAGCTAAAAGCTCGTTCTGAAGGGTAAGCTGATCTCCAAAAAGCTCATCCAATTGCTGTTCATTCTTATTGTGGCCTTTATAACGATTTAAAATCACGGAAAAGTAATCATGCATGATGTTCCCGAAAAGCTTGGCCCCGATTGTTTCCATGGCTTCATAAGGGATTTTGTATATCTTGCTTTTGCTTTCCAGATACCACAAGAAAGGATTGTGGACAAATTGCATTATCCCCGAGACGGATGATTTCAGCTTGTGGCTTTCACCAAAGTCTTTCTCAGGATCACAGGGAAGCACAAAAAACTCATCAGGCACCTCCAAATCCAGCACACAGGATGATCGGTTTCGCAAGGCCTGCAAAGGAGATGGGGCACATTTATCCAAACGGAGTGCATATAGTTCGCTCATCGCTATCGTCCGCTTTTCCGGGATCAGCTCTTCGTCCTGCTCCGCAAGTACAAGCTGCAATTCCCCCAGAAAAGAGCTGGGAGATATATCCCGTTCTTCATTGCGGTAATAAAAACAAACCGCACTGCTGCTGGAAAAGAGCAAACGATAGAAGTAATATCGCTCCCAAGCCCTGATATCATCATAGTTTTTCATTCCCAAGCGCTTGCGTTGCGCTTCACTAAATAGCCAAACCGGCGTGGGAGCAGCGGGAACCATCCCTTCAATCATCTGAAAGAACACCACCTGGGAATAGCTACGGTTGCGGGTGTCCAGCAGGTTGCTGATATCCCATAGCGGATTTTCGGGCTGCAAAGGCTGATAGCTAACCTTTGCAGCTTTCAGATACTCCAAAAAAAGCTCCATCAGGTTCAGGGCCAAAGTCTCGGGACTAAATATGGCAGTCCACTGCTTTACCAAGCCCAAGTCTTCGATGGCCTTAAAATTTGCCACCTGTTCCCAAAAGCTTTGTAAAATAGTGGTATTAGTAGCTTCATCCGGCATGATGGCCTTGCTTAATATAAAGCCCTCGGGATTATCCAGCAGCGTGCAGAATTCGGCAATTGAATGTACTCCGGCAAAGGCCTTAAGGTGCTTATAATAGCCTTGCAGAGTTGTTTTTAGCACGCAGTCCGGCAAAGCCTGCAGGTAGTCTTCATCCAGATAGAGATAATCGTTCTTCAGTGGTTCCTGCAATTGCTTGCGTAGCTGCAGCAGCGTTTCCTCATCCGCATTAACGGCAAAATAGCCCGCAAAACTCTTTTGGGAGATCAGCCTGCTCAGCAAGTTCAAGGGCAGATAGCCACCTCGGGATTGCATAGCACTAATCCCTTCGCAGATAGCCTTCAGCACTTTAAAAAGCTGTGTTTCCCGAATAGAATATGAATGGGGACGGCGAAAGAGCTGCGGATCGAAATAGCGGGCATAACTTTTTCGGTGAAACTGGCTGTCGATTATCACCCCACTCTGCTTCTCCAGCTCACCATTATTCAGCATGCCAAGATAGCTTAGTGCCATCTGATCTTCATTATCGCATTCTATTAGCCTGAGCTGCGGTTTATAATCCAAATCTTTCCAGGCAGCGTTCACGTTAAATTCCTGAAGTGCCCAATCGCCATCCTGTTGCTTTAGCTCCAGTCCCTGGAAGATAAGGCATATCTTGCATCCCTTATTTTCCAGGAAGTGCAGTAAATCCTTGTGCAAAGCATTGTAATAAAACTGATTTACAAAAACCAGCGCTTTATCCCCCCACGGATTGGTGAAGTTACGTGCATTAAGGTAGAAAATCCGGTCTGTGAAGCCCAAAGTGAGGATATAGCTTTGATAATTCTTGCGTATAGCCAGGATTCGTTCCAGATAAAGCTGCTGCCATTCCTGAAGGTTATAGGGGCCTTTCTCCAGTAATTCCGTCAGTTCTTCTGCGGCTATTCCTTCCTCTGCCAATTCGCCAAAGAAATCAAAGAAGCGCTTGCCCCACTCCACGATATCCCCATAGGACGAGATATGCAATGTTTCCTTATCTTCATCGGACAGAACCAGATACAAGCATATAAGGCGTTTTTCTTCTGAGAGCACCGGAGCATCCGCCAAAATGGCTGCTGCTTCAAAATCTTCCATCGCCATGAACTGCAAATCACGCCAGTCCCATTCCTCAAGAAAGTGGCTTTGTGCATAGGCAGATGCAGAGCGTGTGGGAAAAATCAACAGGGCATCATCGCCGGCTATTTGCAGTGCTTTATCCAGCAATTCATCATTAAAACCAATCTTTACAAATTCCATTTATTCCTTTCCTGAATCTTGTTCCATGTTCCGCTATAGCAAGGGTGAAACCAGCCTGCAGAGCGATTCTTTGCTTTTTTGCAGCATGCTGCGGTGCGCAAAATCCGTTTGCACAATCCTGGTGCTATTTAGGATATCTTCATCAAAATGTTTTCTGGCCGTCAAAGCAACCGGGGAATCGTAAATGGCAGCGGTAAGCTCGAAATTATGATTGAAACTGCGCAGATCCATATTTGCCGAGCCAATCAACAGAATAGCATCATCGATGATCATAATCTTGGCGTGATTAAATCCTTTCTGATATTCCCAAAGCTCGATGCCCACTTCCATCAGGTCGCTGAAATAGGAACGGGAAGCCCAAAACACCATGAAATGATCCTCCTTGGCCGGAAGCACGATCTGCACTTTTACGCCACTGATGGCAGCCGTTTTAAGAGCCATGCGCAGGCTTTCATTCAAGATCAGATATGGCGTGGAAATGCAAATGGAGCTATGGGCAGAGGTGATGGCCGCAAAAAATAGCTGCATGATGCTGGCCTGATCGCTATCCGGTCCGCTTGCCACAATCTGCAATGGAACAGATTCTGCAGGAGGAAGATAAGCATTATCAGCACTGGGAATCAGATCAGGACTGCCTGCTTTCCGGCGCTGGCTTACGAAATTCCAATCCATGGCAAAAATGGCCAGCAAAGCCTGCGCCCCCTCTCCTTCAATCATCGCCAAAGAATCACGCCAGTAACCGAAATAGCGGTGTTTACCCAGATATCTATCACCGATATTCAGCCCTCCCAGATAGGCTGTATAACCATCCACCACCACCAGCTTGCGGTGATTGCGATAGTTCAGCCTGCTGTTCAGGAAGGGAATCCACACCGGCATAAAGGGCAGAAAGTGCACTCCGGCCTCTCGCAATTCCCTTTTATAGCTCTTCGATAGCTTCCAACTGCCCACATCATCGTAGATAAAACGAATCTCCAGGCCTTCCCTGGCTTTGCGGATCAGCGCTTCTTTCAAGGCAGATCCGGTGGCATCGCTCTCCACGGAGAAGTATTCCAGATAAATGAAGCGCTGTGCTTGGGAAATCCCTTCCAGAATAAGCTGAAAAGCCTCATTGGTATCCGCACAAAGCTTTATCCGGTTATGATAACTCAGCGCTGCCTTGCTGTTGTTTTGCAGAAGTTGGCTTAGCTTCACAAAGGTTCCCAAGGGTGCGCCACTGCCATCAGAAGCGAATTGTATGCCTCCATAGCGATTTACATATCCTGCATCGGCAGCACTTTTATCAGTGAAAACCCTGCGCTTTCGCCAGTTGCGTCCAAAAAGCAGATAGAAGATGAAGCCCACCACGGGAATAAAAATAAGCACCATCACCCAGGCCAGAGTATTGGCCGGAGAACCATTTTCGAGCACCAAAATTAAAATCATAAGGATAATGGACAAGGCAAAAAGAAAATTGATAATGCGCAAAGTTAGCTTGGTAAAGGTATCCAGCACTTCCCCACCCACAAAAAGCTGAGTTAGGGACGCCACCACCGTGAGGCTGATGAGCAGCCCCAGGAATAGCGCAATCCCGTCCCATAACTTGCTGGAATTCATAACTATTTACCTCTGCCTTGGCTAATATTATTACCCTAAAGGCAGCAGAGCAGTAGCCAAGTTTCCTGTCAAGGCAATAATGTTGTGGCGATTTCCAAACCGCCACCTGAACTTAATGGCGCTTCAGGAGAGCGCCAATACGGGTTTCCACACCGCCACAACGGCTTACAAGTTCTTGCCCATGCGATGCCCATGCGACGCCCATGCAATTGCCTGGGGATCGCATGGGCATCTCAAGGTAAATGCTTATGCAAAAATCTCTTCCCGGCTAATTGGAGTTAATGGTGCATTAACGGTCTTTGCTCTGATCTCTATGTATGATAGCGTGTTAACTTCAAACAGCAGCAAGAACCACCTGGCTGGCATTAATAATGCGATTTCTGCTTGACAGCGGAAGCGATGCCGGCCTTGATGGAAGAAAGAGAGATTTTGAGAGAGGACTTGTGCAAAAAATAAGTGTTTTCATAATCCTGGCACTGCTGCTGGGGGCTTGCGGAAAAGCTTCGCAAGCAAAAGGCGGCTACGTAGTATTATCCCCGGAAGTGGCGGAGATATTATGCGCCATCGGAGCAGAAGGGCAAATCACGGGAGTAACGGCTGAATGCAATTATCCCCCCTCATTGGCATCCAAATATCCGGTGGGAAACTTTAGCACCGTAAATAAAGAAGCAATCCTGGCGATGAAGCCGGAAATCGTTTTCTGCAGTGCTTTGGAGCAAGAAGGAATAGCCAGCGAACTACAGAAACTGGGGCTTAAGGTTATCGAAGTATATCCCAAAAGCCTTGGCGCATTGCTGAATGAGATTAGCCGCCTGGGAAAACTGACCGGACACGCTGCAGAAGCTGCCCAACTCCGCACCGACATGGAACAAGCAATAAAGGAAATAGAAGCTTCCCAAGCCGGCAACACAAGGCCCAAGGTGTATCTGGAGATCTATCGTGATCCCCTGATGAGCGTTGCTGACAGCTCGCTGGTGGGGGAACTTATCGAAACTGCCGGCGGGGATAACATCTTTCCCACTTTGGAGCGCGATTATGCCCGTGTAAGTGCCGAAGCGATTATCAAAGCCGCACCGGACATCATGATCTGCTATTCGCAGGATACCCTGGCAAATATCCGCGCCCGTAAAGGCTGGCAGGATATCCCTGCGATTAGAAATGGCCGCATCTATTTTCAGGATTCCATAAATCCTGATCTTATCCAGCGTGCCACACCCCGCAGCATTGAGGGCATGAAGGCCCTGCAACAGGCTTTCAGTGCATGGCGGGAAGGCCGGTGAAACGCTTTCTATATGGCTTTTTGCTCTTAGCCTTCAGCATGGCCATTGTGCTACTCTATCTCTTTTATGGCCAGCCCGATGCCAATATCATCACTCAAGTGAGGATTCCCAGATTGATTTTAACCCTGTTTACAGGCATGGCACTGGCCGGAATTGGCTCCGTATATCAATTGATGCTGGCCAATCCATTGGCGGAACCTTACATTTTGGGGATATCTTCCGGAGCGGCGTTTGGCAGCATTTTAAGCGGATTGATGGGCTTTTTGCTGCTGATGCCCCTGGGTGGATTTGCCGGAGCCAGCCTTACCATGCTGATCGTATGGCGTCTGGCACAGCATCACGGACGCTTCGATAAAAGCCGGTTACTGATCGCCGGAGTAATCACCGCCATGTTCTTCGCCGCGGGAATCTCGCTGATTATGTATTTGAATTTGGAGGATACAGCGCTGATTATGGGCACCCTGATGGGCAATCTGGGACGCATTTTCAGCGTTCACGAATGGTATGGGTTTTTGGGCTTGGTGCTGCTCTCGCTGCTTTTACTTGGTTACTTGTTTTTCAAATCGCACGATCTGGAGGTGCTTAGCTGTGGCGATGAATATGCTTCCAGCCTGGGAATTGAGGTTCAGAGGCTGCGAACCCTGGTATTCATCATCAGTTCCATCGTGATCGGCATCAGCGTTTCCTATGCAGGGATCATCGGTTTTGTGGGACTAATCACTCCGCATGCGGTGCGATTTTTTATTCCTTCCTCGCAAAAGAAGATCTATGTAGTCTCACTGCTTTTGGGAGGAGTTTTTCTGCTGCTGTGCGATCTGCTGGCCAAGCATTTGCTGGCAATAGAACTTCCCGTGGGAATCATCACTTCCTTCATTGGCTGTCCCTTCTTTATGTGGCTGCTTTTGAAGAAGTAAACTTATTTGTATTGACCGCTTTGCCCTTTATAAAAAGCTGGAATCATGATTAGAAAGATTATCTTTATTAGCTTGCTGATGCTTTGTGCAGTGGCCTTAAACGCCCAAGTGGGCCTGTTCAATCTGGAATACGCCATGCCCTTGG
Source organism: uncultured Candidatus Cloacimonas sp. (assembly GCA_964609575.1). GTDB lineage: Bacteria > Cloacimonadota > Cloacimonadia > Cloacimonadales > Cloacimonadaceae > Cloacimonas. The sequence continues at coordinate 25,242 of CAZSST010000005.1, forward strand.
CGCAGGCAGATACGCTGTTGCTCAGCCAGGGTTTTATCTCTGATGGCACCGCTAATAGCCTCGTGCGCTACAAACAAACCGAAGATGAATTCGTAACGGCACTGATCCTCTTTGTGGAGCCCACCACGCAGCGGATCGTAGGCTGGTTTATTAAGTATAATGCCGCCAATAGCGAAGAGCATGATGATTTTGTGCTGCGGCATCTTCAGGAACTACATGGCAAAACCAATATGTATGATGAAGAAACTCAGCAGCTTATCTGGTTTTTGTCCACCACCCGCAATGTCTTTGTGGTTTATTCGGAATACAATGAGCTAACCGTTTTGTATTACGATTCGCACTTTCCGGATATCTTCAAGCTGAATAAGGATAAGCAACCGGCTCAGGACTTACCCGATAAACCGGAAGAAGAATAAGCCACAGGATTGTTCAGCGCTGCCATTTCTGCCCGGATAGTATTTATCTGCTGTTTATAAGCTGCCATTTGCTGGTCATTTAGCTTTTCGGCACCCACCATCTTCAGGTTACTGGGACTAATGTAGCTTTTCCCTTTTAGTAAACCGAAGTGCAGGTGTGCACCTGTGGAACGGCCTGTGGAACCAACTCTGCCAATCACCTGGCCTTTTCTTACGGTTTGCCCCCTGCTTACCCCAATCGAGGAAAGATGGGCATATTGAGTGCTTAATCCGCTGGGATGCTTAATGATGATATTATTCCCCCAGCCCCCGCTATAACGGGCTTCCAAAACTTCACCATTGGCCACGGCATATACTGGAGTTCCATAACTGGCACGATAATCCACGCCCTGATGATTTGCCCAGCGTCCTGAGAAGGGATCAAGCCTTTTGCCAAAATTGGATACCATGTGGATGCGTCCCAGGGGAAAGCCCACGCCACTGGTGCTGTTGCTTTTACCTTCCAGATTGTAAAGACCGTTCAGCACAGAATTCTCTTCGGCATCGGTATAGCGGAACAGCTCTTTGGTGCCGGTGCGTTCTCCGCTGTACATGGCGTATAGAATTGTGCGGCCTGGCAGCACCTTGCCTTCGAAAACACGTTCCTCTACGAAAACCTTGAATTGATCGCCATTTCGGGCATCCCTTTGAAAGTTTATCTCGCCTTCCAGACCATTATTGATGGCCTGTTTATCCTTGGGCGATAGTCCCATGGCCAAAAGTGTGGCATCGAGGGTATTTTGCATGGTTCCGGCAATGATGCGGCGCTGCACTTTTACCGGTAATTGCTGCATTGTATAGATAAGGGAATCGGCCACCACGCGGAAATGATGCCTTATAGTGGGCTCTTGAACAAAGAGCATTTCCTGAATCTGCTTTTTGTTATCAGCCAGCTTTATCTTTAGCGTGTCGCCTGGCTGAATGGTGCTTACGTCGATATATTCACCCATGCGATAGGAAATAATGGCGGTTTGCTTGCCATCGAGGGGCTGTTTACTTAGCACAGAATATATGCTTCCCCCCTCGGGAATGGTTTCAGTGATCCAGGGATCGGGAATGGCGGAGGCTTCAGGAGTGGCTTTGGTACCTTTGGGACTGAAGGCAGCCACGATTGTATAAAGGCTAAAAGTTCCCAGTAGCAGGATGATAATGGCATATAAGAGGTGCTTTCCGGTATTCATAGTTCAGGTATCCAGGATTTGGGATTTGGGGTTTGGCGAAATCGGGGCCTTGGGATCCAAAGGGTGGTAGTGGATGTAAACGTTACGCAATCCGGTGCGATACACATCCAAAAGATGATCCTCCACGGCGTGGGAGATAACGTGCCCGGCATTAACGCTGATTCCGCCATCCACAGCGATGGTCATATCCACCGTAAAATAGGGCCCAAAGCGATGAATACCCAGCTCATCAATGCGCAGTACGCCTTCCACCTTCATGGCCTCGGACTTCAGCCCCCGGGAAAATTCTTCATCGGGAATGCTGTCCATCAGCTCTCTGGAGGAGTCCATCACGATGCCGATGCCAGTTTTTATGATGTAGATTGCTACTACAGCTCCGGCAGCAGGATCCATCCAATGGAATCCCATGCGTCCCATCACCACCCCCACGATCACTGCTACGGAGGCCATGATGTCATTCAGGTGGTCATTTGCCAGAGCTTTTAGGGTGGGATTCTGAGTTAAGCGGGTATTACGCTTGGTGTAAAAATAGAGATAAACCTTTAGCGCAAAGGTAAAAAAAGCAATAATCAGCGCAAAGATGGAGGCAGTTACTCCCGCTTCATAATGCGAAAGGATGTCATATACCTTGTTTACCGATTCCCAAAAGATCGCAATTCCCGTGGTGAGAATGAATGCTCCCACCACGATCGCCGAGATGGATTCCAATTGTCGGTGCCCATAGGGATGTTCATCGTCGGCAGGTTTGCGGGCATGATGCATAAATATCTTTACGGCAATGTAATAAACAACGTCTGAACTGGAGTTTACTCCATCAGCCAAAACAGCTGCAGAATGCCCCAGAATCCCGATGCTGATCTTGGCCATAGAGAGCAGAATATTGGAGAAGAGCCCCAGATTCACAGTGGTGGTAGTTACTTTATCTCTATCTATCATAATCTATTATGCCTCCATCAGGTCTTGCAGCTCCAGCTTCGGAAAGGCTTCGCGCAGCCTTTGCCGGAATAACTCTGCATCATGCGAAGCAGAGCCAATGCCAGTAGAATTTATCATTATCGCCGGGATCACGAAGGGAACTAAGCATTGGGCTTGATGCCCTTCCAGAAAGGTTTCCAGCTCCCTATTGTTCAGCTTCAGGCATTCCGGATGACGGAAAAGCAGTTTAAGGTTTTTTATGTGTTCATGCAAACGGTGATGCTGAGTAGCAGAATACGCTCCGGGAATATAAAGAGCAGTGCTTTGGGGATGTCTGGCCAGCAATTCGGGAAGCTCTTTTTCCTTACCAATCAGCGAATTAAACCCTGTAGATATCCAATTATTATCACACTTCAGCATCAGTTCCTTGCTCTGCAGCAGTTGGTATCGGGTTTGTGGCGAAAGTGAAGCATCCACAGAGATGGAGGCCAGCAGCTGCAATCTCCCCAGCTCCGTAATGATTTCATTTATGCTGCCAAAGCTTGCTCCTGCCACCAGAATCACACTATCCACCGTTTCCGAAAAAGCAATGGACTTACGATCCAAAGAGCCGTCAATTAGCACTTTCTGTGCTCCCTGGGAATGCATCAAAGCAGCGCAGGCACTTTGCGCAGCAGCAGTTCCAGGACCGCCGATTTCGGTGGCAATATCACTCATCGCCTTTGCCAGATACAGCTTCTTCCCGGCTTGTTGCCAGGGAGTTTTAGCCAGCATACTGATGGCGGAACCGTGCTCTTCCAGGCTAATTGCATCGGCACAGAAAATCGTTCCTGCTGGTAAGAGAACCCTGGGCTTGGGAGTTCTAAAAACCGTATCGGTGCTTTCTCCATCCCTACCTGTGCTCAGCACGCCCCATTTGATATCGGGATAATGCCTTAGCACCGCATTCAGCAGGGTGGTTTTGCCAGCATTCTTGCATATTCCCACGATCGCGATGTTTTTCTTTTCCGCCGCAGTAATCCAGGGCAGGAAAGGCTCTTCGCGGGATTTTACTCGCTGCAAAAATACGTCCTTGCTATTTCCGCCTGAGATTACGCCTGGTATCGGAAGGGCCTATGGACACTTTTTTGCCCCGCATCAGGCTCATTATTCCTTCTTGGGATTGGCGTTCTGCCGGGCACTGATCCTTGTATTCCTTTTCGTTTTGCGGTGCAAAATCCGGCTCGGTGTAGGCAGTGATAAAGCCTTCATAATTACGCAGGATAATGCGTCCCGGCATCTGCGAAATAAGGTAATTTGGCATCACGGGAATCTTGCCGCCGCCACCTGGGGCATCCACTACAAAAGTGGGAATGCATAGCCCGGATGTATGCCCGCGCAGGGATTCGATAATCTCGATACCCTTGGCTACGGGAGTGCGGAAATGGGCAATACCCTCGGATAAATCGCACTGATATATGTAATAAGGACGCACACGGTTCTTAACCAATCCATGCACAAGGGCTTTCATTACGTCCACATGGTCATTAATACCTCTTAGGAGCACCGATTGATTCCCCAGGGGAAGTCCCGCTTCGGCAAGCCTGGCAAGGGCGTTACAAGCCTCTGGAGAAAGCTCCTGAGGGTGGTTATAATGCGTATTCAGCCATAGGAATTTGTATTTTTTAAGCACGGTAATCAGCTTGTCGGTAATTCTTTGCGGCAGCACTACCGGCGTTCTGGTTCCCAGCCTTACGATATCCACGTGTTCGATCTTACTGATACGTCCCAGAATTTCGTCCAAACGATCATCCCCAAGGGTTAAGGGATCACCACCGGAAAGGATCACATCGCGCACTTCCTTGTGCCTGGCAATGTAATCCAAGGCCTTGTCCACGTTATCCTTGGGCATCGGAGCATCATGTTCTCCAGCCTTACGACGACGGGTACAATGGCGGCAATACATGGCGCATTGATCGGTTAAGAGCAGCAGCACCCGGTCTGGATAGCGATGCGTCATTCCCGGAACGGGAGCATCGGCATCTTCATGCAAGGGGTCTGCCATATCCGAAGCAGACATTTCGCTCTCCGCAAAACGTGGAATAGCCTGCAAACGCACCGGATCAAAAGGATTTTTAGGATCGATCAGCGATAGATAATAAGGAGTGATCGCCATCCGGAAGGAAAAGCCTTTGGCCTTGAATACGGCCTCTTCCTCGGGCTGCAGCTTGATGTATTTTTTCAGCTCGTCCGGAGTGGTGATGCGATTCTTCAGTTGCCATTTCCAGTCTGCCCATTCCTTGGGAGTGGCAATGCTTTTAATATCAATAAGTTTACTCATCTGGTGCTCCCGGCTTAGTCTGTGTAACGCTCTTTAAAAAGCTTCATCAGCACAGGATTGCGACGCAGCAGGTCCAGCGAAATAACCGCGTGATGACGTGCATAACCATTACCCAATATCATATCCACATCGGCACCGATCCCTTCTGCGCCCAAAGCGGCCTTGGTAAAGGAAGTGGCCATGGAGAAGAAATACACCAGGCCCCGGTCTTTGCAGGCCATAATGGACGGCAATTCCGTATCTTCGATGTTCACCACGTTTATCACCACGTCCGCCATCTTGCCCTCGGTGAGCTTATGAACTTCCTTTTCAATGGTAATGGCATCTGTAGCTGAGGCAATGATTACGTCTGTGCAGCCTGTGGCCATGCAGGTTTCAATGTAGCTGGGATTGCGCACAATGCCTATCACTTTTCCTGTTACTCCGGCTCTTTCGCGGGCGATGGCATTGCACAGAATTCCGCTTTTACCATTGGCACCCAGGATCACCACTGTGTCTCCAGCTTTAACCAAACGCTCTACTTGCGCGGGTGCTCCGGCTACGTCCAGCACGGAAAGCGCCAGATTTTCATCCATATCATCCGGAAGCTTGGCATAGATGCCGCTGCTGAAGAGGATAGCCTGACCTTCTATTTCCACCTGATCTTTGTCCAGCAGTACTTTTTTCACTTTATTGATCTTCAGCGGGGTTAGGGAAAGCGACACCAGGCTGGCAATCTTATCGCCCACCGCAATCTTGTCTTTCATTTCAAATTTATCGCCGATTGCGGCTATCCGGCCGATTAGCATGCCACCGGAGCCGGTATCTTCATTTTTATGCTTGCCAGTGCGGGTGGTGAGGTCCACAGCATGATCGGCAAAAGCTTTTTCCATATCCTGATGACCCTGCGCGGCCAGTTTGTTTTTAATCTGATGAAACGAGGCAGAATCCACATTCAGGCGGATCACATCGATCAGCAATTCATTGTCCCAAATCTCTGTCATGTCATTATTCAGTACTCGTGCGGGTTGAGGCAGCACCCCCTTGGGTTCTATTACCCGGTGCGTTCCGTAGCGGCATCCATTGGCTTTCATGTATTTCCTCCAGGGATATCTATTTTTTTTATGCTATAAAACTTGGATAAGCTTATCCATCTTTTCCAATTCCCGTTATATGTCAATTCATTTGTTAGAGGGCAAGCTTTGGTTCATTTACCTGTAGTCCTTGCCATATGTTTCACCATATCGTTCCCATGCCTTTGCCCGGGGATGGCATGGGGGTGGCATGGGAATCGATTTGGGGATGAAGAACAAATCATTAACTAAGATGAACAAGCTCTGGCTCCTTACACCGGAAACCTGAAACCTTTTTCTATTGACATCCAGAGTGGGGCTGCCAGGCTGGAACCATGAAAAAAGACGTTACTCTTATTCTGGGTGGAGGCTCGGCATACGGCCTGGCACATATTGGTGCCATTGATGCCATTAGTGAGCATTTTACCATCAAGGCCATTATTGGCACTTCAATGGGAGCCATTATCGGTGCGATTGCCGCCTGTGGAGCCACGCCTCTTCAGATGCTGGATATGGCTTTGGACGTGGGTACCCGCGAGCTATTCAATCCCCTTAATCTGGATTTTACGCGTAGTGGGATTTATGATGGACGGGCTATTGTGAAGCGCTTTGAAAAGTGGACCAAGGGAGCGCAGATAGAAAATATGGATATTTCCTTCATAGCTGTGGCCTATGATCTGGTGAGCCGTTGCACCATTCTCATCGACAAAGGCAAAGCTGCTGCTGCCATGCGGGCATCATCTTCATTGCCATATATCTTTGCTCCCTATGCTTGGGGCAAGTATCTTTTTGTGGATGGAGGCGTGGAGCATCCGCTGCCTATGGCTTTTACGAACCGTTTTTCGCACAAACTAACGATTGCCGTTAATGTGCTGCCCCCTGTTTCTCCCAAAGCAGAAACGATAAACCTAAGTCCCGTGCATAGTAAGGCCCGATTAAGGTCGCATCAGGTTTTCGTGCAGTCGCTGATGCACAATCAGGGCTTCATGGCGATTCAAGCGCTGCTGGCTTATCCTCCGGACATCTATATCGATGCCCACGAGCCTGCCTATAGCTTGTTGAATCTGGATAAGGCGCGGGAATTTTATCAGTATGGTTATCAGGCTGCCGAAAAGGCCATTGAGGACTTTAGGGAACCGCGGTTCATGGAAATGCTGCTGAAGAAATATCAAACCCTTATTACGCGAAGGATTTAGGATGCTATATTGCCCGGTTAGAATAGTATTTGGAGACAATGCGCTGCATAGCGCGGAAGGATATTTGAAAGAGCTTGGTTCCAGGGCTCTGGTTGTTTGCGGAAAAAGCAGCGCCAAACTCAGCGGAGCCTGGGATGACCTGATACAAAGCCTTGAGAATCTTGGCATTGGCTATCGCCTCTATGACCAGATAAGTGAAAATCCTGGCTTGGAGGAGGTTATGGAAGGTAAGGAGCTGTGCTTGAGAGAGCGCTGCAACCTGTTGATAGGAGTGGGTGGAGGAAGCCCTATCGATGCTGCCAAGGCTATTTCCCTGGCTGCTGCCAATGATTTGGCTATTAGTGACTTGTATAATCTCGGCAAATTCCTAAAAGCCCATCCCCTCGTAGCCATTCCCACTACCTCCGGAACAGGGAGTGAAGTAACCCAATATAGCGTGCTTACCAATCGTAAGAGCAGAACCAAGGCAGGTTTTGGGCATCATCTGGCCTTCCCGAAGCTGGCTATCCTTGATCCCCGCTACACCCTAAGCCTTCCTTCCAAGGTTACCCTGAGTACTGCTCTGGATGCGCTAAGCCACCTTTTGGAAGGCATTTATAGCAATCAACGTGAGCCTTTGGTTTATCCGCTGATATTCAAGGGGATAGGCCTGATTATGAACAATTTGCAAACGGCACTTGATGATTCTGCAAATATGGAGGCGCGCAGGGCTTTGATGCAGGCATCTTTATATGGCGGCATGGTGATCGCCCAAAGCAGTACCACGCTGCAACATAGCATTGGCTATCCACTGACCACGGAATATGGGCTGGAACACGGCCTGGCCAATGCAGTGGTTATGGCAAGCATTATGGAGCTTTATTATCCGGAAGTAAAAGGAGAATTGGAGCAATTGTTTTGTAGCCTTGGCATCTCCAGAGAGGCTTTTTTGAACTGGCTGCAAAGCCTGCCCTTCCCAAAGCAAGTGCCAATTAGCGATGAATTTATCGAGCGTGCCATTCCCCAGATTATGGGAAGTCGTAATATGGCGCTAAATCCGCGGAAGATAAGCGAAGCTGAGATAAGAGAAATACTGAAAAAGCTTAGTGGCTGAAGCTTACCACTTTTTGAAGATAAAGAACACCGCCAAAGCTATAAAAATAAAGCCCACCAGATAGTTCCAGCGGAAGGATTCCTTCAGATACAGCACGGAGAATACGCTGAACACAATAAGCGTGATCACCTCCTGGATAGTCTTTAGTTGATAGGCGTTGAAAGTGCCATGACCGATGCGATTGGCCGGAACCTGAAAGCAATATTCAAAGAAGGCAATCCCCCAGCTAACCAGAATCACGAGGAATATGGGAGAGCTTTTATACTTCAGATGCCCATACCAGGCAAAGGTCATAAATACATTGGAAATGAGAAGTAACAAAATAGTACGCATGAAAAACCTGCTTAGTTTGAGTAATAATCCAGGGGATTGTAAGCCAGCACTCGGGCCAAAGCGATGCCGGAACGACGGTCTTTTACAAATGGCATGCTGGCGGCAATGGCATCGCTAAGGTAATTTACCGAAGCTTCCACCGCTTCCCAAATGCTATGGCCATTCATAATGCCACCCAAAACCAGAGAGGAAAAGCAATCCCCTGCTCCGGGATACACGATGGGCAGATAGCGACAAGTGAAAATCTGTCCTGCATCAGATACCCGGTCGTAACAATAAACCCTGGATTCATCAGGCCTGGTTCCAGGCACGGAAGTGATCACTACCTGCGATGGACCCAGCATGGCCAAAGCCCTTCCCCATTCCTGAAGAACAATTGCTTCATCACCTTGGGGATATGGGATACTCAAAAGCATGGCCGCTTCGGTGAAATTGGGAGTGATGATATCACTTACTGAAAGCAGCTTACGCATTGCCTGCACCATGTTTTCATCGTAACAGTCATATAGCTTGCCGTCGTCTCCCAAAACGGGATCCACCATAACGGGAGCATCCTTTGTTTTAATCTTCGGAATGGCATCTAAAAGCATGACAGCCTGCTCCGGATTTCCCAGAAAGCCACTGAATACCGCATCGAAGCTTAAACCCATTTCCCGCCAATGATCCAGCGACCGCAGCATGAAAGCAGTGGTATCCAATTCGCGGTAATTGGGGTGATCGGTATTGGCAGTAAGCAAAACGCTTGGCAGCACTGCTGTTTCCAAGCCCATTCGGTACAAAATGGGAATTACTGCCATCAGCGAAGTGTGTCCAAAGCCGGACAGATCATGAATGGCAAGAATGCGTTTACTTGGCATATCCATAGGACTATTCATGCAGGAGATTTCCCAGGTAAAAGCTATCTAAAAGCTTATCTTCCAAATCCCAAACCTCAGCTTTCCAGCCATGCTCCGTGGGGCATAACACAAGGTAATGATAGCTAATGGCAAAAACCTTGCTATGGGGATTTGAAGTTCTTTCCTCACGTTGCACCGAGCCTCCCCCACCGCTTACAATATAGAAAATGCCCTGATACTCGCTACGCTCATAACTGTGTTCATGGCCACTGAACACAGCCATAATCCGGCCCTTTTTCAGAAGCTGGGGAAAAAACATCTGCAAAGCCTGATCTCCCCCATGATAGCCGGAACTAAATACCGGATGATGCAGCACCACTATTCCGGGAAGGCTGTCTGATAAGGCGTTGCTAAACCATTTATACTGTGCTGAACCGGGAGATAAATCCTGAGTGCTATCCAAAAGATAGATAAGCAAGCCCTCATGTTCGATGCACTTATAGCTATTCTCTCCCAGATTGGGGAAGTTCTTTATAAACAGCTCCCGCGATTTCTCATGATTCCCTTTAACTGCATAAAAATCTGCTATATCGCTAAGCGGTTGGATGGCAGATAGCAAGCTATCATATTCCTTCTGGGTGGTGCCTTGGGAATTCAGATCTCCGGTGTGGATAACAAGAGAAGGTTGCTGCTGCACCAGCTGTGCGATTATTTTGGCATGCACTTCCGGATCACTGCGGGTATCACCATAAATGGCAATCTTCCCTATGGCTTGTTGCCAAATCATCAGCAACAGCAGAATGGAAGCAAGCTTCAGCTTCATGACAGGCTTTCGTATACTTTCTGAAAGGCCTGCAGGTCTTCCCAGGCTCCCTGCTTCCAATTGGGATTACGCAAAAGCGCAGCTGGATGGTAGGTTACATAAGCAGGAATATCCATAAAGCTATGTTTCTGGCCCCGATGCCATCCCAGGGTATTGGTATTATCCAGCAGGGTTTGCGCCGCCACCAAGCCCATCAGCAGTAGTATTTGGGGCTTAATCACCTGAATTTGCTCCACCAGATAGGGCAGGCAGGCCAGTCGTTCCTCTGCCAGGGGATTGCGATTTGCGGGAGGACGGCATTTAACGATATTGGCGATGTAAATATCTTCACGTTTTATATTTATCGCTGCCAGCATCTTGTTCAGCAGCATGCCCGCATCGCCTACAAAGGGCCTTCCGCTAAGGTTTTCCTGCTCTCCGGGAGCTTCCCCAATCAGCATCATTCTGGCGTTTGGATCGCCTTCGCCATACACCAGCTTAATGCGGTTGGAATGCAATGTGCACTTGGTACAATCTGCATATTTCTGCTGCAAAGCGGCCAGCAGCCCTCGTTTATCCTCCGAGGCGTGATATATGGAAGTGATTCCGCTATACTTCAGCAGCTCCAGATACTGGCGCAGGGCTTTAAGGGACATTGCTTACAGGTCGTCATCCGCTTCATCGGCATCGCCTGCATCGCCGAAGAAATCATTATCGTCATCATCATCGTCGTCACTCAGGCTATCCAGCGATTCAGTGCCCAGGTCTTCAATGAATTTTTCGGAATCATCGATGGTTTCTTCACCAAAATCAGAGCCTTCGTCCTCTTGGAAAGGTGATCCTTCCTGCTGCATGGCCAATTCCGCTTCCGCCAGTTCGGTAATGTAATCCGGAACTTCGTTATCGGCCACATGTTCCATGCTAAGCACCGGAATCTTATTGGGGAATTTGTGCTTCACATAGGTGGGAAACTGATTCAGCCGCTGTGCCTCAAGCTTGGACAGCAGACAGAAAAGGTAGTTCATGTCCACCCTTTCCAGGAAATATTCGATTCTCTCGTTAATCATGTTTGTTACTCCTGTTTTAAAAAGTCCGCTACTGGATCGTGATAGCGTTGCACCCGGTTTTCTTCTGCACGGATGATCGCCATTACGTCCGCAACGGCATTATCGAGGCTGTCATTCACCACCAGATATTCGTAGTGAGGAATATAGGCCAATTCTTCTCTGGCGATTTTCAAACGCTTGGCAATCTCTTCGGGGCTATCCGTAGCCCGCAAAACCAATCGCTGACGCAGAACTTCCATAGAGGGCGGCACGATAAAGATTTTCACGTAGGGGATGTCTGTAGCGCTGATCAGCGTGGCACCTTGCACATCGATATCCATAATAACGTGATGCTGCTTCTGCAAGCGGCTTTTGATGTAGCTGATCGAGGTGCCATACCAATTACCAAAAACCCGGGCATGCTCCAAAAAATCACCACTATCGATCCGGGACACAAATTCCGGCTCATCCACAAAGTGGTAATGCACCCCATCCTGTTCCTGTCCGCGGGGTTTACGGGTGGTGTAGCTGATCGAATAATCCACATCGCGATTAAGCTTCAGGATTTCATTCAGGATCGTGCTCTTTCCACCTCCGGAGGGTGCGGATAGAATAATCAGGAAATTCTTGCTTTTAGATACCATCAATTCCACTCCGTAAATCCCAATCTACCGGGATTCGTCGCCATGGAAAAAAGCCTTATTCAGAGATGGTCTTCCGATATTCCAAGGCCGATAGCAGATTTTCCACTTCGTCGGGATTGCTAAGGCGAACCTTTACCAGCCATCCTTCTTCGTAAGGAGACTTATTGATGAGATCGGGACTATCTTCCAAATCCGTATTCTTTTCTTCGATCTTGCCACTGATGGGGCTGATGAGGTCTTCCACGGCCTTCACGGCTTCGATGGAACCACAGGGCTCGCCAGCAGAAACTTTGGTACCAACTTCTGGAAGCTCCACAAAAACAATGTCACCCAGTTCGTGCTGAGCAAAATCACTGATTCCGACTGTTGCCAGATCACCTTCCACTCTTACCCATTCGTGGCTTTCGGTGTACAGTAAATCTTCTTTTACAAGCATTTTTCCTCCATTAGGATATTTTTTCTATTGTTGCCCAAGTCTTGAAAGGGGGCTTTTGTGTCAAGATAATTTAGGGAATAGGGATAAGGGAAAAGGGAAAAGGGAGATTAGGGAAAAGGGAGATTAGGGAAAAGGGAAAAGGGAAAAGGGAGAAGGGAGAAGGGAGAATCCTCCATCATGCAATGCCCATGCAATCCCCGGGCAAGTGCATGGGCGTTGCATGGGCATCGCTTGAAAATCGATAAAAGGCTCATGTTCAAATAGAGTGGGTTGGGGTACCATCAGCGCGCGCATGAGATGGTGCGAAAACCCAGCTTATGCGTTTGACTGGAGTTCGTGGCGCGGAAAAATAGCAATTCTGATATAGTAATTTTGAGAGCACTATGGACTTCAAAAGCAGGTAGGTATTTATGCACGGCTTTGTAGTCCAAACCGCCCATAAGATATTGGGTAAGAATTAGTTAGTTTAGGCGGTTTGAACTCCAATGCCTCAATTGGGTTTAATATCTATGCGAAACTGCGTTCCGCTCGACACGAGGACGTGTCGAATCCGGTTGTCGGAGCTACGAGTTACGGGACAGGATTGCAAACGTCCCCGTTTGCAAAGCGACGGAGTCGCTTGTAATATATGCGAG
>CAZSST010000006.1:0-29523 GCA_964609575.1 uncultured Candidatus Cloacimonas sp.
TTGCATTACTGCTTAATACAGTTATCAACATCCGATTTTTTGGGGGAATGCAAGACAAGAGTGATAAATGAGGGTCTGGCAGATTTTTCCCCGAACTTGGAAGGCAAGTTGCATGGTAAAAATGCTCCGAAAAATGATAATAATAACTGGAGACAGAATGAAAAAATTCGTTTTGCCCATACTCATCCTTCTCTCCCTTAGCCTGCTATGTGCAGACCTGATAAATGCTGAGGGCTCGATGATTTCCAAGCTAATAAGCAGCATGACCGGTGGCACCATGAATTTCAGTGTGCGCACTGCCACTTATAATGGAGCCTATGCTCCCCGCAATGCTGGAGTAATCTGGATCACCGATGCTCAGGGACAATTCGTAAAGACCATCAAAGTGTGGGCTAATCAGTATCGCTACACTTTGATCCGCTGGATAAATAATTCCGGACAAAACACTCAAGGCGCGATAACCGGCGCGTCGTTGAATAATCATCAGTTGCACAATATCACCTGGAATGGCAATAACTACCAGGGCACGGAAGCTCCCGACGGCACCTATACCGTAAACATTGAATTTACTGAGCATAATGCCCATGCCGGAAATATGGGAAAATTTAAGCAAGTAAGCTTCACCAAAGGCCCGGAAGCGGTTAATCTCACCATTCCCAATGAAACATATTTTCGGGATATGACGCTTGGTTGGACGCCAGTGATAGAAAATGGCACCCTCTCCGGCACGGTTACCGGTGAAAACAGCCAGCCTCTTTCGGACGCAGTGGTAATGGCAGGAAGCTATAGCGTTATTACCGGTGGCAATGGTGCTTACAGCCTCAGCTTGCCTCCCGGAGTGTATAGTGTTAGCTGTCTGGTGGATGGATATCAACCGCAAACCATGGATGCCATTACCATAAATCCCGGGCAAACCACCCAGCTTGATTTTGCGCTGATGGCAGTGGGAATGGAGGATGAATTGAATCCTGGAACTGCTCTGGCCCTATCATCAGCTTATCCAAATCCTTTTTCGGCAAGCACTACGCTAAGTTTCACCAGTAAAATCCCGGGAAAAGTGAGTGCCAAGGTTTTTGATTTGAAGGGACAAAGGGTGAAAACCCTGGACATTCTCTCCCCCACTTCGCTGATCTGGGATGGACGCGATGATCACCAACGCTATTGCCCCAGTGGGATTTACTTCATAAAAGTGAATAGTGGAAATAAGCAAGCCACAAGAAAAGTGATCCTACAAAGATAACAAAGAAACAGCTTACTTTTACCAAGGGTGTTAAGCTTGTGCTTGACACCCTTGCTGTGTTTGCCATTCTTGATTTGCGATATTAAACGAAGGATAATTATTTATGAAGATAGTCCAGATTGTTGGTGCCAGGCCGCAATTTGTGAAACTGGCTCCCCTCTCGCGGGAACTGCGCCAAAGGCATCAGGAACTTATTATTAACAGTGGACAGCATTTTGATATCGAGATGAACGAGCTGTTCTTCCGGGATTTGGAAATTCCCACTCCAGACTATAATTTGGGAATCGGATCGGGAGGACACGGATTGCAAACCGGCGAAACGCTTGCTGCCCTGGAACCCTTATTAATAAAAGAAAAGCCCGACGTGGTGATAGTTTATGGTGATACCAATACCACCCTGGCCGGAGCTTTGGCAGCAACGAAGCTTGGTATCCCCACAGTGCATGTGGAAGCGGGATTGCGTAGTTTTAATCGTAGTATGCCCGAAGAAATAAATCGGGTGGTTAGTGATCATGTTTGCGATCTACTGCTGGCTCCCACCCCTACTGCAATGGAAAATGCACATAGAGAAGGCCTGGAAAGCAAATGCCACCTCGTGGGAGATATCATGGTGGATAGCCTGGCTTTTGGTATGGCCAAGGCAGAGATACTATCCACGGCTTTACAGGATAATAAGTTGGAAGCTGGCAGCTATAGCGTGCTCACCTTGCACCGTCCCTATAATGTGGATGATCCGGCAAGATTGCATAAGATATTGGAAGGGTTAAACAGCCTGGGTGAGTTGATTCTCTTCCCGGTTCATCCCCGCACCCGAAAAGTGATCGCAGCCATGCCAAAACATGAATATAGCAATATCCGTTATGTAGCACCCCAGGGCTATCTGGACTTTTTGGCACTACTACAAGGAGCCAGGAAGGTTATTTCTGATTCCGGAGGTATCCAAAAAGAAGCGTATATCCTAAAGAAGCCATGCATCACGCTTCGCCCTGAAACTGAATGGACCGAAACGGTTAGCTGCGGATGGAATCTCTTGCTGCCGGTGGAATCAGACCTTTTCCCACGTGCCATTGGCAGATTTGAAGTTCCGAACGAGCATCCAGATATTTTTGGACAAAATGTGGCCCATAAGATCGGAGAACTGGTCTCCGGGATATTCGGCAAGCAGTCTTAACTTGTTCATGAACTCCAGAATCGTATTTCAAGATAAATACCCTCCGGGACAGGGAAAATATCTGCTATATTGGATGCAGCAAGCTCAACGGGTAGCTTATAATCCCGCGCTGGATTATGCCGTATCCAGGTCAGAATTTCTGGCGTTACCCCTGGTAGTGGTTTTTGTGCTCAGTCCCCATGTTCCCGATGCCAATCGCAGGCATTATAGTTTTATGTTGAAAGGGCTTTTGGAAACTGCTGCGGAGCTTCACAAGCTTGGAATAGCTATGTTTATGGCGTATGGTGATCCCGTGGAAATAATTGGGAAGATCGCCATGGAAGCAGTGGAAGTGATTGCAGATCATGGCTATCTGCATTTTCAGCGAAAGTGGCACAGTGAATTGCAACAGACCTTGCAGGATGGGCAGGTATCATACACGGAGATCGAAACTGAGCCCATGGTTCCGGTTAGCCTGGTATCTGACCACGAAGAATATGCCGCAGCCACCATCCGTAAGAAATTGCTACGCAAACTGGTTAGTGAAGAATACATTCCCAGGCAAAACGCAGGAAGAACCCCCAAGTTACGATCACTGCCAGCAGCGCTAAAGGACTTGCAGCACTTTGATCCCCAAAAGCAGGAGCTAACCGAGAAATGGTGGAATGAACGGCTGGTAACTGATGAAAGCGTGGCTCCCGTTACGGACATAAAGGCTGGACATGCCGAAGCCTTTAAGCTATGCTACTTGTTTTTGGAAAACAAACTGCAATCCTATGCCACGCTGCGCAATGAGCCTTCCTTGGATATCCAAAGCGGGCTTAGCCCCTATCTGCATTTTGGCCAGATTAGCAGCATGGAAATAATTCAACAGCTATTGGCCTGCACCAGACTGGAATTGGCTGATATACCGGAATTAATCCTTGGCAAAGAGGATCGTGACCCTGTTTTATCCGGGGCTGCTGCTTTTACGGAAGAACTGGTGATAAGAAGGGAACTAAGCTTCAATTTTTGCCTCTACAACGATCAATACGACAGCTTTGCCGGACTCCCCACCTGGGCAAAGAGCACGCTGTTAAATCATCTTTCTGATCCCAGAGACCAGCATTATTTGCTTGACAATTTAGAGCAGTGCGCCACCCATGATACCTATTGGAATGCTGCCCAATGGGAAATGATGACTACAGGAAAAATGCATAATTATCTTCGTATGTACTGGGGAAAACAGATCTTGGCGTGGTGTGACAATCCCGAGGATGCCTATCAGATAATGCTGTATCTTAATAACCGATATAGTTTGGATGGACGCGATCCCAATTCCTACGCTGGAATTGCCTGGTGTTTTGGAAAGCATGATCGTCCCTGGCAGAGTCGTGCAATCTATGGCTCGGTGCGTTATATGAATTCTCGGGGTCTCGAGCGAAAATTTGATATGAAAGGTTATTTATCCCGAATCGGATATCCGGAAGCACAAACATGAAACTGAAGCATTTACTACTGATTTTATTTTGTTTGGCAGTGATTTACCTCTCTGCTCAAACGGCAGATCGTAAAGTAATCATCGGTGGGGATTATAACTATCCTCCCTATGAGTATCTGGACGAAAATAACCAACCGGCTGGATACAATGTGGAACTTAGCCGCCTTATCTGCAAGCAATTGGGCTGGACTCCCGAATTCAGACTTTCCAAATGGGCTTTGGTTCGCCAATGGCTGGATGCCGGTGAGATTGATTTAGTGCAGGGAATGGCTTTTTCCATCGCTCGTGCCAAAGACCTTTATTTTTCTGAAGCGCACACCCAAACCTGGCGGTCTATCTTTGTTACCAAGGATAGCAAGATAGAATCTGTGTATGATCTCGAGAATAACTCCATCGTAGTGCAGCAGGGAGATATCGCAACTGACTATCTTGCCAGGATTGATTTCAAAGGCAAATTGATTCAGGTTCCCACTCAGGAAGATGCGCTAAAGTTGCTTGATTCAGGCGATTTCGATGCAGGTATCTTGAACTTCATGAATGGCATGTATATTCTAAAACAGGAGGGGCTGAAGAATGTAACTCCCCTTCCCAAGCGCATCCTGCAAAAAGAATATTGCTATGCATCCCAAAATGGAGACCTCATCGAACAAGTGAATGCAGCGCTATTGGTGCTTGGTAAGACCGGCCAGCTGGCTAAGTTACAGGATGAATGGCTGGGTAAATATGAAACCGCTTTAGATTATAAGCCTCCAATCCCGGAGCCTCTGGTAACGATGGTGAATGGCATTGTGCTAATGGTTATTATTATAGCAGCTATCTGGCTATACCTGCTGCTTAAGAAGAATCGTAAACTGCGCAAGGCCTTGGCTGATGAAACGACTCATCGCGAGAACATCGAAATTGAACTAACCCGCGAGAACAGCGTGTTTGCCCGTGGCCCGGTAATTCTGTATAAGCACAAGGCAAATCCCATTACACCGGTGATGATCTCCGAAAACATTGATCAATGGGGATTCACCGTGGATGAATACCTCAGCTTGGGACAAAACCTGAAGGATCTGATCTTCTCTGAAGACAGGGAACATTTCTTTGAACAGCTGGAAGCAATGGAAGCCTCCGATAATCTCATCCATCGCTATCGCATCCTCACCAAAAGCGGGGAAATACGTTGGGTACTGGATTACACGGTTAGTGTGCAAAGCCCGGTGCATGGGCGCTTGTATTACGGTTATCTGATAGACATTACCAATCAGAGAAACATGGAAGCTCAGCTCTTGATTACCAAGGAAAAAGCGGAAGCTGCCAGCATGGCCAAAACCCATTTCCTGGCCAGTATGAGCCATGAAATCCGCACTCCCCTGAATGGAATTATGGGTTTCCTGCAAGTGCTGATGCAGATGGATAGTTCACCTGAACAGAAAGAGTATTACGAAATAATGTATTCTTCCGGGCGTTCGCTGATGAAAATAATCAATGACATCCTCGATTTCTCCAAAATCGAATCTGGTAAGCTTGACCTCATCAAAAGCGATTTTAATCCCCGGGGCCTCATCAGCGACATCCTGAAACCCTTTATCTACAATAACAGCAATCCCGAATTAAACATCGCATCTCACCTCAATGAGCGGATTCCCGACATCATCCATGGCGATCAACTGCGCCTGAAACAAGTGCTGATCAATCTGCTACATAATGCCGTGAAATTTACCGAAAGAGGTTCCGTGGATATCAGTGTGGACATCTACACTCAATCCACTTCAGATGTTCGCCTCATCTTTTGTGTTTCCGACACAGGAATAGGCATCGATCCCAAAAAACAACGGGATATCTTTGATAACTTCAATCAGGTGGATGCCCAAATCACCAGCAAGTATGGTGGCACCGGTCTGGGTCTTTCCATCGTAAAACGCCTTGTGGAACTGATGAATGGCTTCATCTGGGTGGAAAGCGAAAAAGGCAAGGGCAGCAGCTTCTTCTTCATCATCCCCTTCGAAGTAAGCATCGGAGAGCCTAGCCCCATCGCCAGCCAGGCTACCCTTAGTTCCACAGTTCTCCCTTCACTAAAGGGTATGCGCGTGCTGCTTGCAGAGGATGAACCCATAAACCAGGTGGTTACCAAACTCCAGTTGGAAGCTTGGGAAATTCTGGTAGACCTTGCTGCAAATGGGCAGGAAGCTCTGGATCTGGCAGCAAAGCATCGCTACGACGTAATCCTTATGGATGTGCAAATGCCGGTTATGGATGGAATCACCGCCACTCAGAAACTGCGCGAAAAAGAGACCGCTTCCGATTTGCACATTCCCGTTATCGCCTTCACAGCTGCAGCTATGGTAGGCGACAAAGAACGTTTTTTGGGTATTGGCATGGATGATTACATCTCCAAACCAGTGGAAATGAAAGCCATGCATGAGCTGCTCTCCGCTTATTACAAACAGAAATCTTCAGGTGGATAATCATGAGCACACTAAGTATCCCCGTTAAAGCCCTTTTCATCGATGCCCCCTTCATGGAAGAGGACACTTCGCGGGCACAACGATCCCGCCACATCTGGAGTGTTCTGGCTGGCCATACAGATGCCGATCTACTACTTTTAAAAAGCGACAAATACCGCGAGCAACCTGTTCCCAGGCATCATGGATATGATCGGCTTTATTCCCTTAGCCTGGATGAAAATCATCAGTTGCTGCCCACGGCATACCATCAATTGGCCAAAGGCCAGGTACAGCGCTTAGCTGGAATTCTCGATGGCAAAAGGTATCAGCTAATCGTGATGGCGGGGCTGGAATGCCTTCCTCTGGTATATTCAGCCCGAAAAACCTTGCCGCACAGTGTTATCGTGCTTGATGTGGACAGGCTGTTTGTGCCCGAAATACAGCAGCAATGGAAGAGCCATCAAGACCTAAACAACCTGCCCAAGCTCTGGGATTTGCTGCGGCACAAGGCCCTGGATAAGTTCCTGCTACGCTACCAGCTGAAGTTTTTGCTGGCCGATCCTGAATATGCACTGCTACTGAAACCCAAGGCTCCCCTCCCCGAAACTGATTATCTGCATCTCCCTCTGCCCTATGCAGAGCTTGAAAAAACACCTGATCCTGTTCCTGCCATGCTTCCTGCCGCAAAATACATCCTGTTTTGGGGTGATGATTCCCTCCCTGTAAATCTGGAAGCGGCTAAAACGATTGCTGGGGATATCTATCCCCGCATTTCCAGAAAACTGGTGGAAAAAGATATCAGCATCGTCCTCTGCGGTGGAGAAGCATATCAAAACTACTGTGGAGGCAGGATTATTCATGCTCCCGCGGCAGATTTGGATGCCTTGTTGGGTTCCGCATTGTTTGTGCTACTTCCCATCACCAAAGCCGATTGCGAATCCCGGATATATAAGTGCGCACAGCATCATCGGGCCGTGCTTTGCACAACTGATGCCCTGAAAAGCCTGCCTATGCCTGAAGGCACCTATTATCCAGGAAACGATCCGGACTCCATGGCTCAAATCATCCACCATTTGCTAAGGGCTCCTAAAGAATTGGAGAAAACCGGGCAAAACCTGCACGACTACTGCCACCACGCCCTGAATGCGGATACCCTTGGCAGCGGTCTCGTGGAAATCTTAAACCAATGGATGGCTTCTGATGCAAACGAATAATGTCCGTCTGGTTCTGATCGGAGGCGGCACCTGCTCTGGAAAAACCACTATTGCCCGTGCCATTGGTATGCGTTTGAACGACCTGAAAACCGTAATCATCTCGCATGATAACTATTACCGCGATCTCAGCCACCTTGAGCCTGCTGTACGCGCCAAAGCGAATTTCGACCATCCCGATGCCATCGATACTCCCTATCTGCTATCCGACCTGAAACTTATGCTATCGGGAGCGGCAGTGGATATTCCCGATTATAATTTTACTACCCATAGCCGCGCTGAGGGACATACTTGTGTAGCCTATGCCGACGTGATTATTCTGGAAGGCATCTTCGCCCTTTATTATCCCGAGTTGCTGGCTTTGTCTGACCTCAAGATTTATGTGGATACCGATTCCGACCTGCGTTTGGCCCGACGCATGCAGCGGGATATCATTGATCGCGGACGCAGCGTGGAAAGTGTGCTGGATCAATATCTGCAAACCGTGAAGCCCTCCCACGAAGCCTTTATAGAACCTTCAAAAAAGAATGCCGATCTCATCATCCCTGGCGACAAGGAATTTGATAAAGTGCTCTACATGCTGAATGGTTATCTGCTGTATGAGCTGGTGTCCGAGAGCAAGAACCGGAGGTAAGGTAACAGGTTCAGCGTAGTGGCGGACTCTGATCCGCCATAGGTAGTTCAGGTTTCAGGTGTCAGCTCTGTCCGAACCAAGCCATTAACCCGTTAACCCGTTAACCATTAATCAGGTTAAACCCCATTTGAGGCATTGGAGTTCAAATCGCCTGAACTAACTATATCCTATTAAATATCTTATGTGTGGTTTGGACTACAAAGCCGTGTATAAAAATCTGCCTGCTTTTGTAGTCCATGAGGCCCTACAAGATTCATATCAGCAAAAAGTTATATTGGCCTCATGTACTCCAATAGCATTATTCAGGTTTATAGTCCAGGTAGCACATTGTGTCCCCTATCTTTTTTTGTGCAATGCCCATGCGATCACCATGCACTTGCCTGGGCGTCGCATGGGCATCGCATGGGTAAAGAGTTTGATTACTGGCGGTTCGGAGACCGCCACTACTTCTTCGGCGGCATCGGGATAAAGGCACTGGTTTTCCTTATGTATTCCCGATACTCAGGATTACTGGCATATTTCTTTTCCAGCATGGGCACTCCTGATACCCGCACCAGCAAGAAAGTGATGATAACAGGGCTAAAAATCGCCACCCAGCCATAGGGATTGGAGAAGGCGATTATAAATATCCCCCACCACATGGTGGCTTCCCCGAAATAATTGGGATGACGGGTGTATTTCCAAAGCCCTGAGCTCATGATTTTGCCTTTATTTGCTGGGTTCAATTTAAATTTCCGCATTTGAGCATCGCCCACCGCTTCAAAATAGAATCCAATAAGCCAGACAATCTCTCCCAGATAATCCAACCAACCAATTGGCGGGGCAATAGCTGGATCGAAGATAAACAGAGGATAGGCAATGCTTAGCATAAAGAATCCCTGCAATAGAAACACCTGCAAATAGCTGCGCAGCACCCAGTGCTTACCCCATTCTTTTCGCCACTGCGCATAGCGGAAATCCTCGCTTTTACCCCGATTACGGTTAAAGATATAGATCGCCAGACGCATTCCCCAGATTAAAACCAGGGCACTGATCAGCAACATTCTGGTTGAAGCGATGGGAGCTAGATAGAGATTAACGCCGCTAATGATTCCAAAGCCCAAGCCCCAGGCAATATCCACAATGTCATTCTTCTTTAAAGCTATCGCCAATAAAAACAGCACATTCATATAGATGAATACTGCTGCAACGATTTTGAAAATTACCTCAATACTGGTCATAAGACACTCCTACTGCCACTGCGCCGGGACCATTATGCACTCCCACCACAGGTGAAAGCGGCATTATCCAGGCAGGTCTTTTTCCTGTTATAGCTGTTAGCAGCTCCGCATATTGATTAGCCCGTTCCTCGGCTTCGGCATGCACAATGGCATATTCCCAGATGGAGCGGTGCTGCATCTCGTTTTTAATGATCTGAATGATCTTGGTCATATTGCGTGCCCTGCTGAAGCTCTTGCCATATACCAGCGCTTTGCCTTCCTTATCCAGTGAAACGATGGGCTTAAGGTTCAGCACCGACGCGATAAATCCGGCCAGAGGAGGTACTCTGCCCCCGCGCACCATGTATTTCAGTGTATTGATATCCGTATAGATGGTGGTATTTTCGCTCCAGACAGGGGCTTGTTGAATTATCTTCTCGAAGCTCATACCCGCCTCGATTGCTCTGGCCACACGGTAGGTGATCAGCCCCTCGGTAACGGAAAGCTGTTTGGAATCAATTACCTTTATTTTATCGGGATAGTCCTTGGCTGCCTGAGTCAACGAGCTACGATAGATGCCGCTTAGCTTGTCCGAAAGATGCACCGCGATAACTCTTGGGTAACTTGCGGCTGCCAGATCCAAGGCATTTTTCACCGTTGCAGGTGAAGGCTGATTGCTGTGGGGATGAATGGGGTCCTTCTGCAGCAACTGATAAAACTCATATGATGTTATATTCAGCTTGTCCAGATAAGAGCGTGTGCCAAAGCTTATCCCAAAGGGTATTTGCACAATGTGATAGTGATCCAATAGCTCCAGTGGCAGGTCTGAAGCGCTGTCCGTTACTATGCCGATGGGAAATTTGGGCTCATGGCTAAGCTGATATTGGCGCAGCATATCATCAACCTTGGCTCCACTGACCTCCCCCAGCTTAAACAGCTCTGCAAATACCTTTTCAGGCTCATTGGTGTGGATGTGCAGATGCAATTTTTCCGTCCCTCCGGCCATGATAAATGAATCGCCCCAGGGACTGAAGAGGCCTTTAATCATGTTCAGCGAGCAAGTAAAGCTGCTTAGGATGGCTTCGGTGCAATAACGGTATTTATCGGGAGCAGTGCTATGGGCTTCGCTATTCTGTACAGCAGCAATGTTAATCGGGGCTGTGTCCTTTATCCGTAGCGAACCCTTATGGATGTAATCCATTACTCCTTCCAGAAAGCTGACGAAGCCACTCGCTCCGGCATCCACCACTCCCGCATCAGCCAATACTTTCAGCTTGTTGGGAGTGTTTTTCAGCGATTGCCGTGCCACAACAAGCGATTCATTAAGTGCATGCAGGAAGTCGGGAGTTTTCTGGCTTTGTTCTCTCAGGTTCTCTGCCCATTCGCGGATCACGGTTAGCATGGTTCCTTCCACAGGATTCATCAGGGAGGAATAGAGGTGGCTAACTGCTTTGTGCGCGCTATCGGCAAAGTACTTGATGCTAAGAGCTCCCTTTTCTGGTAGTTCACGGCTTAGGCCATGCAGATATTGGGCAAAGATGATTCCGGAATTACCTCTGGCCCCGCTTAGTGCCGCATCGGCAACACTAGCCAGGGTTTCCTTGAGGCTCTGCACACTGCAGCTGCTTTCCATAATGGCTTTCATGGTCAGCGCCAGATTACTTCCTGTATCTGCATCAGCCACGGGAAATACATTGATTTTGTTCAGGTAAGCCTGATTCTGTATTACCCTTTTTCCGCCGGCAAGTAAGGCTCGGAATAATCTCTTACCATCCAGATAGTTGATGCGGGCACTCATCTCACCACACTTGGGGCAGTTTTTTGATCTTGGCGGTTTTATATCCCATTTTGTCCAGCCTGGCAATGATTCCGGCATAGTCCTCATCCGCAATGGTGCTACTCCGGCTCATAATCCACAGCCACTTGCGGTTGGGAACGCCAATCGCCGTATAGCGATAATCCTCTGCCAAATCAATAACCAGGTATGCTGCCCAGAAAGGC
Organism: uncultured Candidatus Cloacimonas sp.; assembly: GCA_964609575.1. Lineage (GTDB taxonomy): Bacteria > Cloacimonadota > Cloacimonadia > Cloacimonadales > Cloacimonadaceae > Cloacimonas. Next base: position 11,348 of record CAZSST010000006.1, read on the forward strand.
CAGAGAAATTGTACCCTCCACTCCGCATTAGTATCTTTATTATACACTTTAGCCTTGGGCTGCATCACTTTCTTTTTTCCGGTGGGGCTGCCCTTGCGGAAGGTATAGGTAATCCCAATCGTGCCATCATCTTTCAGGATATAACTCTCTATCCCATTGGCTGTGTTCTTTTCGATGAAATTGGGAAGGATGGCGATTACATACCAATCACCCATAAACCTGGGCAAATCCACCTTGGGCACCGTTTCATGATTGCGGCTGCAACCTATAAGCAATAGGGGTATAAAGAGCAGCAAAATTCTGATCATCTGATACTCCTTGAGATAATGCATCATGTTTGGGGATAATATAGTCAACTTTCGGAAGTGGCATAGATTGGTTTTAGCCTTATCTCCTCACTACCCTAAACCCAACTGACGCAGCATGCTGGTAAGCAGGCTTCATCGAGGCTCGGCTGGTAACCGTACACGCCAGTGAATCCGCATAATAGCTTCCCCCCATTAGGAGTCTGCTCTCAGTCCATTTTACCGGATAAGGATTCCAGCACCATTCATTCAGGTTCCCCGTCATATCATAAAGCCCCAGTTCATTGGGAGTTTTTAGGCCTTGAGAGTGCACCGAGTATCCGGAATTCTTGTTATACCAGCCGCAGGGATCGATAAATTCATGTCCGCTATAGACCCAACCATGCGTATCATTGCCCCCGCGTGCAGCAAATGTCCATTCCGCTTCAGTGGGCAGGCGATAGCCATTGGCTTCGAAATTGCAGCCAATATATCTGATGTTATCATCATCTTCATTCCAGCCCTCAGGCCAGATGCGTGGATCCAGCATACTTGGCATCTGGTAGCTGTAGCAGGGCGTATAGCCCTCCAGCAGGCTGCGGCGGTTGCAATATTCGATGGCATTATACCAGGATACGTAATTCATCGGATAATCAGATAACACAGCCTTATTTGGTACAAAGTTGGTTGGCAACAAGCCTGCACCCATAGTGGCATAATATTGATACTGGCTTACCTCGTATTTATCCATATAAAAGCTTTCCACATTGTCGGGGAAATATTCATAAACGAAGCTACCCCCTTCCACATGGACCATGGCCGGCACCTCAAAGGGCACTTGATAATCCCTGCTTAACTTGTTACTGGGATTCCATCCCTGTTTGTAGGCAATCGCAGAAACTGTGATGAATCCTACCTGGGCAAGGTGAAAAGGCCCAGTGTATTTTTTGGCTTGCGGACTTGGCTCACTGCCATCCAGAGTGTAATAGATAATAGCGCCTTCCGTGCCGGAGCTAAGCGTAATCTCCGCCCCATATTCCTGCGCACTGGCCTCCGGCATGATCATCACACCCTCCACGGTTTGGGGATAGGAAACCTGGTAACTGCCAATTGTACTTATACTAAAGCCCAAATCCTCCCGATAAGCCACGGCACGGATCTTCACTTTATTTTGAAGCGGTGGCAAAAGCTCTTCCAGAACCAGGGGAACAGCGTACTCGGGATCATCAAGGCCGATCTGCTTATCTTCCAATTTGTAATGTATCTCTGCTCCTTCTGTGGGTGTACTCAGAACAATGCTTTGGTCCAGAGGGTAGCTTCCCTCTCCGGGCGAAAAAACCACTGGCTCTATGCTTTCAGGACTGGTGCTGTCGCTACAGGCACCGATGATCAGGGCAATGAATATCATGGAAATAACAATTCTACGCATAAGCTACGCTCCCAAGTGTTTTTATCACTACTCCCGGATAATGCAAATATCGTTCCGCTTAATGTTTTTTAAGGGCTTGATGAAAGTCCTTGCCCATTACCTTGTGCATAAACATGGTTTTTAGCGCCATGCCAATGGCAGAGGGGCTTATCGCCTTGCGTTTGAAGCTATTGTAAAATAGTGGAATCAACCTCCAGCCCTTGCTGAGATATACTTTAAAATAGGCCTTGGGCAGATACGCCTCGATTTCCCTATAGCTCATATTCAGGGGTTTATAAACGCAGTGAGTAATATCATAATCTTCCCAGTGGTAATGCCTTATGCGGTTCTCAGACACCAGGCGATTGAAGATTTCGGTGCCCGGAAAGGGAGTTAGGATCGTGATCGTTACGTAGCCCAGGGGCAACGAACTGAAAAACCGGATGTTCTGATCCAGATAGCGAGGCTGGTCAAATTCATCCGCAGAGCCTATGATCATATACCAATTGTGGGAAATTGCCAGCTTGTTCAATATCTTTATCGCCTGCCTTATCTGTTCCATGCTGATTTTTTTGTGCATACGTTCCAGCACTTCGGGAATACCACTTTCGATGCCAATAGACATCAGGGCACAGCCATCTTTGGCCATGCGTGCCATCAGCTCCGGATGCTGGCAAATGGTATCCACTCTGCTCATGCAATTGAAGTGGAACTTCAGTTTTTCGTCCTCGATCGCCTGGCAGAAATCCTCCAACCATTTGGTATCCACAGTCAAGTTATCATCGTGAAACCAAAAGCTATCATAGCCCCAGCTCATATATTCCTTAATTTCGCTTATCACCGCTGCCACGCTGCGTTTACGGTATTTCCCCGCATAAAAGGCAGAGATGCTGCAAAAAGAGCAGTGGAAGGGACAACCCCGTGATGAAACTATTTTGGGCGAAAAAGAGAATTCCGGAGCGGTGAGATCGCGGGTGATTTTTGGCAGATTTTCGATATCCGTCATCCGTACTATCTCGCTGTCATTATAGTATTTCCCCTCTCTTTGAAATACCATGCCCATGATCTCCGGCTCGGTATTTCCATCTTCCAGTGCGGTCAAAAGACGGGGAAACACCTCTTCCCCCTCTCCCCTGCAGATGTAATCCACTCCGGTTTCGGCAAATACTTCTTTGTACATAAAGGTGGCGTGGTGTCCACCAATTATCGTATGCAGATCTGGATGGTGTTGCTTAACGTGCTTCAAGAGGTCGCGGGCTATGGGATAAGTGGCGGTAACTGAGGAAACTGCCACCATTTTTGGATTATACCTGGCAATGTAGCCATCCACATCGTCCTTATCCGCAACTACTACGGTTACCTGATGCCCTGCATCACGTGCCGATGCTGCTACATACAGCAACCCCTGCAAGATCTGATTACCCTTGCGGAGGCTTTCCAAACCGCCGGTTCTGGCCTTCGGTGATACCAAAAGAATTTTCATAAGTTTCCCGTTTATTATCACTTGGAAATTAATAAAAACATCATATAGGATGAACACAAACCGTCAAGTAGTTTGTGAAAAATCCGGTGAAATTTGCATAGCCACTTTCTTTATAAAATGTCTTGACTCCAATCCCTCTGTAAGTTTCTGGGGACGAAAAACAATAATAAGGAACAATAATGGAGAACATCCGCATTGGCATCGTGGGAAACATCGGCGTGGGCAAATCCACTTTCATAGAAGCAGCAAGCAGCGCACCCCTGAATAAAATCCTTACTTCCGTGTATCCAAAACCCAATGGCACCGAAGGCGTTTTTGCCTTTCCGGAGAAGTTCAATCCCATCGTGCTGGATTCTTTTTACCGCGATCCCATCGCTAATGCCTTCATGGCTCAAATAGAATTCTTCAATGGCCGTCTGGATCGCCAAAAAAAGATCCATTCATGCCGGGGGATTGTGTTGGAAGATAGAACCCTTGCCGAAGATTATCACATCTTTGGCAAGGCACAGCGCATCCTGCAAAACATGAGCGAGCCTGAATTCATCGCCTATCAGCGCACCTATCGGCTGATGACCGAACAGATTAAGGAACCCGACCTCCTGGTGTACTTTAAAGCCGACGTCCCCACCCTGCTGGAAAGGATAAAAGAGCGTGGCAGGGAAAGCGAAATGGCCATTGCGCCCGAATACCTTCAGCTACTGAATAACCTATACGAGGATTTTGTTTGCCACCATGTAAACTGTCCCGTACTGGTAATCGATGCCGACAAAGCAGTGGACAAGGCAGAATGGCAACGCCGCACCATAAATCTTGTTGCCGAACAGGTGAAGGCATTGGGATTGCGTGTTTCCAGCCCCGGGATCAGCGAATGGGTTACCTTGCCGCAAACCGAAGCAACGCTGAAAGCCATCGATGTGGAGCGCAACCTGGAAGAATACCTGGCAAAAAACCCAAAGCTGATCACCATCGCCGGTAACGTAGGCTTGGGCAAATCCACCCTAACCGCCATTATGGGACGCAGCCTGAAGATAAATACCCTTTATGAAAAACCCGAGGAAAATCCCCTTCTGGAGAAATTCCTGGGTAATAAAAAAGCCTATTGTTACCAGCTCCAGATGCATTTTTTGGAGATGCGAGCCAAGCAACGTCGCCAGGGTAAAAGCGGCAACGGCAGCTATGTGAAAGACCGTTCCATCCCTGAGGATTTACTGGTTTTTTGCAATCAATTCCATGCCGACGGACTTCTAACCGAGGACGAACTGGATAACCTGACCACCCAGTTTCAGACTGTAAACCGTCAGCTTCCTTCCTCCGACCTCATCATTCTGCTACAGGGAAGCCCCTCTCTGGCCTGGGAACGCATTCAACAGCGTGGCAGGGAAATGGAGATAGAGGGTGGCTGGCAATTCACCGAGATAAACAACCTGAATCATTGGTACAAAGCCTATGGCAACAATGTGGTTAAGCTCGGTTTTCACGATGGCCCCGTATTGGAAGTCGATGTGGAAAAGCTGGATCTCACCAATCGTATCCACGTGGGATATATCTTCGAGCGCGTGCTGGAGATATTACAGAGCCGGGATTAGAGCCGGCATACACCGCCGATAACCTTCCATACACCCATTTACCTGGTCTATGGATGAGAACTGGATAACCTCCAAAGAAATTCTTTGGAGGCTCTTAAGTGGCAAGAGAATATTACTCTACTTGGATGTATGCAGGATGTACAAAAGGCTACGCTTATCGCAACGGCGTGCGATACAACGCATTTTTGCTGGAGTCTATGCCGCCAACGCCAATTCCGAAGTTGTTGCCTTATCCGAGGGCGGCATGGACTGCAGTAAAAACCAGCCCCACCAACGGTGTAGTCAATTTGGCTAATACCCTAAGGATATACGCACGAAACTGGTAAAAGCCAAATCGACTCCACCAATGCTCAGTGCCACTAACTAAGAATGCCTATTGCTTAACCATTTACCATGCGATGCCCATGCGATCACCATGCATTTGCATGGGCGTCGCATGGGCATCACATGATAATTGATTGCGGTAAAATACCATAGAATCATGCCGTGGCAACCCTCTCAACTTATGCGTTTTACTGCCTGACCAGGATTCTTAAGCAGTTGATAAAGCCCGTAGGGCGAAATGCCATAGCGAGGGTGTGTAGCGAAGTGAAACCCCTCGTTTCCATGGAAATAATCATAAAGCCTTGCAAGGCGACACAACTAGATGATTGGTAATCGTTTAGATAAATGTATCGCCCATAAAGGGCTTGGTAGAATTGGCATTGATATCGAGGGGTTCCGCTTCGCTACACACCCTCGCTATCCAAGTATCGCACTTCCAGTGCTTATTACTACCTTTGGCACCAATCTAAAATCCCTTACTGGTATTCAGAATGTCCCTTTACTTGGGCTTACACTTGACTTTTGTCAATTGGCCACAAACTTCTCACCTATTGGAAGTTTCAGAACATCCCTTTACTTCGGCTGGCACTAGGCTATTCAACCCACGTAGTGCGAAAATGAGCATAAAAGAACCGGACTTCAAGAGATTGGTGGAGTAACTAAGATACAAATAGTAGGTATTCCCCCAAAATAACGGGGAATGATGTGGATAACCACATGACTTATGAACATATAGATGCTGTAAATGTCCAAAGAATTGGTTTTCTCGAGTCATGATTCCGACTTATCCACATGATGACGGCAGCAAACTGTTATGAACTGCGGGTTGTGAATGCTTGAAGCTGATAATGGCGCTAAATAGACCTCAATAACTTGTGGGTGGCAAAAATGATTCAATTCCTTTTTTCTTGCTTCAGAAAGCGTATTGCGAAGCAAAAAACCGAGGAAAAACGAGACAAAAACATATTATAATAAATTGCAAAATATATCTTTACAAAAACGACGCCCCTAATAATGTTGATCTACCAATACGACAATAAAGGAGCGTCGATATGAGTAATCAAATAAATGAAACCCGCAGTTTTGTGCAAGGTAAATTAGCAGAATTCTGTAAAAAAAGTTAGCCAGGGACAAACCAGACCCGTGCAAAAGTTTTTCCATGATATACTTATGGGTATATGTGGAACCGGATCCCCCTCTCTTCACAACATCGCCAAGATGCTGATGGACAATGTCTCGACGATGAAAACCAGTGAACGTTTATACCGTAATATGCGTAGAGAGGGGCTGGCCGAAGAAATCGATAGAACATTCATGGGTTTGATAAAGCCGCAAGTAACCAAAGAAACCTTGTTCATAGTTGATGAGAGTGATATCGAAAAGCCTTATGCCAAAAAGATGGAAGGTTGCCAGTTGGTACACAATGGGAGTAAGGGGGAGAATAGTAATGGTTATCTGCTGCTCAACATCATGGCCATGCTGCCCAAAGGCTTTATCTATTACAGGATCACCGATGCTCTAAACACCTGCATAAAAATGATCGTTCAGTATAAACGAACGCACAGCATCGAAGTAAGAAGAGATCAATGGCAATTGAAAATAAGGCTGGATTAGAAAAATGGGGGAATGCCAGCTACAAATAGTCCTTGACAAAAATTAGCAGTCCAAATTTGTGTTTGCTAAGAAGCGCAAGTCGTTTATAGTATAATTGAAAACGCTAAATAATAATTTATGGAGGAAACCATGAAGATTAGACCTATTGAAGACCATGTGGTGGTGAAAGTTCCCACTGCTGCCCAGGAAAAGACCGTGGGTGGGATCATTATTCCCGATACTGCCAAAGAAAAGCCGCAAATGGCGGAAGTGATAGCCGTAGGAACCGATGAAGACCTGAAGAAAATCGTAAAGAAAGGCGACAAGGTTCTTTATGGCAAGTATGCCGGCACTGAGATTGAGCTGGATGGAGAGAAGCTGCTGATCCTTTCCAAGAGCGATATCCTGGCAATTGTAGAGTAAAGATAATGGCTATCATCGATGTTAATACCGGCAGCTTTGAAGCTGAGGTACTGAAGTCTGATCTGCCCGTGCTGGTGGATTTCTGGGCTCCCTGGTGCGGACCCTGCAAGGCTTTGGGACCCATTGTGCACAAGCTTGCCGATGAACTGGATGGCCGGGTGAAAGTAGTAAAGATCAATATCGACGAATCTCCCGAGATCGCCGGAAAGTATTCCATTATGTCCATTCCCACCTTGCTGATCTTTGTGAAAGGTGCAGTTAGCGACCAATTGATCGGCCTGGTGCAGAAAGACAAGATTATGGATAAGCTGAATAAGCATATCTAATATTATTAGGCCCTATGTGAAGCCTGGAGTTATCTTCAGGCTTTTTTTCTTCCCACAAATGAACACAAATGAAAGATCACAAATGGCACAAATGGGATTGAGAATTGAGAATTGAGGTGTCAGGTGTCAGGTCTGTCTGTGAGCTAAGTCATTAACCATTAGCCACTAATAATAATCTGTGAAATCAGTGAAATCTGTGAGAGAATATTTATCAGGCAAATCAGGTCGATCAGGTTATCAGAGTTCCATTTTCTATGGCAGATCGGCGTCCGCCACTACAGGTACCACTTTCTCATTGACAAAGGCGGGGCTTATGGAAAGTATAGCCTTTCGATGAAAAACGCATGGAGAGAGACGATGGATGCAGTTCAAGCCCAGAAGCGCTTGATAGGATTTATCCGTAAGAACGAACTGATAAAAGTAAGCAACCGGCTGATTTTAGGATGTTCCGGAGGGGCAGATTCCACGGCCATGGTGTGGCTTTTTGCCCGGATCAGGCACATTCTGAATGTCTCGCTTCTGGCGGTGCATGTGAATCATCAATTGCGCGGGGAAGAAAGCGACAAGGATCAGGAAGCAGTGCGCGAGTTATGCATGCAGCAAAACATCCCTCTCATTATCCGCAGCGTGGAGGTCCCCAAAAGCGGCAATCTGGAAAATGAATCGCGAAAGCTGCGTTTCGGTGTTTTCAGGGAAGTGCAGCAGAATTATGAGTGTGATCGCATTGTGCTGGCTCACCATTTGGATGATCAGGCGGAAACGGTGCTGATGAATCTATTTCGTGGTTCCGGAATCAGCGGCATGGCAGGCATCAAACCTCTAAGCGGCACGGTTATCCATCCCATGCTCTGCTTCAGCCGCAGGGAACTGGAATCGCTTTTGTCGAATGAGAATATCCCCTGGCGAACCGATAAATCCAATCTTGATCCTGGCTTCAGTCGCAACCGGTTGCGGCTGAATTTGATTCCTCAGATTCAGACTGAATATAATCCCCAGCTTAGCGAACATCTGGCCAGGCAGGCAGAGATTTTTTATCAGGCGGAGCTGCTGCTAGTCGAACGCACCGCCAAGCAATATAAACGGATTTTGCTGGATAGCACTCCCCAGAGCACCACTTTGGCCTTAAAGCCGCTGCTAAAGCTGAAAACTGCAGAAAGATATTACCTGTATAGGATGATCTTCAGGCAGCTTAGTGAAAGGGAAAATGACTTTCTGAGCATACATAACCAGGCCATCGAGGATATCCTGAAGGCCGAAGGCTCCAAAACGCTGAATCTTCCTCATGGCATCAAGATTTATAAGCTATATGAAGAATTGGTGTTCAGCAGCGCTGGTGAACATGCAGATAATCTTCCTGAAGCCCTGGAAATAGGGGCAGAGAGAGCTCGCGCCGTATTTGGGGATTATCGTTTTCAGTTTAAATATCTGCGCATTTTGCCAAAGACGGAACCGGAAGAGCTGGGAAGATTTAAAATAATCATCGATGCCGATGCCATCCGTTATCCCTTCAAAATAAGGCTCCGTGAGCCCGGAGACCGCTTTATCCCCTTTGGCATGACTGGCTTCAAGCGCTTGAAGGAATTTTTCATTGACGAAAAAGTTCCTAAATTTGAAAGGGATCTAATACCCATATTTGAGGATGGAGAAAAGCTCTTTTGGGTGGTGGGACACCGAGTGGATAATCGGGTGCGATACAATGAAAACAGCACTCGCTTTTTGGAAATAATCGCCGAACCAACCCAGGAAAAGCCCAATAGGGCAGCAAACCGTAAAAAAAATCCCAGGGGGAATGATGAATCAGATGAATTGTGATATATCGGCCGTGCTCTTTGATGAGTACAAAATCCAAACCCGCATTCGTGAGATTGGTTTGGAAATTAGCAATGAGTACCGGGGTAAAAGACCGGTAATGGTAGGAATTCTGAAAGGTGGATTTATCTTTTTGGCGGATCTGGTGCGCAGCATTTCGATCCCCATCGAGCTTGATTTTATGGCCATTTCCAGCTATGGAAGCGGCACAGAAACCAGCGGCGTGGTTAAAATCCGCAAAGACCTGGATATCGATGTTAGCGGTAAAGACGTGATCATCGTGGAGGATATTGTGGATTCGGGGCTTTCGCTGCAGTATATCAAAGAATATGTGGGCAAGCACAATCCCGCATCGCTGAAAGTATGCGTTCTGCTGGATAAGCCTGCTGCGCATAAAATAGATGTGAAGTTTGATTACGTGGGCTTTGAGATCGGCAATGAATTTGTGGTGGGTTATGGCCTGGACTATGCAGAGAATTACCGTAATCTGCCATACATCGGAATTTTGAAGGAAGAAGTTTATTCATGAGCAAGATATTGCTAAGCGCTTTGGGAAGCGCTATATGCGGAGTATTAGGCGCAACCGGAGTGGATAGTCTGGTAGCCCTACCCCTAAAGACACCCGAGGCGCAAAGTGCCCTCAGTCAGGTTTCCACGATGGTGAATTGGTTTATTTATGCCCTGATCATCATCAGTATCATCAGCATCGTTCGCATTTTCCTGATCAAGAAGCGCATTCGCAAGAACAAGGCAGAAGGCACCGGCAAGGCCAATCTGCCCTTGGATGACAAGATGCTGAAGCCTGCGCGGCAAGGGCTTTCCATGCCGCTGCTGATTGTACTGATCCTGCTGAGCATCGTTATTTTCCATACCTTTAACGGAACCCGCGAACAGATTACCAAAGAGGGTTTCAGCAACTTTATGGCCCGTGTGCAGCGGAATCAGATTACGCAAGTGCAATTCACGGAAAAAGATATCTTTTACGCGGATACGGCTAATAAAAAGTACCTTAGTACTCTGCCCTTTGAATCCCCGGGTTTGGTGGATAGCCTGGTGGCCATGGGAATAAAAGTAAGCGCCACCCGTCCCTCACGCTGGGCCGGAGTGCTTTCCTATGCCCTGCCCCTTTTAATGCTGATCATTTTCTGGCTGTTCTTTATGCGCGGGATGAATGCCCAAAATGCCAAGGCTTTCAGTTTTGGTAAAAGCAAGGCCCGAATGCACGAAGCCAGTAAATCGGGAATTACTTTCAAAGATGTGGCGGGAGTGGACGAAGCCAAGGAAGAGCTTCAGGAAATAGTGGAATTCCTGAAAGACCCGGGCAAGTTTCAAAGGCTGGGAGGACGCATTCCCCGCGGCGTGCTTTTGGTAGGACGCCCCGGAACGGGTAAAACCCTTTTGGCCAAAGCAGTATCAGGAGAAGCGGGAGTACCATTTTTCGCAATAAGTGGCTCAGACTTTGTAGAAATGTTCGTGGGCGTTGGTGCAGCCAGGGTTCGTGATCTCTTTGAACAAGCCAAAAAGAATTCTCCCTGCATCACCTTTATCGATGAGATAGATGCCGTGGGCAGACATCGCGGCACAGGTTTGGGCGGTGGACATGATGAAAGGGAACAAACCCTTAATCAGCTTTTGGTGGAAATGGATGGCTTTGAGCCCAATGAAGCGGTGATAATCATCGCGGCCACCAATCGCCCGGATATTTTGGATCCGGCACTGCTTCGCCCCGGACGTTTTGATCGCCAGGTAACAGTGGACCTGCCGGATATCAAAGGCCGCACAGAAATTCTAAGGGTGCATGCCGCGAAAGTGCCCCTGGCAGAAGATGTGTATCTGGAGTTAATTGCTCGAGGTACGCCTGGTTTCAGCGGTGCCGATCTGGCTAATTTGGTGAATGAAGCAGCCTTGATTGCCGCCTCAAAAAACAAAAGCAATATCGGTATGCAGGAATTTGAAGCAGCTAAGGATAAGCTTACTCTGGGCAAGGAAAAGAAGAGCAGGGTGATACCCGAAGAGGATAAAAAGCTAACCGCTTATCATGAAATAGGGCATGTTCTTACCTCCGTGTTTCTGGAAAAAACAGAGCCGGTGCACAAGGTATCCATTATCCCCCGCGGTTTTACGGGTGGTGCCACACACTATCTGCTAAGCGATAAAAGCGGCTATTCCAAGGGTTATCTGCAGCAATTGCTGGTTACCCTTTTGGGTGGCAGAGCTGCGGAAGAGATTGTATTTGGAGAAAAAACCACCGGAGCTGGAAATGATCTGGAACGCTGCACCGATATCGCCAAAAAAATGGTTTGTTCCTGGGGAATGAGCGATAAGATAGGCCCCATGACGGTGGGCAAAGAACAAGGCGAAGTGTTTTTGGGAAAGGAACTGGGCTCAAGAGAACTGCATAGCGACGAAACTTCGCAAATGGTGGATAGAGAGATTAGAGACCTGATCACCGAAGCCTATAACAAAGCTACGGAAATCCTGAATGGCCACCGCGAATTGATGGAATTGATGGCAGCGGAATTGCAGGAAAAGGAAACCTTGGGCACGGATGAGATATTTACGCTGATTCTGCAGCATACTACTCCCGAGGAAGAACCCGTAGTGAATGCCAAGTATCTAAAAGCGCAGGAACTTCGCTTTGAGCATAATGAAGCTCCCGAGCTTCCAGAGCCTGAAAAGGCTGCCGAAACCAAACCATCGGAGGAACAATGACGGAAGCCATGCATGGAACCACCATCCTCGGAATGCACCGTAAAGGACATACTGCCATTTGCGGCGACGGACAGGTAACCCTGGGCAATACCATAATCAAAGGGAATGCCGTAAAGATTCGCAAGATATTCGAAGGTAAAGTGGTAATCGGCTTTGCCGGAGCCACAGCCGATGCATTCAGCCTGATGGAGAAATTCGAGGAAAAGCTGAAGAACAACAAGGGCAACCTGCGCAAAGCTGCCACGGAACTGGCCAGAGACTGGCGTTCCGACAAGCTGCTCAGGCGTTTGGATGCCATGCTGCTGGCTGGAGATAAAAGCGGCATTTTACTCATAACTGGAGTAGGGGACGTTTTGGAACCCGAAGATGGCATCGTGGCCATTGGCAGCGGAGGAAATTACGCTTTGGCCGCGGCAAGAGCTCTGGCTGCCCATACCAAACTGGGGGTAAAAGAGATTGTTAGCGAAGCTCTGAAAGTGGCCTCCGGAATATGCATCTACACCAATGATCATCAGATCGTAGAGGAAGTATAATTTGAATAATCACTTTAGTTTAACCCCTCCCAAAATCGTGGAGGAACTGGATAAATTCATCGTGGGGCAGGATGCTGCCAAGCGCAGTGTGGCCATCGCTTTACGGAATCGCTGGCGCCGTCAGCAAGTTGCAGATAATATGAAGGGCGAGATAATGCCCAATAACATTATCCTCATTGGGCCAACCGGAGTGGGAAAAACAGAGATTGCCAGAAGGATTTCCCGGCTTACCGGAGCACCTTTTATAAAAGTGGAAGCTTCCAAATTCACGGAAGTTGGCTATGTGGGACGCGACGTGGAATCCATGGTGCGCGAACTGATGAATTATTCCATCAGCCAGGTGCGCGAACAAATGGTGGAAGAGGTGCAACAAAGTGCCCGCAACAAAGCCGAACATAGGATTCTGGACATCCTGCTGCCACCACGGAAAAAAACCAAGAATCAAGATCCCGAAGTGGAAAACCGATACCTGCGCAGTCGCGAAAAAATGATGAAGAAGCTGGTATCCGGAGCTTTGGATGAAAAAGAGATCGAGATAGAGCCGGAACATAACAATCTGCCTATCATGGAGATCATTCCCAATCCCAATCTGGAGATGCTGGATATCGATATCAGTGAAATGCTCTCCAGCTTCATCCCCGAAAAACTAAACCGACGTAAGATTTCCACAACGGTGGGCTCCGCTCTTAAACGCTTTACCGAAATTGAGATAAACAACCTTATCAGCAAGGAAAAGATGATCGACATTGCCAGGCAGAATGTGGAGGAAAAGGGGATAATCTTCATCGATGAGATTGATAAGATTGCCTCTGCTGACCGCGGTAACAGCCTGGATGTATCGCGAAGCGGAGTGCAACGGGATTTACTACCGATTGTGGAAGGCTCCAAAGTCCCCACCAAGTATGGCATGATCGATACTTCGCACATTCTCTTTATCGCGGCAGGAGCTTTCAGCATTGCCAAGCCTTCCGATCTGATCCCGGAGCTGCAGGGACGTTTTCCCATTCGCGTGGAACTTAACAGCCTGAACCAAAACGATTTTCAACGTATTTTAACTGAGCCGGAGAATTCACTAACCAAGCAGTATCAGGCGATCTTTAGCAGTGAAGGAGTGAATCTTACCTTCCTGGCTGATGCCATCATCGAGATTGCCCGGTATGCAGCACTGGCAAATGATAAAATGGAAGATATCGGAGCCCGACGCCTGCATACGATCATGAATACGCTTTTGGATGATTTCTTGTTCAATATGCCCTCTGAAGAGCTAAAGACCGTGAAGATAAACCGCAAATTCGTAAAAGAACGTCTGGCACCAGTGATAGAAAGCGAAGACCTTTCCCGCTTTATTCTCTAAGCTGCAATGAAGAAACTAACCGATATCTTTGTTTCCTTAAGCATCAGGAATTACCGGATCTTCTTCATGGGTCAGGGGATTTCGCTTATCGGAACCTGGATCCAGCGCACTACCATGGGTTGGTTTGTGTATCGGCTTACCAATTCCGCCTTTCTGTTGGGTTTGGTAAGCTTTCTCTCCATGATCCCCTCCTTGTTTATCAGTCCCTTTGCCGGAGCTTGGGCTGATAGATGGAACCGGCATCACACCATTATCATCACCCAATTGGCGTTTTTTCTGCAAACCGCCACGCTCGCAGTATTGGTTTTAACCGGCGTAGTAAACAAAGAGGTGCAGTATCCGATCTTGATTCTGGCTTTGATGCAGGGGATCATCGATGCCGTGGATGCCCCCATTCGTCAAAACTTCGTGATGGACCTCGTGGCCAAGCGCAGTATTCTGCCCAATGCCCTGGCTACCAATTCTGCCATGTTCAATGGGGCCAGATTGATCGGCCCTGCCGTGGGTGGTTTTCTGATCATCATGTTCAGTGAAGGGGTGTGCTTTGCCATTAATGCCGTATCATATATCTTTGTAATCATTTCGCTTTTCTTTATCAAGATCGAATACCCCCCGGTGAAAGAGCAGCGGGAACCAACCCTAAAGATAATAGCCGCAGGCTGGAAATATGCCTGGACCAATGTGCCCATCAGGTTTCTAATATCCAATCTGGCAATTTACACCATCTTCGGCATGTCCTACACTACTCTGTTACCGGTAATTGCCCGAGACGTTCTGCAAGGTGATTCCGGCACTCAGGGCATTCTGATGTCCACTTCGGGAATTGGAGCTCTGGCCGGTTCATTGTTTTTGGCTACGCGAAGAAATATCAAGGGAATGCCCAATCGTCTGGTTTACGTTTGTCTTGGATTCAGCCTGGCCTTAATCTTTTTTGCCCTTTCGCGCATGATGTTTGCCAGTATGGTTCTGATCAGCTTTTTGGGCCTGGCCGGAGTGCTGACCATGACTACTACCAACACTCTTATCCAGAGTGTGGTATCCCCAGAAATGCGGGGTAGAGTTATCAGCTTATACACCATGGCTTTTGCAGGCTCATCTCCTTTGGGAAGCTTGCTGATGGGAAGCATGACCGGCAGATGGGGAGCCCAGATTACCCTCGTGATTTGTGCCAGCATCTATCTACTGTGGTCTTTGAATAGTCTCCGTACTGCACCTCAATTCCTACGAGGGATATTAAGAATGCTGGTGATTGGCAACAACACCGAATCCTACCGGGAAAAGCCACTGGTAACAGCTATGGATCAGGCATGAAAACCTTCATTCATCTTGGCAAAAGAGAACCGGACTACCGCAGCTTAATGAGCCTTCAACAAGATTTTACCCTTGATGGCGTCACTATTCCCGTATCCAGATTGGTTATCGCCGATCAAACCCATTCCCGCCAAGTGCATATATGCAGTGAAGCTGATTGTGGCGCAGGTTTGGGCAATAAGCCGCAAATCCCTATCGTGGATGGGCTTATCACCAATATCCCAAATCAATTTCTGCTGATCCGTACTGCCGATTGCACTCCCGTTGTACTTACGGATAACAAGCAAATGGTAGTGGCAGCCTTACATAGCGGCAGGGAAGGCACCCGCAAAAACATCGTGGATGAAGCAGTTCGCTTGATGAAAGCTCGCTTTGGTTGCCAGGCTGAGAACATTATAGCCTATATCGGAGCAGGAATATCCTACCCCCATTATCAGGTAAGCGCAGAAATATACGAGGAATTTATCGAAACCACCAGTTCCGCAGGATTTTCGCATAAAACCGATCTCGAACGCCATCTGGACATCAGGCATATCATTTTTCAGCAGCTTATCAAAGCAGGAATACCCTTCCGCAATATCGAAAATATCCATCACTGCACTTTTTCAAATCCGGATTATCATTCCTTCCGCAGGGAAGGCACTCATAACCGTCAGATAAACTTAGTGGGGATCCTCACATGAATAAAACCTTTAGCAACCAAGCCGGCAACCTGATTTTGGAGCTTCGCCGGGACACCATGTCCGCCTGGCTGACCATCAAGAAAAGTAATAAACTGATAAACGAAAACGATATCCTGGCCTTGATAGAAAGCGCTGGGATTAAAACCGGTTTTGATGAAGCGCAGAGTTACATTCGCGAGCATTCTCTGGAAAAAGAATTTGATACTCCCTTCCCTATTGCTATTTGCTCTGGAAAGCCCAATGAAAGCGTATTGAAGTACAGTTTCAATCCCGACTTGAGCATCGATCCCCACAGTACCGTCAGTTTTGAAGTTTACCAGCGTATTAATGCAGTGCCCTCCGGAGCCTTGATTGCAGAATATACCAATAACATCTTTGAGCATGAGGGAAGCATCTATGATATCTTTGGTGAGCTTATCAGCCATGGCACTATTGATGAAGAACAGGCTTTATCCCTGGTAGGTACCGGAGTTAAGTTCAGCCTTGCGGAACGGCAATATACAGCTGCTGTCTCCGGTTTCCCCTATTTGGATGAAGCGGGACGCATCTGCCTGGCCAGCCTGGCGACCTTAAATAGTAATGACCTCCCTTCGGAAGTAGATTTCCCTGCTAATCTGGAGATAGTTTTGAATGGAGACCTGGCACAGATAAAACTCCGCTCCGCTGCTGTGCTTACCGTCAATGGCGACATCCACAATGCTGATTTGGATTGCCAGAGTGATTTGATTGTAAATGGTGATATCATCTCCTGCAATAACGATCTGCTCAGCGTTCAGGGCGATCTAAAAGTAAACAGCATTAGCAATTCCAAAGTTATCTGCCAAAAGAACCTCCACTTCAGCGGCAGCATCCGAAACTCCACCGTAGTTTGCGATGGCGACGTCCAAGGTGACCAAGGCAGTAATATCAGCGGCAGCAACGTTCAATCCGGCGGTTCAGTAACGATCAGCGAAGCCGGCGATAATTCTGGCACAGCAACCGAAATCGAGATTGCCATTAGTCCTTATCATCGCACTTTGCTATTGCACCTATCCCGCAAGCTGATCCATCTGAAGTCTGATCCCGAAGCCAATGCCCAGGCCATTTCCGAAATGCAGGCGCATATTAAACACTGCGAAGAAAAACTTGATGAGAATCTCAGCGCGTTTATAAATAGAACCCAAAGCGATCAGAAGCGGGTGGTTATCCTTGGCGAATGCCATCCCCCGCTAAACATCCGGGTATTGAAGCACAATTATCATTACAGCTCCCCCCAGAACGGTCTGGAGCTGTTTGAAAAGGAATAAAGCATGATCCTGCCCCTGCCCAGGCACCACAATTACCACTTGTTATTGCTCCTGATGCTTGTCTTCAGCAGCTTCACTCTCTTTGCCCTCGAAGCTCCTTTCGCAGGAGACCCGGCCATCTCACCGGATGGCGAACAGGTTTGCTTTGTGTACGACAACGACCTGTGGGTGGTCAGTTTTTCCGGAGGTGTGCCCCGCCGCATTACCAATACTCCAAGCAATGAATGGAATCCGCATTGGAGTCCCGATGGAGCCAGCATCGCTTTTTCCTCGAACCGGGATGGCAATAACTTCATCTATATTATTCCTGCCAATGGCGGATCGCCACTTTACACTATCAAAGAAAATATGATCATCGCCGATTGGTACAATGATTCGCAGTATTTGCTGTGCAGTAAGTACAGCCTGGCCTACGATCGCTCGTTTTACAAAGTTCCCATCGATGGTTTCCGTCCCCAGCTTATTGCCGAAATTGGAGCGCGCTATGCCACCTTGACCCCAGATAATCAGCAAATCATCTTTCAGCAAGGTGGCAACGGCTATCGGGAAGCCTATCGTGGCAGCGCCAATGGTGAGCTATGGCTGCTCGATATCCCCACCAAGAAATATACGCGTATCACCAATACCGAATATTCCGAATTATACCCTCGCTGTTCGCATCTCACCGGTTCTTTGTTTTATGGCGCGTCCGACAAAGAACACATTCAATTGATGCGCTCCGATGGTTATGACCTGAAGCTCGTTTCACAGTTATCACGCTTCGATGAATTCAGTGCCCGTGATCTCAGCATTGCCCGCCTAAATGACCGTATTGTCTTTGAAATGTTCGATACCATCTACAAGTTTGATCCCACCAAGCTTGGCGGAAATCGCATCAGTCCCCTGGAAATAAATCTTATGGAAGATGGCTGGCAAAACAACCTGATTCGCAAAACCTACAAGAACAGCTTTAAGAGCTATGCTGTTAGCCCCGATAACCTCCTCCTTGGCTTCGCTCAGGGCTACGACACCTTCTTTATGCCTATCAAGGGTGGCGAAGTGAAGCAGATTAGTGCCGACCA
>CAZSST010000006.1:29533-34580 GCA_964609575.1 uncultured Candidatus Cloacimonas sp.
AGTTCACTACAGATGAGTTTTATTGATAACCGCAAGGTGCTGATAAATAAACTTCACGATGGGAAATTCCGTCTTTTCACCGCTCAAGCCGATTCCAGCATCGATCTCAAACCCCTTAAATGGTTCGGTGCGGATAGCCTGAATGTAGAAGATATCTTCCGTGATGATCAGGGAAGATTTTCCATAGTCTATTCCGATTACTTCCGCCATGATAAAATCGCCATTGCCGATTCAGGCCTGGTAAATATCCGCCCCATCGACACACCTTGGAGCGTAACTTCCCCCTTCGTCTTCAATAAAATGGGAACTCATGCCGTTTATTGCACCATGCGTGATGACAGCTATATCCGAGAACTCTATCTCTACGAGGCAGATACCGGCACTTCCAGCAAGCTCATTGCCGACGATGGCTGGCTCAGCTCTCTGGCATGGACTCCCGATAACCGGTCTATACTCCTTACCCGTAATCGCTCTATCTACAGGCTTGATCTTGTCCCCCGTGATGATCTGGAGCTGGATAAGGATAATTGGCGCGAGATCCTTTCCCCTACCACGGCCAAGGAAGATACCACGGGCACAGAAAAAGAAGATCTTGCAGTAGATATCGAAACCGTGGATGAATCTGAATCTCTTACCGCATATCTTGATAAACGCGCCGTAAAAGTGGTGTGGGAAGGCCTGGAGAGAAGATTCTACGAGATCATTCCCGCGTCCAACGATTACCTGTACATCATGCACATGATCTCCGACAGCACTTTTTACTATGTGCAGCACGACAACTCCGGTTCCAAGAGCGATGCCCTTAAAAAAGCCAATATCTATGGAGAGAACATTAAAGAGGAAACCACTCTCGCCAAAGACACCGGGCAGCTTGATTGGAACAATCCCTATGTATATTATCTTGATGGCGAACATCTGCATTCTTATGATACCTCATCCTCCAAAAAGAAAGAGATCACCGGAGAATTTGAATATAAATACGATAAGAAAATCCTGAATCAACGTGTCTTTGAAGAAGCCTGGAGCGTTTTTGGCAATAACTTCTACGATCCCGATATGCATGGCCGCAATTGGGATAAGGTTTACAAGCAATATCTGCCCTATGTACAAAAATCCCGGTCTATAAACGATATCGCCGAGATCATGAATGAAATGATTGGCGACGTAAATGCCTCGCACACAGGTTTCTATCCCCGCAATGATGCTCCCTGGGAATATCGCTCCGCGGCATGGCTGGGAATAGAACTGGAATATGCCGAACCCTTAAGGAAAGGCATCCGGGTCGCCACTGTGTATCCCACATCCAAGCTTGCCGCCTATTATTCCTTGAAACCAGGTGCCATTCTTACCCATGTGGATAGTGTGGAAATCTCCTCCAAAACCCCATTGGAAGAGCTACTTGCCGGAAAAACCGGCAAAAAGATAAAGCTTGGCTTCCTGCAGGATGGGGAAATCCTGAATGCCGTGATCACCGGACTAAGCTATGGCGAACAGCAGAATTTGTGGTACACAAACGATGTGGCCACAAAACGCCGCCTTGTGGATGAGCTGTCCCAGGGAAGGCTGGGCTATGTGCATATCCCTTCCATGGGTGAAGATGATTGGAGCCGTTTCTATTCTGAGCTGTTCCGCGATAATTATGATAAGGAAGCGCTGGTGATCGACGTGCGAGGCAATACCGGCGGCCATATTCACGATCAGATCATCTCCCTGCTGCAAAAGAAACGCTATGCCTTTTCCCGCAGCCGCAACCAAGGCCAAACCCTGCGCTATGAACCAAGGCGCAGCTGGGATAAACCCAGCATCGTGCTGGTGGATGAGCAGTCATTCAGCGATGGCGAAATCTTTCCTACCATCTACCAGGAGCTAAAGCTTGGCAAAGTGGTGGGAACCCCATCCAGCGGTGCAGTGATCGGCACCTGGCATTACTATCTTATGGATGGTTCTTCCATGCGTATGCCTGGAACCGGATGGTTCAAACTGGATGGAACTAATATGGAAGGAACAGGCGCCATACCCGATATCCTGGTGGATAATACCCCTGAAGATCGCATTGCCGGAAAGGATAATCAGCTTATCCGGGCAGTGCAGGAATTGCTAAGCGAGCTTTAGAATCACATGAATCAAGTGGAAATTGATAATATCATATTACGTGCCAATGCTTTGGTGAAGTCCAATTGGCTTCATGCCGTGCATATTCTGGAAGCAGCGGTAAGCGCTAATCCTAACAACCCCAGGCTGTTGCAAAACCTGGGCGACATCTTTCTCCAGCGGCAGCTATATGATAAAGCCCTCACTTATTATCAGGATGCCAGTGCTCAGCAGCCAAATGATTCCTACTTGCTGTTCCTGATCGGCAATTGCTATTTTGCCATGGGTGATTATCGTCTGGCTAATAGCTACTTTAATCAAATTCCCGATCCCCAGCCTGAAGTGCTTTACAATAAAGCCCTTACGCTGGCATTTCTGGGACAGCATCAGGAAAGTATAAAAATAATCCGGCAAATTCTGAATATCCTTCCGGACAATCCCTTCATCTATTTCCTGCTCATCGAGCAATATCTGCGTACCCAGAATTATGATGAAGCTCTGCAATATATTAGCAAAGCAGAATTGATGTTTGGCAGGCATAATCAGCTCCTCCTCTTTTCTGCCATCATCCACGCTCGCAAAGGCATCTGGCTGAAGGCCTATCATTCGTTTCAGGAATATGAAAAAGGTATGCCGCTGAATAATGCCGACCATCTGAGTACTTTTGCTCTAACCGCCAAAAAACTCGGATTGATAGACAATGCCATTGCCTTGCTGCTACGTGCCAGAAACCACGATCCCTATCTTATTAGCATTCATGAAGAACTTATCCGCCTCCAATTGCAAAAAAAAGACCTGGAAGGCGCCAGAAAAAGCATGAGCTCAGCCCAAAAATACTTACCCCGCATCAGCCCGATTTTACGTCTCTTGAAGGAACGCATCAATAATGGAGATGTATAAATCCTGTGTGTGCCATGCTTGCAAATTTATCAGCGAAGCAAAGAACCGCTCCAGAGAACGAAGTTCAGAGGTTTGATTACTCCCCTCAACTTGAAGCTGGATGCCGCATTCATAGGAGAGTAGCACAAATCTCGGAACACCGAATTTATTCGGTCGGAACACAGAGTTTACCCGGTCGGAACACCGAATTTATTCGGTCGGAACACCGAATTCATTCGGTTTTTTTTCGCTGTTAGTACATTTTCAAAGACCTTTGCACATGGCTGCAAAGCTTGTGTTACATGGCCTTTTGAGTCCCGTTAGGGACGTCATTTTAGATAGAAACGTTAGCCGTACAGTCATCTTAGTCCCATCGGGACGGCAGTTTAGATATTGCTAATCTGAAGATAGACATGGATATCATTATCTAAACTGACGTCCCTACAGGACTCATAGCAGAGTTTTATCCCCATTCTATCTAAACTGCCGTCCCGATGGGACTAGAGGGACAATACCATGGTTTTTAAGCTATCGCACAAGCTCTGCAGCCAGTGACACTGATTTAACAACGGTCTTTTTCAAGTGTATTTCCTTCTTAACCCAATTGAGGCATTGAAATTCAAAGCACTCAAACGAACTATATCTTACCCAATATCTTATGAGCGGCTATGACTTTCATGCCGTGCATAATCATCTGTGTGCTTCTCGAGTCCATAAGCCCTTACAAGTTCAGCACTCTAAGCAAGCTTGGGATATGATGCCCATGCGATCCCCGGGCAATTGCATGGGCTTCGCATGGGCTTCGCATGTAATGGGATGAAGCTATCTTACGGATCTACCCCACAAATCCTAAATTCTAAATCCTAAATTCTAAATCCTAAATCCTAAACTATCATCCTCCCTGTCTCATAACTTTTCGTAGAAGTATTCTGCTCTTCTCTTATTATCCCTGCTATTCTCTGGATTAGCTAAATAACACACTGAAATAAGTATTGCTATCTGTGTAAACAAGATTATGCTATGTAATTATGAAATGCCTGAACGCAAAAAGGAGAGAAACATGAGAATGTTCACCACTACCGTGTTCTTGTTACTTGTGATCAGTTTTATAGTGCTAACGGCTTGTTCCAAGCCCAAGGTCGAGCCCGAAAAATCCACCCCTGAAGTATCCACACTTGCCAAAGGTCTGCTGGCAGAACTAACCCAAATAGACGCAGCAATGGATACGCAGATTAAAACCATCGCCGGAAAACTGGGTAATGAAACCAAGATAAGAGAACTGCTGATGGCCATGCCCCCCGCTCATCCCGCGATTATTACTTCTTGCTATGTGGATACCAAAGGAATCCTGAAATATCTTGAACCAGATAAATACAAGGAATCCGAAGGTGCCGATATCAGCAAACAGGAGCATACCATCGCCATGCTCAAAGACCCCCGGCCAATCCTCAGCACAGCTTTTAAAGCCGTGGAAGGCTTCTCCGCGGTTATCTTGTCCCGCCCCCTTTATGACTCCAAAGAGAAATTCGTGGGATCATTGGTGCTTACTATCGATACTTCCCTGCTTCCCAAGCTCGTTCTGGAGAAGAACGCAGTTTCCGATGAATATGAGCTGTGGGCCATGGAACCGGACGGAATGACGGTTTGCGACCAAGACAAAGAAGAAATCGCCCTGAATATCTTTACTGATCCTGTATATCAACCCTTTGAATCGCTGCGCACCCTGGCTAAAACTATTGCCTCTTCTCCCAGCGGAAACGGAGAATACAGCTTTAAAGCCACCGGAACCGAAACCGTGGTAAACAAAAAAGCTACCTGGGATACGATCACGATGAATGGCAGAGAATGGAGAGTGATCCTGGTGAAACAGGAAAAGTAACCACTGCTATATCACATTACAATAAGGGGAAGCATCAGCCTCCCCTTTTTTTACTTTAACATCATGATCTTGTTCTGCTAAAATCTTTCGAGCCCCAAACTGAGTTTCACCCTTCCACTATTCCACCGACCCCCTCACTCCAGCACCCCCTCACTCCAGCACCAAAGAAAAAGCCGCTGGCGATGGCGGCGACCTACT
>CAZSST010000007.1:0-26878 GCA_964609575.1 uncultured Candidatus Cloacimonas sp.
TTGGAAACCGCCACTACATCAAGCTTTTCTCTGTGGTTAAAAAAAACTATGTGTTTGTATCCTGGTATGGCGGTTTGGAAACCGCCACTACATCAAGCTTTTCTCTGTGGTTAAAAAAAACTATGTGTTTGTATCCTGGTATGGCGGTTTGGAAACCGCCACTACATCAAGCTTTTCTCTGTGGTTTAAAAAATGATAGAACGAGCATTCATTCCTTATCTTCGTATAGGCGAAGCCTGAAGGTGATAGTTACCCTCGCACATTAATAATCTCACAGTGTACTCTCACCGCCTGTTATCACCTCCACAGGTCTCACCCAAAATATCCCTTGCCAAAAACATGCATCTGAAAAAAGTGGGTAATTACACAATAAAAAAGGACTCCAATATGGCTACAATGGCTGATATACGCAATGGCATGATCATCGAATTCAAAGATGATTTGTATGAAGTGGTGGAATTTCTCCACGTGAAACCGGGGAAAGGTCCGGCCTTCATGCGCAGCAAACTGAAAAACGTTCGTACCGGAAGAGTTTTGGATAATACCTTCCGCGATAGTGATAATTTCAATGAAGTTCGCGTAGAGCGCACCAAGAAAGAATTCCTGTATCGCGAAGGCGATTTTTTGGTGCTGATGGATAGCGAAACTTATGATCAGATGCATGTGGACAGCTCCATCCTGGGTGAACAGGATAAGCTGCTCACCGAGAACATGGAGATTATGGTGATGATGGCTCCCAGCGGTGAAGTTTTGGGCGTAGACCTGCCTACCACTGTGATCCAAACGATCGCCGAATGCGAACCCAACGTGAAAGGAAACACTGCTTCCGGCAGTGGCAAAGTGGCATTCACCGAAACCGGACTGAGACTTATGGTACCCTTCTTTGTGGAAGCTGGCACCCGCATCAAGATCGACACCCGCACTGGTGAATACCTGGAACGCGCAGATAAATAAGAAAACGAGGATAAAATGGGAAAAGTAAAGAGTTTTACCGCCAAATTGGCTCACGAAACCTCCAATGAGGGAAAAGTGATGTGCCCCGTATGCAATACCGAGATCAAGCGTATTAAATTGATCACAAACAAGAAAAAAAGCGGTGGCTGGACTCCCCTGAATGAATATGCCAAGATTTGCAAATGCAACGAAGCAGACATTCTGGCTGGGAAGAATTTATAAGCTATAATCCACTTTGGCAGCTTGTTAAACTCGCGAGGCATGATAAAATTGCCAAGCGAGTTTTTTCTATTGACGGAAAAAGAAGCTTATAGAGCTTAGTAACAAAGTAAAATATTAGGATCAGGGGAGACATAATGCTCGCATTCTCAACAAATCGGTGGTTGATGGCTGCCATCATGCTTGTAACCGGAACTATGCTTTTGGCCATGGTGCCTCCGGTTCCCGCTTACGATCCACCCCCACAGGCCTGGCAAGCCACACGCCTTGAAACTGATTGCCATGCCGGAGCGAACCAGGCGCCTAAAGTGTTGCCAAATAACATTCTTGCCTTGCGGGTGCAGTTTGCAGATAAAAGTTTCCGCAGCAGCGCTGCTTATCCTGATTTTTTGGCTCATGACACGGCTTTCTTCGAGCGCTGGATGTTTCACCTGCATGATTTTTTCCTGGATGCCAGCCATGGGGCTTATGAGCTAAGCTACACTCTATGGCCGGAAGTGATTACTCTGCCTGAACCGATGAGCTATTATGGCGGCGACACCTCGGAAGCCATCGATGCCAATCTGGAGCAAATGCTTCCTCACCTTTTAAGCCAGGTGGATGCCCAAATTGATTTTCGCAATTATGGTGGCATTGTTATCTTTCATGCCGGCGCCGGACAAGAATCCGATGTGGAGGAGGTTCGCACCGATGATATCTGGAGCACCTTCATTACCCGTAAGAACCTGCAAGCGGTATTTGATCCGCAAAACGACAATTATCCAGGCTATCCCACAGGGGATGGCATTCATCTGAAAAACATCGTGATGGTTCCTGAAGACGAGTATCAGGATTACTTTCCTGCAGAAGGAGAAGAGAATGCCTCAGCATATCTTTTCAGCATCTATGGAGTTTTGGCACATCAATTTGGCCACTTGCTGGGAATGCCCACTCTCTATGATAATTACAGCAGCAATGGAGCCAGCCAGGGCATCGGAAATTGGGGATTGATGGGCACCGGAGTTTGGAACGGCAATGGCTATGTTCCCGCTCAGGTTTGTGCTTACAATCGTTATCTGATGGGATGGGAGATGCCCGTGGTGCTTTCTCACGACAGTATTCACAATCCCCTGGATCATTTTCAGAATCACAGCGTGGAGGCCACCCGGCTTTACAAGGTTCCCATTACCGATACGGAGTATTTCCTTATCGAAAACCGGCAGCAAAATCCCGATGGCAGCCTTGATCCCTATAACAATGAACCCAGCTACAGCTTTAAGCTCCTTCCCGAAGGCGAGCAAGATTATTATGAAAACTATCCGCTGCTGCCCTATTTTAATTTTATGGAAAACCGCTATGCCGGAAGTGAGTGGGATTTCTTTTTGCCGGGATTGGGAGGACCCAGTGCTGGCCCAACTTTGCAAGATGGTTCTGGCATCCTGATCTGGCACATCGACGAAAGCATCATCGCTGCAAACTTCAGCAGCAATTTTGATTATAACTGGGTGAATTGGGATGCCGCTCACAAGGGTGTGGATCTCGAAGAGGCCGATGGCATCCAGCATCTGGATACGGCTTTATATGACATGTATAAGTGGGGCAGCCCCTTTGACAGCTTCCGCGAAGGTAATAACAACTACTTTGGCAACATGTATCATAACGATTTGCTCTCGCTCCCCACTTCGGAAAGCTATTATGGCGGAGTGCCCCTGGAAATTGAAGACATCTCGGCTAGCGGAGTGCAGATGACTTTCTCGGTTCGCTTCCGCTGGAGACTTGATTCCGATTATCGCGGTAAGAATCACATCAATGCCGCAGCCATAGATTTTGATGGTGATAACCAGGATGAGCTTTTTTATCCGATGCCGGATGGAACCCTCTATATGTGGAAAAACGAAGTGCCGATGGATGATTTTCCCATGGCCCGCATGCCTTTGGCAGCTACCTACACTTGGGATGGAGAGGCTTTGTATCTGCCCATGCAGCTTGAGCACCTCAGCCGCATGTATATGCTTTCCAATACCGAACGGCGCTATGTATTCACTAAGAATCTGGCAAATTGGGCCAGCCACCCCATAGACCTGGGAGAGAAACTGGTGCTGCCGATGAACCTTTTGGCAAATGCCGGGGATGATCATTACTCCTCTTCCAGCCTATGGTTCTATGATAAAATCAGTGCCCTGGCCACCGAAGCGCTCAGCTTTGGCAATCCCATCGTGAGCAACCTGGTGAAATTCCGTGAGCAACTGGCCTTGGTGCAAAAGGATCCTGCCTCGGGATACTGGCTTACGCAGATGGATTTGAATACCCTGGCTCCCCAATCCACGACCCTGCCCATTCCTGCAGATTCGCTTATTGTGGGCATCTTTATGGCTCCCATGTATCCCGGAAGCAGTGAGGGAAACCTAATTGTGCAGTGTCCTCATAGCGTGTATCTGCTAAGCCATGATCTTCAGATCGCCCCGGGTTTTCCCTATATTCACGATCTGGTGAAAGTTACTGAGGATGGAAAAATTGCTCCGCTAAGCCTGGCCGATGTGGATGGCAACGGTTCGCTGGATATCCTCATTGGCGGCGAAAGAGGTTTTGCCATCGTGGATTACCATGGCAGCCGGATGAATCCCGAAACCAGCTTCCTTCCTCAAAACGGGGAAGGTATAGCTTCGGGGCTTATCGCCATCGATGTGGACAATGATAATAAACCGGAACTAACGGGAAACTTCATGCTGAATCAGCTGGGGCTGTATGACCACGATTTCCGTATGAAGAGTGGCTACCCCATTGCTTTTGCCGAAAGAAGCCGCAATCTACCCTTCTCCTCGCGTGCCGAAGATGGCACCTGGTATCTTTTCTCTGCCGCAGATAATGGCAGCATCTTCCGCTATCCTTTGCCTGCAGCTCCGCAAAGCTCACCTTCCTATGCCTGGCAATTTGAATATGCGAACATGGCACGCACCGCTTCCCTCGATCCGGGGGTTTTGCCAAATCAGTATCAAAGCAGCGAGATAATCGTTCCTGGGCAGATTTATCTCTATCCCAATCCTCTTAAATCCATGTATTGTCAGAATATATTCCTTAATCTGATGCCTACCCGTGATCTGGAAGTTCAGCTAAGCATTTTCGATATCGAAGGAGTGCTGGTGTTCAAAGACAAACAAACCGCCCGAGCTTACCTGAAAAATCTGGATTTGTTTGATATCCCTGCAAGCGAACTTAGCAGCGGGGTGTATATTGCGGTGATCGAAGCACCGGGTTTTAGCAAGAAAATAAAATTCGCCGTTGAAAAGTAATGGAGCGATAATGAAAAATATCCTTTTTTTCCTGGGAATCCTGCTGGCGGCAACAGCCCTTTTTGCAGGAACAGATGTACATCCCGGAGCCGGTAACTACGGCTATAAATTTCTGAACGTTCCCACCGGCCCCATGAGCATCGCGCTGAGCGGAGGTGGAATTCACAGCGAAGCTAATCCCTATGCCTTCCTGGACCAGCCTGCCGCTGCCTGTGAAGCAAATCAACGCATTTTGGGTGTATCCATGAGTCCCTGGCTTGCCGATACTCAGGCCAATACCATCAGCTATTCCTTTGCCAGACGCTCCAGCCATTTCGGCATTGCCATTCGCAATATGGATTATGGAGATGTGGAAAACCGCGATGACACAGGCTTCCTGATAGGATATTACAGTCCCGTAGACCTCAGTGTGGTGGCCAATTATGCATATCGTTTAGGCCCCAGCACCTATGCGGGGCTTAATTTCGGAACTCTTTACCAAAAACTAGACACTGCCACCAGCCTGGGGTTGTATGCCGATTTGGGATTCAGCATCATCCCCCCGCTGAAGGATAGCAAGCTTTCCGCCGCCATCCTCCATATTGGCAATGCCACCTATACAGATCAGGAAAAAGTTCGCTTCCCCACTACGATGCGGGCAGATTTCACCAAAGGCTTTGCCCTGGGAGATCAACATCTTACCCTGGGCCTGAATGGCATCAAGGGCATGGACGAAGATCTCAAAGGCAGCATCTACAGCGAAGTGGAGCTATTAAACATCCTGAAACTGCGTGGCGGCTACAAGCTGAATTACGCAGCAGAAAGCTTCAGCGCCGGATTTGGCATTGCCTATAAAAGGCTAAGCGTGGACTATGGTTTTGGTGCTTTTGACAGCGGTTTAAACGACGTCCATAGCTTTGGAATATCATATCTATTTTAATAAGGATTTTTTATCGTGCGCAAAGTAATATTTATATTGCTGCTATTAGGATGCAGCACTATCTGGGCATTGCAAACTCCCGGACAGATTATTTTTAAAACCACGGCTCCGCTTGATATCAAAGGCAGCAAAACCGGACTGAGCGCTTTCGATTCCTTTTTATCTGCAAAGGGGCTGAAAGGAATAAAAGCTATAACTGGGATGCCAAAGGGTCAATATTACCTTGCCGATCTGGAGATAATGCCGGAAAATCAAGTTTTGGCCGATGCCATATTCCCCGGAATCGCTTATCTACAGCCAAACTACCTGCGCAAGCTGCATCTTTACCCCAATGATACGCTTTACAATCAGCAATTGCATTACGTTAGCCAGGTGGAAGAAGCGTGGAACTACTCTACCGGAAACAAGCTCATTAAAGTAGGCGTTATCGATTCAGGCGTGCTGATAAACCATCCCGATCTGCAAGCCAATATCTGGATAAACCCCCTTGAGATTCCCAATGATGGTATCGATAATGATAGTAATGGATATATCGATGATGTAAACGGATGGGACTTTGCCGATGCACCGGAAATGGCAGAAACTGCCCTGGGTGATTATTATGACCAGGATAACGACGTGGAGGACGAAAACTTTCACGGAACCCACGTTTCCGGCATTATCGGGGCCGTGGGAAACAATGGTATCGGCGTGGCCGGAGTATGCTGGAACGTAACCATCATGCCGCTTCGGGCAGGATTTAGAACTACCGGAGGCCAGGGATATCTGCAGGATGATGATGCTGCCGCAGCAATTATTTACGCCGCCGATAATGGCTGCAAGGTGATAAACATGAGCTGGGGCGACACCAATTATGCCCCCATTATTGCTGATGCCTGTGAATATGCTTATGCCAAAGGAGTGGTGTTGGTTGCTTCCGCTGGCAATGAAGCCGGAGCAGACCTAAGCTATCCAGCCAAACTATCCTGCGTGATCTCCGTTGGCTCAGTTACCAAAGGCAAAGCTTTATCAGGATTTTCCAGCTATGGACCCGACCTGGATTTGGTAGCCGTAGGCGAAAGAGTGCTTTCCACTTATAAGCTTGAAGCCGGTGAACAGTATTTCCTGCAGGATGGCACCTCCATGAGCTCTCCTTATGTTTCCGGAAGTGCAGCGTTGCTGCTATCTCTTCATCCCGATCTTAGCCCCCAGGAAGTTCGTTCCTGGCTGTGCAATTCTGCAGAAGACCTTGCCCCCCAGGGCTATGATGATAAAACTGGTCATGGTCTGGTTAATGCCAAAAACCTGCTGGAAACCGCCAATCCCCCTTATGTAGTAATAACCAGTCCCCCCGATCAATTGGGCATCAGTGGCACGGTGCCGATCCTTGGTTCCGTTTATGGTGAAGATTTCTTCCGCTATTCGGTGTGCTTTGCCAATCTCAGCGATCCCGATGTGGTCGGCTGGTTTGACGTAACCAATCACACCAGTCAGCCAACTTTCCACACGCAGCCTGTTCACGATGGCCTTTTAGCCGAGTTTTATATCCCCTCCAGTTTCCCCGAAGGCACCTATCTGATTAGAGTGCAATATGAAAAGAACCAAAATAACACCATGAAATATAACTATTACCGGATGGTGATTTTGGATCGCAGCGCTCCCACTTTGGTATCCAACAGCCTGGAGAATTTCAGCCGTTACGACGGTCCCAATTTGCGTTACTATGTATCTGCAGGCTTCAATGAAAATGTGCGGGGAGAACTGCGGATCACCGACTCCCAGGGAAATGAGCACCAAGCGTATTCGGTAGCCATCGACAGTCTCCAGATTTGGGCTCTGCCTCCCACCTTACCGGAAGGCCCGGTGAGCATCAGCTTCAGCGTCCGCAATTCCGCAGGGCTTAGCTATGTTTCCCAAGCCTATCCGAATTTCCTTAATGTAACCTACGGAGTGGTATCCAATCACGGCTTTGAAATGCAGGAGATTGGCAATCCCCGCCGTCCTCTGCACCAGCATTTTGATTTTGACGATAATGGCACTCCCGATTACATTGCCATGGACCTACCCAATAGCGGATATGGCACCGTGAAAGTGTACGAGCCTCATGCCAATGGACATGTGCAGAAATTCTCTTATGACGATGCTTTCTGGCCGCTGGATATTGGCAATACCAATAACATCGGGGGCAAGGAACTGCTACTGATCAGAGGTGATACCGCCTATCTGTGGGAAACGCCCTTAAATGGTGTGTACCCCGATCCCGATCTGGCCATTTGGACTGATACCAGTATCACCGGTGGAGTTTTGAACGATTATGACGACGATGGATTATGCGAAGTGCTGGTGGTGAAAAACCTTGCCTCCGAACGCGTGATCCAATCCTATAAACGCAATTCCAGCGGAGTGCTTACCGCCCGCAATACCCTTAGCAATCCCACCTCCACCTTCGTGCGCAATAATTTCGTACCCACCCTCATAGTGGATAATCTGGATAATGATGCGCATCAGGACATTCTCTGTGCCGATACCGATGGTGATGTATTGGTTTATGAAATTTTAAACGCCTCCACTCATGAATTATGCTGGAATACGCGTCTTCCGGTTGGTAATACCTATTCTCTGGCATCCGGCGATTTTGATGGTGATGGCACCAATGATTTCATCGTGGGAGGTTATAATACCAGCATCACTAATCCCAATCTGAATTTCTGGTATTTTCAGGGCTTCACTCGAGCTGATGATAATTCCTATACCAGCATGGGCTCGATTATGTTCAATGAAATTGCTTCGCAAAATTCCATCACAACCGCCGATTTCGATAGGGACGGCAAAGACGAAATTGTGCTGGCCCTGGCTCCAAATCTGTATGTGATGAAATATCAAAATGGCAGTTTTGTCCCCACCTTCCATGGCGAAAGCATTAGAAATTATCAGGTAAGCACATGGGAAGATACAGATGGAGTAACCAGAATCATCGCCAATATTGCTGCCGGTGCAGATAGCAGCAGAGCCGTGCAATGGACTCCCCAGGAACCTTTTACGGGCCCTGCCACTCCTGCCAATCTTATCGCCAGTCCCCGGGATGAAAATAGCGTTTATGTTACTTGGATTGGCACCGGAGCACCCGCATACCGGCTGTACATGAAGGATGAAAACGACGTGATAAGCTATCTGGACCTCAGCGCCACCTCCTATATTCACAGCGGATTAGATCTCGGCAAAGAATACCGTTATGCCGTTGCCGCCCTTGATCCGGCTTTCAGTCCCCAAGAGAGCGTGCTAAGCGTTTGGAAAACAGCCATTCCCATGCCCCAACCCTATGTGGAAAGCATAGGCATGGTTACATCCCACGAAGTACGTGTAATTTTTTCGCAAGCCATGCCTCCCGATTTCGTAAATGCCAATCTCTATTTTCTCAGCAACGGGGCTGGCAATCCCATTACTGCCAA
The DNA here is from genome assembly GCA_964609575.1 of uncultured Candidatus Cloacimonas sp. Taxonomy (GTDB): domain Bacteria; phylum Cloacimonadota; class Cloacimonadia; order Cloacimonadales; family Cloacimonadaceae; genus Cloacimonas. The sequence goes on from CAZSST010000007.1 coordinate 8,790, forward strand.
TAGCCTTAACAACCACCGTGGCATATTGCTGCGTTTTCGTAATCCTCTTCCCGAAATCGATTCCCTTTTCACCCTGCGATTGCATAATCTCACCGGTGCCACGGGAGTTCCCCTGTCTCAGGATATCGCCACTTTCCCTTATGTGACAGATACCCTGGCTCCGCAAATTGTAAGCGTCAGTGTATTGCCTTCGCATCAGGAAATCAGCATCAATTTCAGCGAAGAACTAAGCCCCACTCCGGCACAATACCTTCCAAATTTTGTACTCACCACTCATCAGAATGATCCCGATAATCATCTGGTTTCGGCTTCGCTTACAACCGATACCATCACCCTCGGCTTTGCCGAAAAGCTAAGAATCTCCAATCAGGCCTATTTTATCAGGATTGATAACCTCACCGACCTGGCTGGAAACCTTATTTCTCCCCAATTCAATATCGCCCGTTTCTCGTTGTCTGATATCCGCAATCTGGATGATCTAACTGTATTCCCCAATCCGGTTACTTCAAAACATTATCCAGAAGCCCGCTTCATCCACTTCCCTCCCCATAAAAAAGGCGATATTGCCATCTACAACAGCTCCGGCGATCTGGTTTTCCAATCGGCAATCGGCCCCTTCGATCCCTATATCAATAACCTTACCTTCATTTGGAATCTGAAGAATAATGATGGCATTGCCGTATCCTCCGGAATCTATTTTTATGTGGTGAAGATGGGCAATGAAATGAAGCGTGGCAAGCTGGGAATTATCCGCTAAGCTGATGTTGGCTTTCACTTTGGCCCTGTTTACCAGTCCGGTGCTAACCCTTTTTTTAGCCGCCATATTTTTGGTGCTTAACGCCCTGGATGGCCATTCCACCTATCTGGTGATCCGTCCAGCACATTACGAAAGAGAGCGCAATCCCCTGGCCCGTTTCATCTTTCGCAAACTGAAGGTTCCTGCCGGGATCATCATCTTCAAAACCTTAATCCTGGCCATTGTAATCCCCGCCATTGCCTATTATGCTGCCTGGGATGCCCTTACCATCAATATCGTTATGCTCGTTGCCGATCTGCTTTTCCTGTGGGTGGTGCATCATAATTACCGGATTTTCCGCAGGCAGATTTCCCGGAATTGGGAACATGATTAAACAATAGGAACAGCTCTTTTGAATAGATTAAACACACTATAACAGGACGTTACAATGTGGAATAAACTACTACTAATAAGCATAATGCTGATCCTTAGCCTGACGCTTTCTGCTCAGGTGAATGGCGATCTGCAGCAACTTGGCGACCAGATGATCCTTCAGGTTTGGGGATCGCATTACGAACGGGGCTATGCCCAAGGATACCTGCTTTGCCCCCAGATCATGGAAGTTTTTAGTGATCTTTACTGGACAATGTTTTGCTATTCCAGCACGGATTTTTATAGCCAACTCCTTTCTTACTATCAGCAGCATTTTATTACTCCCGAATCCATGAACTGGGAATTGATCGGGATGATCGAAGGCATGATGGCTTCCCAGCATGACATTTATCATGCTGGCCTGGGACGCGACCTGGCTTTGCAAGACCTGCTGCTCCTGAACACTATGCACGATATGGTAGCTCTGGGATCAAAGCCTGCATCGAAGCTGCAGTTTGGCTGTGCTTCCTTATCAAGCTGGGGAGTGGCCACTGCCGCGGATTCTCTTTTAGTCTCCAGCAGCGTTATCACCCGTTTTCTGGATGCTTCTCCAAATTCCGCGCTGATAGCCAATCCCCTCATGATTATTCACCATCCCAGTGAAAGCACCGAGCAGAAATGGCTGGGGCTTAGCTTCCCCGGTTTTATCAATCCTCCCACCGTGATCTCTGAAAATATGCTTTATGCCAGCATGAATACCGGCAGCGACCACTATGCCCCCAATCCCGATAACCTCAGTCCCATCCTCTGGGATATGCGCAAGGGCGTGGAATTACCCGATTTTAATGCCGATGGAACTATAAATGCCTATGACATCCATGCCGCCATCGCTTCCGGCAATCACTTATCCGGCTCCATCATCCACTCTTTGCATGAGGCAGCCGGAGCGGTTAGCAGCCTCGTAACCGAAACCAAGAGTGGCACCACCCAGTATCGCAGCTATAATCAAAATGGCAATCTTCCCACCCATCATCTGGCTGCCACCAATCACTTTCGTCTGATTTCGGGAGCCATCTGTTGCGATCGCTATGCCAATCTGCAGGATTCGCTATATGCCAATCCGCATGTTACGGCCAAAAGACAGTGGCAGGTGATGAGTGGAGCAGCCGGACTGGAATCCACCCTTTCTGCCATTCAGTTTGTTCCCTCCACCGGATACCTGCTGTGGGCTGCAGCAAGCCTTAGCCAGCCTGCCTATCAGCTTCCGGCCTTGCCCTTTGACGTAAATACCCTCTTCGCCTATAGCGTTGCCAATAGCGATGAGCATCTTCCTGCGGCCGTGCCGGAGCTAAGCATTTATCCCAATCCCTGGGTGGCTGGGCAGGATATGAATATTTTTGCTGCAAAAGCGGTTACCAACCTTGAGATTTATAACTTGAAGGGACAGCTGGTGCTTGCAACCCCGGTAGCTACCAAAACCGGAGAGATAAGTATCAACCTGCAAGGCCAAACTCTCCCCAAGGGTATCTATTTCCTGAAAGCCAGGTTCCAGGATGGTAATTCGACGCTACGAAAGTTTGTGGCAAGATAACGGACGGATTTTCTTGACATATTAGCTGGTTATGGTAGTTTCGACCAGAGAATTGAAGAAACAAAGGCAAGGAGGAGAAAGAAATGGCAATAGCAAGGCATGATGCGATGTTACCAAGACGAATGTTGGCAAATCGTACCTATCACCTTTATTTAGGTGATTGTCTTGATGTGCTTGATAGATTAGCCGATAATTCAGTTGATCTAATTATTACTTCACCTCCCTATTCAGACCAGCGTAATAATACTTATGGTGGGATCAAGGCAGAAAACTATGTATCCTGGTTTCTTCCCATTTCCGAGAAACTTCTTCGCAAATTAAAGCCAAGTGGTACTTTCATCTTGAACATAAAAGAAAAGGTAATCAACGGCGAAAGAAGTACTTATGTTCTGGAACTGATACTTGAGATGCGCAAACAGGGTTGGCTGTGGACGGAAGAATTTATCTGGAATAAAAAGAACTGCTACCCAGGTAAATGGCCAAATAGATTCAGGGATAGCTGGGAACGGCTTTTGCAGTTTAATAAATCCAAGACCTTCAATATGTATCAGGATGAAGTGAAAATTCCTATTGGAGATTGGGCACAAACAAGGCTAAAAAATCTATCTGATACAGATAAGATCAGAGACAATGCAAAAACCAGCAGTGGTTTCGGTAAAAATATCTCAAATTGGCTTGGGAAGGATACAGTGTACCCTACCAATGTATTAACTTTGGCCACAGAATGTAACAATAAAAACCATAGTGCAGCCTTTCCCGATGGCTTGCCTGAGTGGTTTATAAAGCTTTTCACAAAAGAAGGAGATCTTGTCTTGGATCCCTTCATGGGTTCTGGAACCAGCATCATTGTTGCTGAAAGACTTTTACGAAATGGAATTGGCATTGATATCAAACCTGAATTTGTGGAAATGGTAAAAGCTCACTTCGACCGCTTGGGTTTTCTCTACAGTAATGAGGAGCAAGTATATGAATCCTTTATCTATTAGTGATATAACAGATTATGTAAAGAACAATATCGGCAAATTCCACGAAAACCGCCTTAAAGGTCTTGAAAAACTTGATTTCAACAAGATACTAAAGCGTAAAAACCCATATTTATACTAGGTTAAGAATTTAGGTGTAGCCAATGATATTGTAAAAGAGATTTTGGATGCTCATATCAGTGCAAGTGAAGAAACCAAATTTGGAGATTGGTTGGAAGAGATGGCCATTTTCCTGAATAATAAGGTTTATGGAGGGATAAAATCATCTGCCAGCGGAATAGATCTCGAATTTATCAGAGACGATGTCCGGTATTTAGTATCCATAAAATCCGGGCCAAACTGGTGCAATTCCAGCCAAGTAAAAAAAATGATATCTGATTTTGCCAAAGCGAGGAACACTCTGCATACCTCCAATTCCCGGATTAAAGTGATTTGTATAAATGGATGCTGCTATGGCAGAAGCGAAGATACCATAAAAGAAGGTGAATATTACAAATATTGTGGGCAGCGATTTTGGGAATTTATAACAGGTATGCCAAATTCTTACTTGGATATAATTGAACCACTTGGGGCCAAGGCTAAAGAGAAGAATGAATACTACAATAAGCGCTATAATGCAATTGTAAACCAGATTACCCACCAGTTCATCCATAATTACTGTAATGAAAATGGCGAAGTAAACTGGGAAAAGATAGTACGCATGAACTCTGGCATCGATAAAGCATAAATCATACTAATTTAACTATATCTTACTCAACTTGTCTGCATGAGTCCTTCAGCCCAGATAATTCACCTTATATCCATAGGTTACGAAGGGCCGAATGACTCCTGCGGCCCGGAACCCTCATTTACATTTAAACAAATGTAGATTTTTATCCCTTTCCATATCCTTATCCATGGAATCCCCATGCGATGCCCATGCAAATGCCCGGGGGTCGCATGGGCATTCCCAATTCAGGGTGATTGGAACCATTCTAATGGTAACCACTTCATAAGACCGTTGCACATTGCTGCAGTGCTTTTGTGAGATTGTCTTTTGAGTCCCATCGGGACGGCATTTCAGATAGATAATGTGTAAAATACGATATCGAGTCCCGTCGGGACGGCATTTTAGATAGAACCTTGCGCCGCTCAGAAATTTGAGTCCCATCGGGACGGCATTTCAGATAGATAATGTGTAAAATACGAGATCGAGTCCCATCGGGACGGCATTTTAGATAGAACCTTGCGCCGCTCAGAAATTTGAGTCCCATCGGGACGGCATTTTTAGATATTGCTAACCAAAAGATAGGCAATGATATCATTATCTAAACTGCCGTCCCGATGGGACTCTTGGGGGATGATTTTGGGAACGCATATCTATCTAAAATACCGTCCCGATGGGACTAGAAGATCAATTCCCCGGTTTTTCAGCCATCGCATAGGTTCTACAGCCAGTGACACTGATTTTTCAACGGTCTTTTTATGTCCTTTCGATAAAGGTCTGTCTTATGGCAAGGCGGTCCTTTTCATAGGTGCAGATCCCCGCAAAGCCGACAAATGAACTCAGTGATAAGCTTCTTCCCAGTGCTTTTCAAGATTTTATCTTGACAGATTAGGCCCCCTGAAAGTCCATGCAACAAAAGCTAAAATTGTTACCTGCACAGCAGTTGCATCCTGCATCCAAAACCACTTTTCAGTTTCTGGAGGGTGCGATTGTCTGTAATATACAAGGGAGAGACCAATGGCAGTACCAAAAAGAAAGACCTCAAAAACACGCAGAGATAAACGCAGAACCCATGATGCCCTAACGGCTCCGAGCTTCAGCACTTGCTCCAAATGCGGGGAAGCTGCACGCTCGCACCACATTTGCGACAATTGCGGAACCTATAACGGCAAGCAGATAAATCCCGCCAAGGAGTAATGTGCGCATAGCCCTGGATGCTTTCGGTAGCGATAATGCCCCGTTTCCGGAAGTGGAAGGCGCAGTACTGGCCATCAAGGAAGACCTGTGCAGTCACGTGATCCTGGTTGGAGACGAGGAAATCCTCCGGCGGGAGCTGGGTAAGTATTATTTCGATAAATCCCGGATCAGTATTGTACACGCTACGCAGCGCATTGAAATGGGTGATCATGCCTCTGCCTCGGTGCGTAGTAAGAAAGATTCCTCGTTGGTAAGGGCGGTAAAGCTCCATCATGAAGGCCTTGCCGATGTAGTGGTAAGTGCCGGAAATACGGGAGCGGTAATGAGCGCTTCGCTTTTTCAGTATGGGCGCATTCGCAATGTGGATCGTCCGGCAATTGCAGTGGTGTTCCCCTCCCAGGAAGGTCATCAGATATTACTGGATATGGGGGCCACGGTGGATTGTACGGCAAATAACCTCTTGCAATTCGCTCATTTGGGCAGTATGTATTATGAGTATTTTTTCAAAAATCCCCGTCCCCGCATCTCACTGCTAAATATCGGCGAGGAAAGTGCCAAGGGCAATGTCATCACCAAGCAGGCACATCAGCTTTTAGCAGAGGATAAAGACCTGAATTTTACGGGAAACATAGAAGGTAAAGACATTCTGCGAGGGATAACGGACGTGATCGTTTGCGATGGCTTTGTGGGCAATGTGGTGCTTAAAACCGTTGAGGGAGTGGGTTTTTCCATTTTTGAGATTCTAAAAGAGCAGATAAATAAAGATTGGATCGCCAAGATCGGCGCCATGCTTTCTTATCCGGTGTATTCTTACATGAAGAAAAAGCTGGATCATACAGAGTACGGCGGCGCTTTACTGGTGGGCTTAAATGGCATCTCCGTGGTTTCCCATGGGCGCAGCAACGCCAAAGCGATGAAAAATGCCCTGCGTTTTGCCGATCGGATTGCCGCTTCAGGCTTTGTGGAACACGCCAAACAATATTTTGGGAGGACTCCCGATGCTTAGTTATCATGCCAAATTTTCCGCCTTCGGCAGCTACGCTCCGAAGAAGATAGTGAATAATTTTGATCTGGAAAAGATCGTAGAAACCTCGGACGAATGGATTCGTACCCGCACCGGAATGTCTGAACGGCACTATGCTGCTGCTGAGGAAGCGGCCAGTGATCTGGCACATAAAGCTGCCTTGAATGCAGTGGAAAGTTCGCTGGTGAAATATAAAGATATCGATATGATTGTGGTAGCTACGGTTACTGGCGATCATCCTGTTCCTTCCACGGCCTGTATGCTACAAAAGAAATTGGGGCTGAAAAACATACCTGCTTTTGATATTGCCGCAGGATGCACAGGCTTTGTATATGCCATAGATATAGCCCGTCAATACGTGGAAAATGGCATTTGCCGCAATGTGCTGGTGGCTGGAGTGGAAGTTCTTACCCGCATCACCAATTGGAAAGACCGCAATACCTGCGTGCTATTCGGCGATGGAGCTGGAGCTACGATCGTCAGCCGTGCCGAACCTACCGATATTTCCAGGATCATCGATAGTAAACTTGATGCCGATGGCAGCCAGGCAGAATTGCTGCTTCAGGAAGCTGGTGGCTCACGCATGCCCGCCACTCACGAAAGCGTGGATGCCAATAAGCATACCCTCTATATGGAAGGCAACAAGATTTTTAAAAATGCCATTCGCAGCATGTATGCCTCTTCGGAAGAACTGCTGCGGCGCAATAACCTCAGCGTGGCGGATATCGATTGGGTTATTCCCCATCAGGCCAATTTGCGCATTATTGAAGGTCTGGCCGATAAAATGAAAGTGCCTATCAGCAAAGTGATCATAAACATCGAAAAATATGGCAACACCTCTTCTGCCACTATTCCTTTGGCGCTGGATGAGGCCATTCGTAACAAGAAAGTACGCCGGGGTGATATAATGCTGCTCACTTCCTTTGGAGCAGGGCTTACCTGGGGAAGCATCCTGGCAAGATACTAAAATCAAGGAGTTTATGTGAAAACAGCATTTGTATTTCCTGGACAGGGAGCTCAATACATCGGCATGGCAGCCGATCTGATGCAGGCAAATCCAGAATTGATGAAGGTTTTGGATAGTTTTGACCAGACTCATAATACTACTTTGAAGCAGGTAATGCTGGAAGGGCCGGAAGAAAGCCTTAAGCAAACCAGCTACACCCAGCCCGCAATCCTTTTCCACAGCATCGCAGCCCTGCATCAGTTCCGTGCCAAAAGCAAGCTGGAACCGGATTTTGTGGCTGGACACTCCCTGGGAGAATTCAGCGCCATGGTGGCTGCCAATATGCTTTCCTTTGCCGATGCACTGCATTTGGTGCACAAGCGTGGAGAATTTATGATCAAAGCCAATGCCGGTGTGCCCTTTGCCATGTCTGCAATCCTGGGACTGGATGCCGATACGGTAATCGAGATTTGTGCAGAAGCCACCCACATAGGTTTGGTACAAGCGGTGAATTTCAATACTCCCGTTCAGACGGTGATTTCGGGAACTGCGGAGGGCGTGGCTAAAGCAGGCGAACTTGCCAAAGCACGTGGTGCCAAAAGAGTGCTGCCCCTTATTGTGGGTGGGCCTTTTCATACTCCCCTGATTGGCCAGGCCAGTTCCTGGCTATATGAGGAAATGCAAAAAACCACTTTCTACGACGGAACCGTGCCGGTGGTATCAAATCTGGATGCCGCTCCCTGCACGGATGGGCTGCTGCAGAGCGAAAAGCTGGCACGTCAGATCGTTTCCCCCGTAAGGTGGGTAGCCGACGTGGAATTCATGCTGGCTCAGGGAGTTCAGCGCTTCATAGAATTCGGCCCGCAGAAAGTGCTTGGCGGGATGATCAAGAACATCGCCAAAGACGTGGAAGTATTTTCCATTGACAAAATAGATGATGTGGATGCTGTAGTATCCGCAGTAAAATAATACTGATTTATCCTGAATCCAATTCATGAGGAACTAATGAATTTTAATATGCATAACAAGGTGGTGGTGATCACCGGTGGAGCCAGAGGAATAGGCTATGCCGTGGCCGAAGCCTTTGCCAAAGACAAAGCCACCGTGATTTTAATCGACCTGGTGAAAGAAGCCGTGCAAGCTGCCGCTGCCAAACTGAATGCCACGGGAGCCAAGGCTTTTGCCTATGCAGCAAATGTTTGCGATGCAGAGGCGGTGGAAACCGTGCTGGCAGACGTTGTGAAACAGCATGGCGCTCTCGATTGCCTTATCAATAATGCGGGAATCACCCGGGACAATCTGATCCTGCGCATGAAAGAAGAAGAATGGCAATTGGTGATGGAGATAAACCTGAAGGGGAGCTTCATCTGCACCCAAAAAGCTTTTAAGCACATGATGAAAGCCCGTAGCGGCTGCATCATCAATATGGCCAGCGTGATCGGGCTGATGGGAAATGCCGGACAGGCCAATTATGCTGCTTCCAAGGGCGGTCTTATCGCCTTCACCAAAAGCTGTGCCAAGGAATTTGCCTCTCGGGGGGTGCGCGTAAATGCCGTGGCTCCAGGATTTATCGAAACGGAAATGACTGCCACGCTCAGCCCGGAAATCCGTGCTGAATATGCCAAGGTAATCCCTCTGGCCAAGATGGGAACCCCGCAGGACGTGGCCAATGTATGCCTGTTTCTGGCTTCCGAAGCCGGAGCTTATATCACCGGTCAAACCCTTGCCGTGGATGGCGGGCTGACCATGCACTAAAATTTGATGGGATAATCCCTTCAATAAACAACAGAGAATACTCTTCAATAAACATAGGAGGAATAATGGATATTGAAGCCAAAGTAAAAGAGATCGTGATGGAAAAGCTGGGTGTGGAAGAATCCCAAATCACCCCCACGGCAAACTTCATTGATGACCTGCGTGCCGATTCCCTGGATACCGTGGAACTGGTAATGGCCTTCGAAGAAGAATTCAATCTCTCGATTCCGGATGAAGATCAGGATAAGCTCCGCACTGTCGGTCAAGCTATCGATTACCTGAAGGAAAAACTGGGATAAATTCCCCCTGAAAGTGGATCAATCCTGATAGCTAATGGTATCAGGATTGATCCCGAATTAAGCTTTATGCTTCTTGTTCTGATCTCAGCAATCGGCCATAATGGGATGGCTAAGATCAGCATAACTGCATTAAAAGGAATAGAGATACTCTAAACATGAGGTTATTATGATAAAAAGAAGAGTAGTAATCACCGGTATCGGTGCCTTTACCCCCGTGGGGCATAACGTGAATCAAACCTGGCAAAGCCTTATTAGTGGCATCAGTGGCGTTAAATTGATCACCCGTTTTGATGCCAGTGATCTGCCTGCCAGAATTGCTGCGGAGATAAAAAACTACAATCCGGAAGAGCATTTCGACCATAAAGAAATAAAAAAACTGGATTTATATACGCAATTTGCCATGATTGCTGCCCGGGAAGCAGTTGCCGATGCAGGCTTAACTCCGGGAAGCTTCGATCCGGATCGCACTGGAGTAATTACCGGTGCCGGCATTGGAGGCATCCTCACTTTCCAGGAAGAATGCATAAAATGGCACGAACAGGGTGCACGGCGCATCAGCCCCTTCTTTATCCCCAAAATGATCGGCAACATTGCTGCCGCACACATTAGCATCGAGCATGGCTTCAAGGGCGTAAATTTTAACGTAATGAGTGCCTGTGCCAGTGCCAATCACGCTTTGGGAACGGCTCTGCGCTCCATTCAATGTGGCGATGCCGATATCGTGATCAGCGGAGGCATGGAAGCTTCGGTTACGCCTTTGGCAGTAGGTGGATTCACCTCCATGCGGGCTCTTTCCACTCGCAATGATGAGCCTGAATTGGCTTCCCGTCCCTTCGATAAAGAACGGGATGGCTTCATTATGAGCGAAGGATCTGCACTGCTGGTTTTGGAAGAGCTGGAACATGCCAAGCAGCGCGGTGCCAAGATCTATGCCGAACTGGCAGGTTATGGAGCCACTGGTGATGCCTATCATATCACAGCTCCCACAGAAAATGGAGAAGGCAGCACCAAGGCCATCCTCTTTGCCATCAAGGATGCCGGCTTGCAGCCCGAAGATATAGATTACGTAAATGCGCATGGCACTTCCACTCCGCTTAATGACAAAGGGGAAACCTGCGCCATCAAAACTGCTTTCGGAAAGCACGCCTACAAGCTTAAGATCAATTCCACCAAATCCATGGTGGGGCATATGCTGGGAGCAGCAGCAGGCATGGAAGCCATTGTATGCGTAAAAACCATTGAAACGGGCATCATTCATCCCACCATCAATCTTGTGAATCCTGATCCTGATTGCGATCTGGACTACACACCCAATACAGCAGTGAAATCTGAGGTGAATGTAACACTGTCCAATTCCCTGGGTTTTGGAGGACACAATTCCTCCATCGTCATCCGTCGTTATCAGCCCTGATTTTGTAAGGCTGTAGCAACGTGGAGCAAAAGATGAAAACGCTCATCCAGAGGATTGTTGATTATTTTCAGGGAAAAAAGATCAGCGAGCAGTATCCTAAATGGGAAAAAAGCCTGGTGCAACTACAAAAGCGGATAGATTATCACTTCAATGACACCACCCTGTTACATGCAGCGCTCACTCATAAATCGTATCTAAGGCGCAGTTACGATGATCACAAAACCCCCTCCCCCTTCGAGCGCATGGAATTTCTGGGAGATTCCATCCTGGGTTTTATTACCAGCAAAGAGCTCTTTTCCCGCTTACCGGACGAACATGAGGGTGATCTTTCCAAACTGAAATCCAAGATCGTTTCTGAAACCTTTTTAACTATCAAAGCCAATACCCTGGATTTGGGCAAATACCTGCTGCTTAGTCCCGAAGAACAGCAGTCCGGAGGTGCCAAAAAGGCCTCCATCCTTTCCGATACCATGGAAGCCCTTATTTGCGCCATCTATCTGGATAGCGGGATTACCGCTGCCAGCAGATTTATTCGCCACCAGATTCTGAAGGATTATGAAGCCGTGGTCACCATGGACGAACTGGTGAATTACAAAAGCATTCTGCAGGAACACATGCAGGGCAAAAATCAGGAGCCACCCCGCTATGTAACCATTGCTGAAGAAGGACCGGAGCATAACAAAACCTTTGTAGTGGAAGTTCGTGCCGGAAACAAACTTCTTGGCACCGGCAGAGGCAGCACCAAGAAAAACGCCCATCAGGAGGCTGCCCGACTGGCATGTCAAAAACTGGGAGTTTAATCTATCCTGTTTTTATCCCCATGCAGGGTTGTCCCGGAAAATGCATCTACTGTGATCAGCACAAGATCAGCGCTGTTACCGATGATAATCCGTTGCATCATCTATCCGAAGTGGCAGCATTTATCCGGCGAAATCCCCATAAAAGCAAAGAGATTGCCTTTTATGGGGGTAGTTTCACAGCGCTAAGCAGCGATTACCGTAAGTATCTTTTAGCGGAATTCGCCAAAGTAACAGATGCAAAAACCTCCTTCCGCATATCCACTCATCCCCTCTTCATTACTGATGAAATTCTTTTTGAATGCCACGAACAGGGAGTTCGCTGCATCGAACTGGGTATTCAGGATTTCGATACCAGGGTGCTAAGTTCCAGTGGACGTGGCTATGATCATCAGCTTGCCAGAGATGCAGCCTTGAAAGTGAAAGAGCATGGATTCCTGCTGGGAATTCAACTTATGCCCGGACTTCCGGGAGCAAATTCCGAAACCATAAAATTCAATATGCAGCAGCTTGTGGATATTCATCCACATTTTCTCCGCCTCTATCCCCTGGTGGTGATAAAGGGCACGGAGCTGGCAACTAAATATCTGCAAGGCACTTACCTGCCGCTTAGCCTGGATGATGCCACCGCTCTGTGTGCAGACTATTGTGAAGTGGCGGGAGCCAATCAGATAAAGGTGATCAAGCTGGGCCTGCCCTCCAATCTTGATCCCACCGATATACTGGCAGGGCCTTTTCACCCCGCCTTTGGAGAATTTGTGCAGGCTGAGCTGCTTGTTCGCAAACTACTTAGCAATTATCAAAGGGGACAAGAAATAATCCTCGACAAAAAACAGCAGGCTTTGCTTAGTGGTCATCAGCAAAAATATCAAGCTATGTTGCAGAATAGGATTGCAAATTGCATGAATAGGATATAACCTGTAATATTGTAATAGAGTGATGATGGCAACCTCAGCGCAGGTATGCCGTTACAAAGTTTTAGCCATGTCAGCGTACTAAAAAAAGGATGTGCAATGAAACGCTACATTATTGTGATGCTTGCCTTTTTAGTCCTCCTGGGAGCTTGTGAGATCAAGAAACCCACGCTCCCGAATTGGGACGTGCTGCTCTCCGTTCCCCTCATCAACGAGAAATTCTACGTCTCCGATCTGGTGGATACGGTGAATATCGTTGTTAATGAAAATCAGATTTTAACTTTAACCGGAAGTGGTGAAGTGTCCACCTATGCTTTCGGTAACCTCAATTATGATCCCGATACCAATCTGGCGGACCAAAATATCCCTTCGGGTATGAATCAAGTTCTCGATCCCATCCCCTTTGCCGACACCAGTGGCCATCTCTCCATCGCCTATGCAGCTATCAATAGTGGCATCTTCAGATACCGCTTCACCGGGGTTCATCCCTCAGCCGAAATCACCCTTACTTTCCAGAATCTCTTTGATAGCAATAACAATCCTGTTGTGGTTACCAACCCCACCAGTAGCGGCTGGGTAAATCTGGATCTGCAAAACATGCATATTGGCCATCCTACGGATAATACGGTTATACCGGGCTTACTATTGCACGTTAATGCCACCTCCACGCAAGCTCCGGGCACTCCTATTGCCACGTTCAGCTTCCAGGCATTAGATCCTCTGCAATTTTCTTCCTTCAAAGGCTATATGAACGGCCTCAGCATCCAGCTGAAAGATTCCACTTCCAGCATCACCATCGATTACCCGCACAATGTGGATGAATCCATCACCCTGCGTGAAGCCAGCCTGAAGCTGGATATCGAAAATGAAGTTGGCTTCGGTGCCGTGTTTCATGGCAGCCTCTTTGCCCATAATGAAGCCGGAGAAACCATCTCCGTGCCTATCGTGGATAACAACGGTGACAATTTCCATATCGATCCTGCCAATGCCGCTGGCTCCGTTACCACCAGCATCGAAATAAACGAGGGCATCGAGCCCATCCTGCAAATGATGCCGGACAGCCTGCAAATCATTAATGGCTACTTCACCTTCAATAGCGGCTCTACCATCGGCGAGGTAAACAGCTCCGACAGGATTAATCTGGATTACATGGTGGATGCCCCCTTCCATTTCGATCTTCATGAGCATGAAATAGTGGTGGATTCCATCTTTGTTCTCGATATTTCTGAGGAAAACCGCAATCGCATTCTGAATAACGCTCTGGCTGCTGATCTCACCATCGAACTGCTGAATATGCTTCCCATGGGCGCATCGGCCAAGGTGTACTTTGCAGGAAACGATTCTATCGACGTGCATGATCCCAGCACCTACAGTTTTTCCAAAAATGCCTCTGTGCTGGCGGCCACTAATCCCAATCCCTGGCAAGCCATCAGTTTAAGCCTCACCAAGGAGGAGCTGGATGTTTTTGCCCAGCCCAATGTTTACTACACGTGGAGCTTCAGCTTCCAGGAGCTGGATGATGTTACCATCTATGCCCGCACTTCAGATTACATCCATATCCGCAGCATGGTGAAAGCCAGGATCAAGGTGGAGGACTTATAATGAAAAAGCTACTTCTTGTATCTCTCGCCTTATTCCTGTGCTTCAGCCTGTTTGGCATCAAGACTGCCAAATCCATCTTCTATTCAGATAGCTATATGCTCCGGGCCCGGGGTGTGGAAGCTGCATACTGGAATCCGGCCAATATCATCCCCACCAGGAATATCGATATCTGGCTGCCCGTGGCCAATACGGGAGTGCAGGTGAATAACAACGCCCTGGACCTGGATACCTATAATTCTGTGGTCGGCGATGACTACCTGGATGAAGATGAAAAAGCGGATCTCCTGAAAAAAGTGGATGGCAACCTCCGGGGTGAATTCAGCGGCAACCACAGCATCTTCGGCTTCACTCTGGGAAACATGTCTTTTTCCAGTTCTGCAAACTACATGGGAAAAACCGGCATTTCCAAGCGCTATCTGGAATTGCTCTTAAATGGTAACGAAGATAGCCTTTATGTTTTTGATAAGAAAAGCAATTATGCCTTCGCCACTTCCTATGTGGACCTCACCTATGGCATGGGCGATATTAAGCTTCCCCTGGGAGATAAGATTCCCACCATCCGGGCAGGATTTTCCAGCAGCATCCTGGTGGGCTTCATGGATGGATACACACAGCGCTTTGATGGCTTCCTCAGTTCCACCATGAATGGCATCACCATGCATCAGGACGTAACCCTGCGTACCGGCATGGGCGGAATTGGCTTCAAATCGATGCTGGGCCTGGCCAGCCAACCCTATCCCGGTTTGGACGTAGGCCTCACCGTGGATAATATCTTTGGTTCCCTGAAATGGATGGGTAATACCGAAGATCGCATCTATGGTTTCCATGCCGATAGCGTTTACGTTTCCAATATAAACGACGATTTTTATACCCAAACCGATGAAACTGTAGATACCGATTCTTACACCAATTCCCTGCCTCCCGAATTGCGTTTGGCAGCGATGTACACCTTTCAGCAGCTAAGCGTTTCTGCCGATTTCGTGCAAGGTTTCAAGAATTCCGTAATTACTGATAATACCGGCCGTTTGGCCTTTGGCGCGGAGATCAGCCCCATTCCCATCCTGCGCCTGCATACTGGCCTGGGCTTGGGCAATAGTGGCTACCCCTGGCGGATCAGCTATGGCTTCAGCCTCCGCAGTTCCACCCTGGAAGGCGGCCTTAGTGTACAGAGTTTTCAATCAGTTTTTCCCGGCTCCAAGAGCAAGGGACTTGCCTTTGGGAGTTTTGTCCGTCTCTGGATTTGATGCTAAAATACATACTGATCGTCCTCTTTTCCCTGCTGATATCAGGGTATTATAACTATCACAGCCGTCCTGAAATCTCGGTTTCAAGACGGCTGCTCCTCTTTGCCCTGCGCTTTATATCGCTTTCCATTCTCTTGCTCCTGCTGATCAGCCCCATTTTTTATTTCACCCGGCATCAGCAGCTTAAGCCTATTCTGGCCGTACTGAGTGACAATTCGGCCAGCATGGACCTCCCCCATGGCAAGCTTAGCAAAACCAAAGCCCTGCAGCCCCATTTGGAAAAACTGCTTTCCCGCTATCGGGAAGCCGGCTATGAAATCGTGGAACATCGCTTTGCCAACGGACTGGAAGGAGATAACCAAAGCACCCTGCTGGGCAAAAGCCTCACCGAACTTTCTGGCGACAAAAGCCTTGGCAACCTATCCACACTGCTTATCGCTTCGGATGGATGGCTGCATGATGAATCTCTGGCCGCAGTTAATCAACTGGGGCATCCCATTATCGTGCTTGCAGATAGCAGTTCCAATAGCTTTCCCGATCTGAAGGTGAATACTGTGGATGCGGGAAGATATGCCTGGCGCAATGAACCCAGCACCATGCGCGCCGATTTTAGCTCCGAAAACTATGACGGCCCTGCTCTGGCGAAGCTTTACATAGGCGATAAACTGATCTCCAGCAAGAATCTGAACCTGAAATCAGGACAGCAAAGCAGTATCGATTTCACCCACCGTTTCAATAGCACCGGCTTCTTTCCCTGGCGCGTGGAGCTAAGCCCCCTGGCTAATGAAAGTCTTTTGGGCAATAACAACTACCCCGGAGCCATCGAAGTGCTGGCCGAAAAACAGCGCATTGTGCTCATTTCCGATAAACCTGCCTGGGACAATAAGTTCACTTTAGATGCCATTTCTGCCAATCCCCGCTGGGCGGTGGAAAGCTATCTGAATCGCGAGGGCCGCCTTTTTGGCAAAAACAACCAGCCAACCTCTCTGCAAAGCACCAATCTGGCCTCCTGGGTAATCGTGAATAATGGCTCCTTAAAGCTGGATAATACCACTGCCAATCTGGTTATCAGCAGCGTTAATAAGGGCACCGGTTTGCTTTTTCAGGGATTACCCCTTCCCGAACTAAGCTCCGTGCTGCCCATGCAGCGTTCCAATGTGCAAAGCCCTTATCAGGGCTTCATAAATCCCGCTCCCGCAGCAGTGAATTACCCCATGCTGGAAACGCTTTCCGCCGAAGTGCAAAACATTCCGCCGGTGGATTATTATTACGTTACCGCCTCTTCCGGTGCGGAAGTTTTAGCCACCATCAATAATCCTCAGGCTTCACCGGCAATCGTGGCCGGAACTGCTGCCGGAAAGCGCACTTTGGGATTCTCCACCCTGAATTTGTGGCGCTGGCAAATGCAGAGCGGCGAAGATAATTACAAAAAACTTATTTCCAATTGCCTCACCTGGCTTAGCACCCGCAGCGCGGGAGGATTTTCCGCCATTTACAATCCCAGCTATTTTCTGGGTGAAGAAATATCCATAGGCCTGCGCGTGGAGGACGATATTCAGCAAACCCGGCTGAACGTTAGCCCCCGTATCCGCATTCTGGACAAGGATAACAAGGAAGTAATATCCGATTTCCTCACCCGCGATAACCGCGAATACCGCTTTAAAACCTTTCTGGACAAGCCCGGCACCTATAGCTTCGAGATTAGTGATCCCGAATCCAAACAGACCGCCAAAGGCCGCTTCATATTGGGCGAAAGCTCTCTGGAAACCCGCGATTATGGCTATAACCTCCCCCTGCTTGCCTGGCTGGCCAATGAAACAGGCGGCAAGCTGCTATTTCTATCCGCTGTGGATGGCTATCAACCTCTTCCAGGAGAACCGCTTACACAAATCTCTCGCAAAGAACTGGCCATCTATAAAAAGTGGTGGGTGCTCTCCCTCTTCATCCTGGCGTTCTGCATCGAACTCTATCTAAGGCGACGGTGGGGACTGCTGTAATGAAGAATGATGAATGAATAATGAAAGCTGCGCAAAGGAATTGAGAATTAAGAAATAAGAATTTTGAATTAAGATGACTGTGTCCATATCCCCAGTTTACTCCACCATAAATCCTAAACTATAATCGCCTCGTTTCCAAGTCCTTGCCCATGCAGCGCCCATGCGACGCCCATGCATTTGCCCGGGGGTCTCATGGGCATCGCAAGGTAAAAGTAAATGCAGCAATTCATTCCGGATAATGCAGAAGCCTTTGCTACAGGAGTCATGCTTAGTGCGGAGCAAGGTAAGGCGCATATTGTTTCACATTTCCACTTTCCCACTATTCCACTTTCATGGTATCGGAGTGCAACGTTGCTTCATCTGAAACCTATGGCGGTTTGGAAACCGCCACTACGCTGACACCTGAATCTCATGGCGGTTGGAAACCGCTACTACGCTGACACCCGAATCTTATGGCGGGTTGGAAACCGCCACTACGCTGACACCTGAATCTTATGGCGGTTTGGAAACCGCCA
>CAZSST010000007.1:26888-34362 GCA_964609575.1 uncultured Candidatus Cloacimonas sp.
CTGAAACCTTACTTTATCATTGACAACTATCCCCCCGTCTCATTTAATTGAAAGTTCTGAATATGACAAGGAGAAAATGATGAATAGATACCTGATTTGTGGCGGCACTATCCTCAGCTTTGATGCCGAAAAACCCGTGCTGGAAAAGCATGCAATTCTGGTGGAAGACGATAAGATACTTAGTATCAAACCGGAAAACGAGTATCATGAGTTTAGCGGCGAACGCCTCGATATTGAAGGCAAAATCATCATGCCAGGGCTGATTAATGCCCATCATCATTTCTATTCCACGCTGGTAACCGGTCTGGGCAAGGCCGCGCCCTCCAAAAGCTTCAACGAAGTTCTGGAAAACCTCTGGTGGCGTTTGGACAAGAAGCTGCTGGCGGAAGATAATTACATCTCTTCACTGGTTTCTGCGCTTACCGCCATCCGCAAGGGAACTACCACCATTATCGATCATCATGCTTCACCTTTTGCTATTCCCGGTTCTTTGGATGAAATCGCCACAGCGGTTAAAGAAACAGGTTTGAAGGCAAGTTTGTGCTATGAAGTTTCGAATCGGGACGGAGCAAAAATCTGCCAGGAAGGAATAGAAGAAAATGTCCGCTGGATAAAGCACTGCCAGGATAATCCCAGTTCTCAGCTAAAGGCACTCTTTGGCATGCATGCTGCTTTCACGCTGAGCGATGAGACTATGGAACAGATATCCTCGCTGGTGCAAGAACTGCAGTGCGGAACGCATATTCATGCTGCGGAAGCAGAATCGGACGAACGCTATAACATTGAGCACCATGGAAAGCGCGTAGTGGAAAGACTTTGCGATTATAACCTGATAAACAAGCACAGCATCCTGGCCCATGGAGTGCATCTGAACGCCAAAGAAATGATGCTGGTGGCAGAGAAAGGCGCAGCAATAGTTACCAATCCCCAAAGTAACCTGAATAACGCTGTGGGAATTGCCGATGTATGCAAAATGTCGGAACTGGGGATTACGGTTGGCCTGGGGACTGATGCCATGACGGTGAATATGCTGGAAGAACTTCGCGTGGGACTTTGGGCTCAGCACCTAAAGCAAAATAATCCCTCCCAAGGCTTCATGGAAATCGCCTCCACCCTGCTCTTTAATAATCCTGCCATTGCCCAAAAGTATTGGGGTGCAGGGCATGGCACGATTTCTGAAAGTGGCCCGGCGGATATCATTGCCGTGGATTATGATCCGCATACCCCCCTGGATGAAAATACCTGGATAGGACATGTGATTTATGGCATATCCCAAGCTGCTGTGAAAACCACCATCAGTAATGGGCGCATCCTGATGTGGGATGGCGAATTGCTGCTGGATGTTGACGAAGCCGAAGTAAAGGCAAAATCCCGCGAACTGGCGGCAAAACTGTGGAAAAGATTTTAAAAAATTTAACACAGAGTAAAAGCAGAGACTATATAAATGGAACAAAGAGTAAAAGAGAAAAGAGGGAAGTTCATTTGTGGGGAAGCTTTGGGGTGTAACAAGAGATATGCGTATGATTCTTTTTTTAAACCACAGAGAAAAGCAGAGAAAAGCAGAGACTATATAAATGGAACAAAGAGTAAAAGAGAAAAGAGCTTGTATTGATATACTCAGTTGCGGTGGCTACAGAATTTGGAAAAAGCCAGGTGTAGCTATGTGCTTTTCGTATCAAAACAAATGGTCTTTGTTTATTCCTTACATAGTTGTTAGCTCATTAATGATCTTCTCTTTCCTCTTTTCCTATTTGCTATTAGTACTCTCTGCTTTTCTCTGCTATTACTCTGTGTTAAAAGAAAGACCTATGGCGGATTGGAATCCGCCACTACAAAATGCTGCTTTTCTCTGCTTTTCTCTGTGGTTAAAAAAAAGAGCTATGGCGGATTGGAATCCGCCACTACAAAATACTGCTTTTCTCTGCTTTTCTCTGTGGTTAAAAAAAAAAGAAACTTCAGCCGTATCTCTCATTCCATACAAAGCCTACCCAAAATCCATTCTCTCTTTTTCCTCTTTTCCTCTTTGTAAAAGAAATCCTCATGTTTTAAGGAGATATTATGTATAAACAGATTTATGACAAGGCCAAGCAATACGAAGCTACCAGTTCCGGCTTTTTGATGGACATGATCCGCATCCCTGCTTTTTCCACTAAGGAAAAAGAGGTAGTAGAGCGCATCCTGAAAGAAATGCAAGATATCGGCATGGACGAAGCTTATATCGATCCCCTGGGAAATGTGATTGGCCGTATCGGCTATGGCCCCAAAGTGATTGCCTTTGATGCACATATCGATACCGTTTACCCCGGTGACCTCAGCCTTTGGGATTTTGATCCTTTCGATGCCCACATCAAGGACGGTAAAGTATGGGGTCGAGGCTCTGTTGATCAGGAAGGAGGAATGGCCAGTATGATGACTGCTGCCCGCATTATCAAAGACCTGAAGCTTGGAGATAAATTAAGCGTGTATTTTACGGGCACCGTGATGGAAGAAGATTGCGATGGATTATGCTGGCAATATATCATCAAAGAGGACAAGATAAAGCCGGAAATGGTGGTGATCACCGAACCTACCAACCTGAATATCTATCGTGGCCATCGCGGACGCATGGAAATGCAGGTGCACGTGAAGGGCCTGTCCTGCCATGGCTCTGCTCCCGAACGTGGAGATAATGCCATCTACAAGATCAGCCGCATCGCTCTGGAGATTGAAAAGCTGCATGAACGCCTGCGTAAAGATGAGTTCTTAGGCAAGGGAAGTGTGTGCGTAACCGAAGTATACTTCACAGGTCCCAGCCAATGCGCCGTTCCCGATAGTGCTCGAATCCATCTGGATAGAAGGCTAACCTGGGGTGAAACCAAGGACAGTGCGGTGGCCGAAGTGAAAGAGGCTTGCCGCCTGGCAGGACATCCCGATGCTGAAATAGAAGTGCTGGTGTATAATGAAGCAGCCTTCACGGGCCTGGTTTATCCCACCGAAAAGTATTATCCCACCTGGGTTACCCCTCTGGATTCGCCATGGGTGCAAAGCGCTGCCAAAGCCTATGAAGCTACCCTGGGACATGAACCCAAGATCGACAAATGGACTTTTTCCACCAATGGTGTGGCCATTGCGGGAATGCACGGTGTCCCCTGCATTGGCTTGGGACCTGGGAACGAGATATATGCTCACGCCCCCAATGAGGCCTGCCCGGTGGAACATCTAACCCAGGCTGCGGCTTTTTATGCAGCGCTGGTGTATGAGCTGGGGCTTTGAGGTGGAAAAGTGGAAGGGTGGAAGGGTGAAACCAGAACAGGTTTCAGGTTTCAGGTATCAGGTCATGGTAGTCCTCTCGACTTCTCGACCCCTCGACCTGATGGCGCTTTGGAAAGCGCCACTACCTCTCGACCTGATGGCGCTTTGGAAAGCGCCACTCCCTCTCGACAGGATAAAATATGAGTTGTTTTCTTAGTCACTATCGCTGCACTCAGTGCGGAAAAGAATATGCCATAGACAGGCTGCAATATCTTTGCGAAGATTGTAGCAGGGATTATAAGCCTGGTATGCCCCTTTTGGGAGTGCTGGAAGCGGTGTTTGATTACAAAACTATAGCCCGTAAATGGAAGCAAAAGCCTGATCCGCTGCTGTTATCGGCAGTTGATCCCAAGTATTTTCCTCCCCTGCCAGTGGGGAATACACCCTATTTCAGAGCCAAAAGGCTGGAAAAGACAGGCTATAAGCTGTGGTTAAAATACGATGGATTAAATCCCAGCGGTAGTTACAAGGATCGTGCTTCGCAGATTGTGGTGGCCGATGCCATGCAAAAGGGTATAGACGAAATAGTAGCTGCCAGCACCGGTAATGCTGCTTCCTCACTTGCTTGCATTGCTGCTTCCGTAGGGAAAAAAGCGGTGATCTTCGCTCCCCAAAGTGCACCTCCTGCTAAGCTGATCCAGATTCAAGCCCATGGAGCGGTGCTGCACAAGGTGAAAGGCACTTATGACGATGCCTTCAAAGCTGCCCTGGAATACACCCATAGCCATGAATGTATGTGCCGCAATACGGGTTATCACCCCCTTACCATCGATGGCAAAAAGAGTGCGGGACTGGAGATATTTATTGAAAATGGCTTCAAGGTTCCCGATTGGATCGTAATCCCCGTGGGTGATGGCGTGATCCTCACCGGTATCTACAAAGCTTTCCTGGATTTGCAGCGCTGCGGGATTATCAATAAACTTCCCAAGCTGCTCTGTGTGCAGGCTGAAAGCAGCGATGCCATCACCAGCTACTGGGAAAGCGGTGTTTATAGAGATGCAGTGAAACCCAATACGGTTGCCGATTCGATCAGCGTTCGAACCCCCGCCCTTGCGCATTGGTCAGTTTTGGCCCTTTTGGAAACGGATGGCAAGGCGATAAAAGTTTCTGAATCAGAGATTCATAGCGCTCAGCTACAGCTTGCCAGGCAGGCAGGAGTATTTGCCGAACCATCTTCATCGGCAACTCTGGCAGGGTGGGAAAAAGCTGTGGCCAGTGGCTGGATAAAGCCCAACGAGCAGAGTGTGTTATTAATCACCGGACACGGACTGAAAGACCCACAGGCGGTAAAATTATGATCCCGGGAATATATGACTTCCATGTGCATATCGGCGAACGCATTGCCGGCCATGATCTCTCTGATGATTGGCATAGTTTTCAGCGCCTAAATGAGCATGCCGGACTGGAGGGAATTGGCGTTTTCGTTACTGAAGCGGAGGACGAAAGCCTGCCAAAAAAGCTGGAAAGAATGCGTGAACAAGCCAAGGCCTTCTCTGGAAAGGTATTTTGGCACCTCACGCCCAGAAGCCTGGAAGCGGAGCAGATCATCACTCTGCTGGCTGATGATACGGATGTAAAGCTTTATACCACTTATCGGGAAGCGGGGCTTTATCAAAGCTACGAAGCCATAGAACGCTTTATGGTGGATATGCATAGCCATAAACCCAGGCTCCTGGTTCATTGCGAAGATGATAGCATGATTAGTGAATACGCGGATCGTTACCCTTTTCATAAGCCTGCCGATCACGGTTTGCGCCGTCCCGAAAAAGCCGAGATAACTGCTGTGGAAAAGCTATTGGACTTGGCTCTGAAGCATAAGTATCCCCTGCATATTGTGCATGTATCATGTCCCCAGGCAGCGTTGCTGATCAAACAAGCCAAGCAGGAAGCTGACTACATAACCTGCGAAACAGCCCCGCACTACCTGCTGCTGAACGAAGACAATCTGAAAGACGCCAAGGGTCATGAATGGCTTTGTGCTCCCCCACTTCGTAGCGAAAGCAGCAGGGGCATGATGGTGGAGCTCTTGCAGGATGGGGTTTTTGATATTATTGCCTCCGATCACTGCGCCTTTGGCGCCTTGGATAAGGACAAAGGCATTGTGCATCCTTCAGAAACACCGATGGGCATTGCCGGAACGGGTGCGCTCTTTACGCTTCTGGCAGAGCATCTGGTAGCCAAAAACAAGATCAGTATCGAGAAGCTTATCGAACTTATCGGCACCAGACCAGCAGCCATGATGGGCATGGAAACAAATGCGGATAAATACCACTACGAACGCCTGGGAGCACCCAATCCGGTACTTCCCAGCCTTGGTGATACCCCCAATCCCTATCGTGACTTCTGGAGCCACTACGAACTGCGGAGAAATGTATGAAAGCAACTAGCAAAGCCTTCCGCAACGACGCCTATGCCAAGGTTACCGGCAAAGCAAAATATACCGATGATTACACTTTGCCGCAGATGCTGCATGCCGTTCCCCTGCATGCTCCGGTGGCCAGTGCCTGGCTGAAAGCGATTGATTATTCCGCAGCTTTGAAGCTGAAGGGTGTGGTGGCGGTTTTTACTGCCTTGGATATTCCAGGGGACATCAAGTTTGGCCAAATCATCAAGGATTATCCAACTCTGGTGCATGAACGCATCCGAAGCACCGGTGACGTTCTGGCTTTGGTGGTAGCAGAAAGCAGGGAAACTGCGCTAAGTGCCCTGCCACTCATCAAAGTGGATTATGAAGTCACGGAAGGTACCTTCGATCCGGAAACAGCCCTTTTGCCCCAAACGCCTCTCTTGCATCCTGATCATGGCAGCAACGTGTGCAATTACCACTGTGTACGTACCGGCAATATAGACAAAGGCGAAGAAGAAGCTGATGTCATTATCGAACAGGAATTCAATACTTCCCGAGTGGAGCATGCCTATTTGGAGCCGGAATCAGCGCTGTGTAACCTGCGCCCCGATGGGGTGATGGAAGTGTTGGGAAGCATGCAGCATCCTTTCAGCACCCGCAGGTTTGTGGCTTCCACATTGGGTTTCCAGCTAAAGGACGTGGAAGTGAAAACGGTTCCCATGGGCGGTGGCTTTGGTGGCAAGGATGATACTGCTGCCTTGGTTTGTGCCCGGGCGGCACTTTGTTCCCTTTTAACGGGACGTCCAGTAAAGCTCACTTACACCCGTGAAATGAGCATGCGCGAAAGCTATAAACGCCATCCCTATAAACTTCAATACCGCATGGGCTTAAAAAACAATGGCAAGATCGTTTCCGTAAAAGTACGCATGGTAGCCGATGGAGGAGCATATTGCAGCGTTACTCCCTGGGTAACCTGGCGTAGTACGGTGCAATGCTGTGGCTGCTACGAAGTGCCCAATGTGCATTGCGATGTGTATGGAGTTTATACCAATAACGTGTTCAGTGGCGCCTTTCGTGGCTTCGGCTCACCCCAGGTAAATTTCAGCATCGAGCAGCTGGTGGAGATCGCAGCGGAAAGGTTGAAGCTGGATGAAAGCGAATTCCGCAGGATAAACATGGTTCATCAGGGCAGCACTACCATCACCGGTCAGGTTTTGGATACGCATACGGTATCGCTGCAGCAAGCCATGGATAAGGTTTTGCAGGAAATTGATTATGAAGCCAAAAAAAAGCAGTGCAGCTACGGCAATCCCGAGCAGGAAGAATGGTACGGCATCGGCTATGCCATTGCCTACCGTGGCATGAGCCTGGGTGCGGAAGGCACGGATTTCAATAGCGCCATTATCAATATCCAGCCCGATGGCAGTGTGCTGCTGGAAACCGGCATCCATGAGAACGGTCAGGGCTCTGAAAGCGCCATGATCCTGATCGCAGCATATGAACTGGGCATTCCCAAAGAGCTGATCCGCTACCGCTATCCCTCCACCAGCAATATCCCCGATGGCGGCACCACCGTTGCTTCACGTGGTACGCTTCTGGGTGGCGGAGCTACAGTTAATGCTGCGAAGCTCATCAAAGAACGCCTTTGCGAGGGAGTTCAGGCTGCCTTGCAAATCACAGGCTGCACTTATGATCATGGCCAGGTGCTGGACGCCTCCGGAAAGGAAGTTGCCGACTACTACACTGCAGTTAAGATGTGCTATGCCAATCAGATCTATCCCTATGCCTTTGGCGTGTTCCAGGCTCCGCGGGTTAGCTGGGATGAGCATACAGGCC